>PMPH01000106.1:203-22170 GCA_003161045.1 Acidobacteriaceae bacterium
CATCGGTCTGGTAGGCGGTTCCCCCCGGCAAGACGCGCTCGTCGGCGGTGGGAACGTGGGTGTGCGTGCCCAGCACGGCGGTCACGCGGCCATCCAGGTGCCAGCCCATGGCCACTTTTTCGCTGGTGGCCTCGGCGTGGAAGTCCACCACGATGACCTTGGCACGGATACCGGCCAGAAGATTGTTGACGGCGTGGAAGGGGTCGCTGGTGGTGTTCATGAAGACGCAGCCCTGCAGGTCGATCACCGCGTAGTCCACGCCGCTCTGGGTGGTTCCCTCGTAAACGCCGTGACCGGGAAGACCGGGCTGGAAATTTGCCGGCCGCAGCACGCGGCGTGCGCGTTCCTGGCCGTCGACGGGCGCTGAATTGAAGTAATCGATCAGTTCGCGCTTGTCCCAGACGTGGTTGCCGGTGGTCAGAACATCCGCGCCCAGGTCGAAAAGCTCCTCGGCAAGCTGCGGCGTAATCCCGAAGCCGCCAGCGGCGTTCTCCGCGTTGATGACGACCAACTCGACGTTGTGAGCCTCGCGCAGATGGCCGATGTGCTCGCGCACGATCCGGCGTCCCGCGCTGCCGAAGATGTCGCCGACGAAGAGAATGTTCAAAAAAACAGCTCCTAGCTGCTAGCTTCTAGCTTTTAGCTAGAAGCCAGGTTGCGCTCTGGGCGATGCACATTCCGTAGAGCGGTCGCCCCGATAAGGTTGAAAAGCGTACAAATTCTGAACTAAATCCACGAAGCTTGTAGCTTCAACCCACTAGCTAGAAGCTAGGAGCTAGAAGCTGGATGCTGCTTCTCCGGCCTCATCAGCGGAAACAGGATCACGTCCCGGATGGATTTCGAGCCGGTCAGCAGCATCACCAGCCGGTCGATGCCGATGCCCTCGCCGCCGGTGGGAGGCAGACCATAGGCCAGCGCGCGCACGTAATCAGAGTCCATCTGGTGGGCCTCGTCGGCGCCCTGGGCGCGCTGGGCGAGCTGGTCTTCGAAGCGCTTCTTCTGCTCGACCGGNNTCGACCGGATCGTTCAACTCGCTGAAGGCGTTGCCCAGCTCGAAGCCGCCGCAGAAGAACTCGAAACGCTCGACGTGCGCCGGGTCGTCCGGCTTGGCCTTCGAGAGCGGAGAAACCTCGACCGGGTAGTCGTAGATGATGTGCGGCTGAATGAGAAACGGCTCGACGACCGCCTCGAAGAGGTGATAAATGGACTTGCCCAGCGGCGCGCCCTTCAGCGAGTCGTAGTAAACGGTGGTGACCGCGTCGTGAATCGTTTTCAGCTCCGCAAGGCGCTCCGGGGTGAGCCTGGTTGTCTCTCCAGCGGCCTTTTCCAGCGAACCGATGGCCGCGTGCAGCCGCGCCTGCAAGACCGGCGCCGACTCGAAGGCGGTCAGAGCGGGCTTTGCTCCCGCTTCCTCCGGCCAGAACTCGCGGATCGCCTCGCGCATGGTCAGCCGCGTCCACTTCCCCAGGTCAATCTCCACGCCGTCGAACTCGGTGATTGTGGTTCCGTTCACCTCCTGCGCCACAAACGCAATCAGCTCTTCGGTCAGGTCCATCAGGTCGTGATAGTTGGCGTAGGCCTGGTAGAACTCCAGCATCGTGAACTCGGGATTGTGCTGGGTGCTGATGCCCTCGTTGCGGAAGTTGCGGTTGATCTCATAAACCCGGTCAAATCCGCCTACCACCAGCCGCTTCAAGTAGAGCTCCGGCGCGATGCGCAGAAACAGATCCAGATCGAGGGCGTTGTGGTGGGTTTTGAAGGGCTTGGCCGCCGCGCCGCCGGCAATCTGCTGCATCATCGGGGTTTCGACTTCGAGGAATCCGCGCTCGTCGAAGAACTGGCGCATCGCCTTCAGCGTTTTCGCCCGCTTGACGAAGACCTCGCGGGCTTCGAGGTTGCTGAACAGGTCCACATAGCGCTGGCGGTAGCGCAGTTCAACGTCGGCCAGGCCGTGAAACTTCTCCGGCAAGGCCAGCATGGCCTTGGCCAGGAAGGTCAGCCGCTCGACGTGAATGGTTAGCTCGCCGGTGCGGGTGCGGAAGAGGTAGCCCGTGACGCCGATGTGGTCGCCCAGGTCGAGCAGTTTATAGAGCGCAAAGCCCTCGTCGCCGACGGCGTCCTTGCGGACATAGATTTGCAGCCGCTGGCCGTTTTGCTGCAGGGTCGCGAAGCCCGCCTTGCCCTGGGCGCGGATGGCCATGANNGCCACCGTCACGCGGCTGGCTTCCAGGGCTTCGGCTTGCGTCTCGCCCCACTGGGCGCGCACCTCAGGAACGGTGTGCGAGGCAGGGAACTGGTTGGGATAAGCGGCCTGGCCCAGCTTTGCAATTTCTTCAAGTTTTGCCTTGCGCAGCTCGAAGAGACTGCGCTCAAATTCTGAATCGAACACTCTGGTCTTCCTTTTACGTGAACTCCGTCACAGATTAATTGTCAGTATATCGTCCGCTGCCTGAACGGCGGCCGGGCACGCGACCGAGACTGAAATCTTCGCTGGGCCGAAATCGCTGCATGCTGAAAGCGGAGCCTCTGCCGATCCCGGCGCCGGGGTTGAAATCCCCGCTCTCGGTTCCGGCCGGTTCGGAAAACCGAACTCATCACCTCTCTGCTTTCGCTCCTCTGCCTCCGCGCCGCAAATGCCTTTTCGCCTTCGAGGGCGCTGATCGTGTATAACCACTAAGATGCCCTTCAACCGCCCCATCCCGGAGACCAAGCCACGCACCAAGCTCTCCAGTGCGGTTGGGGCGCTGGTCGAGGCCGAAAAGCTGATGCAGATTGCGATTCTGCTGCCCTCGGCGGCCTTTATCGGATGGCTGGCCGGCGCTTGGGCTGACAGCCGCCTGCACCAGCATTGGATCGGCATTGCCGGGGTCATTTTTGGCGGAATCTCGGGGCTGGTCTACGTGGTTCGGCTGGCAGTGGCCAGCGCCAGCAATTCGGCAAACGAGGAGTTGACCGAGGGCCCCAATGAGACCGGCGGCCCCGATGAGGCCGGCAACTCCGATGAGAAGGATAGCGGCAAAACGAAGCCATGAGCCAAGAAGACAGCAGTCAGGACGAAGCCATGAGTGAAGAAACCCAACCTCTCGCCAGCCTCAGCGATGCGGAGCTCCAGGCCCTGCTCCGGCGGGCCTTTCGCAACACGCTGATTCTAGGGATGATTTCCGCCCTGGTGCTGCTGATCGCCTCCGGTTGGCGCAACGCATTGATGCTGGCCGTGGGGACCGTGATTTCGGCCGCCAGCATCCTGGAGTGGCGGCGGCTGGTCCAGTTGATCAATGCCCGGATGGACAAGCTGAAGAGTCCCAGGGGCACGGTGACGGTTTTGGCTTTTTTTGTTCTCAGACTATTTGTCTTTGCGGGGGCCATTTATGGTAGCCTAAAGTGTTTCCATGGTTCGGTGATAGCCCTTTTGTGCGGTTTGGCCCTGGCTCTAGTGGCCACGGCCTGGGAGGCGCTGCGGTTGCTCAGGGAATGAGCGGTCCCCTTGCAGTGCAACTCGGGTGAAGTGCAGCCTATACGGGAAACAGAAAGACTCTTCGATCGATGCCGGAATCTCTTGCGATAACGCGTTTCTTGAACCACCTTTTCGGCGGGGCCGTGGCCTCGCTTTTCGAGGCCGTTGGCATTCATCCTGCCCATCCCGCGGCTCCCATCAACGACACCTTTGCACTGGAAGTGCTGGTGGCCTGCGGCCTGATCGTCTTTTTCATCCTCGTGCGGCTGACGCTGTCGGTGGAGAAGCCCAATCCGGCGCAGCAAATCGCGGAAATGGTGCACGAGTTCACCGGCGGCCAGGCGGACCAGATCATCGGCCACGGCTACGAGCGCTTCCAGGCCTTCGTCACCTGTATCTTGCTCTTCGTGGTGCTGAACAACCTTCTGGGACTTATTCCGGGCGTCAATACGCCGACCGCCCAGCCTTCAGTGCCGCTGGGCATTGCGGTGCTCACCTTCCTCTACTACAACTTCCACGGCATTCGCGAACAGGGAGTTGTCGGTTACATGAAGCACTTTGCCGGCCCGCTTTGGTGGATTGCTCCACTGCTGTTCCCCATCGAGATCATCTCCCACTGTGCCCGCGTAATGTCGCTCACCATCCGTCTTTATGCCAATATGCTGGCCAGCGATCTGGTGACCCTGGTCTTCTTTTCGCTGGTGCCGGTGGCCATTCCGGCGATCTTTCTTGGTCTGCACTTCGCCGTTTCGCTCATTCAGGCTTATGTCTTCATGCTGCTGGCGATGATTTATCTCTCCCAGGCAGTGGCGCACGAGCACTAGAGATTTTGGTTTCAAGAGCCTCGTCCAGATTGCAAGAGTCTTGTTCAGGACGGGCAAAAATTCGCCGGAGAGCGCTTCCACTCCGGGCAAACGAACGGCCGCCAGCGTGAGGGGGCCAGCACGGTGAGCCTCAACCACCTACTGGCGGCCAATTTCATGAGAAGCAGGAGAACTATGCGCAAACTTCAGTATGTATTCATGGCCTTGGCGGCTCTTTGCTTCGCCATTCCGGCCTTCGCGGATGGCGGCTCGACCGCTGTCAACCTGGTGCCGATCGGCGCCGGCATCGGCATGGCATTGGCCGCTGGCCTCTGCGGCCTCGGCCAGGGCAGGGCAACCGCTTCGGCCACCGAAGCTCTGGCCCGCAACCCCGGCGCCCGCGCCGGCATCATGCTCTTCCTGGTGCTCGGCCTGGCCTTCATGGAGTCGCTCACCCTGTTCACGCTGGTGATCGTCTTCGCCGTGGTCGCCAACGCCAAGTAAAGCTGGTTTACCCCTAAGCCAAGCGGCTCCATCCGAAGGGATGGAGCCGCTTTTTCGTTGAGGCTGAACTTCTTAGAGCGGTTCTCCAGTTATTGATCCGGCCCGAACGAATCAAACAAATTTGGGTGCTCCACCCTCGCCGCGCCTTTGTTTTTGCAGTTAGGGTGGAAACCGGTGTCGCATTCCAATGGGGCCGAATCAATAATGTAGAGTTTCGAGAACCGTGTAAGGTGGCTTTTTCATGAGGGAAAAGCCACTCAGGGGTGGTGGTTTCCCTCCATGGCAACTGGAGAACCGCTTTAGTGGCCGCCTTGGGCGCTGCTCCCCGCATCGGCGCGCAGCAGCTGAATCGCCTGCCGGTAGTCCAGCCCGGCGGCGACGGGCGCGTACTGGGTCATCTCCTCGACGGTGTCGAAGTTCCTGGCCTTGAACAGCACACGCAGGTTCATCTTCATCTGGAAGCGCACGATCCGCCACTGCCGATGGCCCACGTCGGCCTGCTCGATGACAATCCACCCTCCCTTGTCCAACTTGCCCAGGATGCCCCAGCCGTAGTCGGTGTCGCGCTGCAAATGGCCCTCCAGCCGCGTCACCCGCTCCTGGGCGGCGTCGATCCAGATCTCGCCGCTTAGGGCGGTCAGCGCCTGCGTCTCCAGGTCGGGCGGGCTGAAGCTGGGGTTGGGGCGGAAGGTGAATCGCTCCACCTTTCCCGAGGAGCCTGTGCCTCCGGTGGAACCTGTGCCCGGACCGGCGTATTCGTAAAGAAATGCCTGGGGCAACATGCGCAACAGCTTCAGGACAATTCCGGTGTCGGCCTCCTCGCTCTGCTTGCGATGCCACTGCCGGCCGGGGTCGCTGGCCAGCGCGTCGAGGCGAGCCTCTTCCCGCTGCTCATCGGCCGGGCTCAGCGGCTGGTCGTTGAGCGCCAGCAGACGGG
This sequence comes from Acidobacteriaceae bacterium, assembly GCA_003161045.1. Taxonomy (GTDB): domain Bacteria; phylum Acidobacteriota; class Terriglobia; order Terriglobales; family Acidobacteriaceae; genus Telmatobacter. The sequence continues at coordinate 5,902 of PMPH01000106.1, forward strand.
CCACATCGCCGTCGCGGGTTTCAACAATCTCCTTGGTTGAGGTCAGCCGCGGGCTGGATTTGCGCAGCCGGTAACGCATGGGGTGGCTCGTCTCCTGGACGGTGTGCAGTTCCGTGGCCAGCGCCCGCTGCTCCAGCGCCTGGGCCTGGGTGGGCGTGAGAGCCGCGGAGGCAGGCTGCCCTAATGCCAAGCCGGCCAGGGGAAAGAACAATAAAAGCGGTAAAAATCTACGCATAATCTCCAGTTTAGAGCGGTTCTCCAGTCAACGTGGAGTTTCGAGTATCGTGCAAGGTGGCTTTTACTTCCACCCCACGAACGACGACCTGTCCGTGGGGACCCCGGAGACCACCCCAGCGACGAAGGCCTGTCGCCGGGGACCCCGGAAAGGAAAAAGCCACTCGGCAGCAGTGATTTCCTTCCACAGCAACTGGAGAACCGCTCTAGCGGGCTCGATCCGTTCCTGAATCGCAAGCGGAACTCCTTTTTTATTGGACGCGCCAGTGCTGTTTATTGGACGCAAAGCTGCCTTTTGGCCACGTCTGGATTGAAGCAAGGGCGCTCCAGGTTGCGTATAGTTCGGTCAGAGCCTGTTGCATGGCGGAAAATCCCGTAGACTGAAGTAGACGGTTTTGTGCCAGAGCCTCCCCCAGGGAGCGACGGCCAGGCCCGGCCAGCACCTGGTTACAGACTCACAGAGCGGCTTGCAGCAAGAGCCCGGAAGGAATCGCACTATGGCAGTTGAAAATGTTCCAGCGCGCATTGGCAAGACTATCGTGATTAGCGGCGAAGTGAAGGGCAGTGAAGACATGATCGTGGATGGGCGGGTGGAGGGGTCGGTAAACCTCTCGGAGAGCCGGTTGACCATCGGCCCCAATGCCACCGTCGTCGCCGATCTTGCCGCCAAAGACATTCTGATTATGGGCCGTGTACAGGGCAATATCATTGCCAGCGGCCGCGTCGAGCTGCGCGCTGGTTGCGCCGTTGAAGGCGACGTCTGCGCCCTCCGCCTGGCGGTGGAGGACAATGCCGTCTTTCGCGGCAAGGTGGATCTGACGCAGGGCGTCTCCAAGGGACATGATGGCGCCATCGCACCGCCAGCCGTTGGCAAATAGGCGGTTTGCCAGCTCGCCAGCCTGTCACGTGTCATTTACTGGACCGCAAGGGGGGTGAGGGTGCTCAGCCGTTGGTTCGACAAAAAACCGGAGATCGGTCCATCCGCTTCTGCCTCTGCCCCCCCCGGACCCCATAGCGGGCCCAAAAGTTTGCGCCACTCCGGGAGCTGGGCGGTGCTGCGCAAGCGCCTTAAGGCCGACTCCGGCCTTCGTGTGCTCGATGTGGGCTACACCTCGCCGGCCAACATCAACTTCCTGACCAGCCTGGGCCACAGCATCTTCTTGGCCGATATGGTGGACGATGCCTGCACGGGGAACTGGCAGACCGGCCTCGACGAAGAGGGCAACCCGGTCTGGGACGTCGAGGGTTTCCTCGCGCAGTCGCTCAACTTTTCCGGCCGCGTGTTCGACGTGGTTTTGCTGTGGAGCACCCTCGACTATCTGCCCGAAGCCATGGTGACGCCCGTGGTGGCGCGCCTCTTTGATGCGATGAATCCGGGTGGGCAGGTGCTGGCCTTCTTCCACACCCGGAGCCAGGGTGATGCGACGGCGTACTGCCGCTACTTGGTTACCGATGGCGATGAGGTCGAGGTGCAGCCAGTCCCGCAGTTTCCCATCCAGCGCGCCTTCACCAACCGCGGCATCGAACACCTCTTCGCCGCCTGGTCGGGTTTCAGCCAGTTCCTAGCCAAAGACAGCATTTCGGAGCTTATTATTACGCGGTAGGGCCCAGACGCAACGCGGTTGGCCCCGGACGCGGTGCGGCAGCCCTGAGGCGAGACAGTCTGAACAAGGAAACACGGTCGAGGCCAGGGACGGTTCAAGCCGCCGTCGCTTGATTTCCCATCCGCCGCGTCGCGCCTTGATCCGCCGCTTCTTGATTCGCTGTAGAGGGAAGGAGAAACCCCAATGCCATTCAAGGGAACGCGCATCACCTGGCTGGGACATGCAACCGTGCTGGTGGAAACTGCCCAGGGCACGAACATCCTCATTGACCCGTTCATTGCACAGAATCCCGCCTACCCCAAGGAATTTCATCTGCCGGAGAAGATTCACTACATTCTTGCGACCCACGGCCATATGGACCACATCGCCGATGTTGTGCCGGTAGCCGCGCGGCACCATTCCACCGTGGTGGCCATGCACGAGCTGGCGGGCTATCTTACCAGCCGGGGCGCCACACACACGATCGGAATGAATCTGGGCGGAACGGCGCAACTGGACGAGGTGGCGGCCACCATGGTCGAGGCAAAGCACTCCTCCTCAGCGCAGGATGAACAGGGAACCCATTATGTGGGCGTCGCGGCGGGATTTGTGCTGACCATCGCCGATGGCCCGGTCCTCTACCACGCCGGCGACACCGCCGTCTTCGGGGACATGAAGCTGATTCACGAGCTGTACCGGCCCGAGGTGGCGATGCTGCCCATCGGAGGCCATTACACCATGGGACCGAAGGAGGCGGCGCTGGCCGTGCGCCTCTTGCAGCCGCAGACCGTTCTTCCGCTGCACTTTGGAACCTTTCCGCCGCTGAAAGGGACGCCGGACCAACTGGCCGCCTTGGTCGATCCTGGCGTACAGGTGGTGCGGTGGACGCCCGGAGAGCCGGTCTGAGCATTTTCACGGATTGTGTAGTGTTCTGGGCGCTCCACCCTCGCTGTCATTCTGAGCGGAGCACAGCGAAGTCGAAGAACCTGCTTTTGCTTCTGCCGGCCGCCGAAGCTCTCAGCGCGCCGAAGAGGAAGCTGGCTTCGGCAGCCGCTTCAGCGCATCCGTGACCATGCCAGGGGTCAGCAGTTCGGGAAGGAGCCGCGGTTCACTCTGGCCGGGAGCGTAGAGCGCATAGGCCGGAACGCCGCTGCGGCCCAGCGCGGCCAAGGCCTGGGTAATGGCCGCGTCGTGGCGCGTCCAGTCGGCGCGCAGCAGGGCGACATTGGCCGCGCGGAAGGCCTGTTGCACCTGGGGCTGTTGCAACGCCACGCGTTCGTTCACCTGGCAGCTCAGGCACCAGCTTGCGGTAAAGTCCACGAAGACCGGTCTGCCCTGGGCCTGATAGCGGCTGACCGCCGCGGCCGACCACGGCTGCCAGCCGCCGGCCGCAGCCGAATCCGGTTCCGCTCCAGCATTCTGGCCTGTTCCTGCCTTCAGGCCCGTTTCTGCTCTCAGGTCTGTCTTCTCCGCGCCTGCTCCAGCCAGCCTTTGGCCGCAAACTGCCAGGGCCACAGCCACCAAAAGCAGCAGCGCGGCCAGCGCGGTGGCCCATCTTCTGGCCGGCCAGCGGCCCAGAAACCATCCCGCTATCGCCAGCAGCAGGAAACCGGCCAATAATGCCGTCAGAGTGTTCGCTCCGTAGGCCTGCGCCAGCACCCACGCCAGCCAGATGACGGTGGCGAAGATCGGCACCGAGACGGCCTGCCGCAGCACCTGCATCCACGCGCCAGGGGACGGCAAAAGGCGCGTCCAGGCCGGTTGCAGCGTCAGCGCCAGGTAGGGCGCGGCCAGACCCAGCGCCAGCGCCGTGAAGACCGCAAAGGCGATGGCCGCCGGTTGCGCCAGCGCGTAGCCGATGGCCGCTCCCATGAACGGCGCGGTGCAGGGCGTGGCTACCACCACGGCCAGCACGCCGGTAAAGAAGCTGCCCGCATAGCCCTCTCTGGCCGCACCGTTTTTCGTAACCAGTGAGCCGCCCGCGCTGGTCAGCCTGAGGCCGATCTCAAACTGCCCGGCCAGCGACAGCCCCAGGAAAAAGAGCAACTCGGCCATCAGCGTCAGAAAAACCGGCGACTGGAACTGAAATCCCCAGCCCAGCGTGGCGCCAGCGGCGCGCAGCCCCACCAGCGCAGCCACCAGTGCCCAGAACGAAAGCAGAATGCCAGCGGCGTAAACCAGTCCATGCGCCCGCAGCCGCTCCAATTCGCCGTGCCCGGAGCGTGTGAGCGCCAAAGCCTTGAGAAAGAGCACGGGAAAGACGCAGGGCATCAGGTTCAGAAGCAAACCGCCCAGAAACGCCAGCCCGATAGCCCGCAGCAGCGCTGTCCGGGAGGAATTTCGCGCCATGGACGGGACGGGATTGGTCGCCCTCGCTGCTGGAGCAGGGGCCAGTGAAGAGGCCACGGGCGCGGCAGCCGGCGTGGACGGCGAGGGAAGTGAAGTTGGAGCGGCCACTGCGCCGGGCCGCGCCGTCAGCTCGAATGCGCGCCCACCGGAAAGCTCCAAAACCCCCTTCAAATGGGCGGGCTGAGAGGAAAGCCCCGCGTCTTTTTTCAGATTGAGGATCAGGCCCTTTGCCGTGGGCGTGAGGTTTTGCAGTGCGGAATTGTCCAGAATCCCCGGCTCAGCGGGGAAAAATGCTGCTATGGTCTCCCGCTGGCCGGTTTCGATGGCCAGACGGAAATCCTCCCCGGCCGCCTGGAAGATCGGACGGGCCTTTGCGGGCAAGGGCCGGGGAAGCTGATTAAAAAATCGTAGAAAGAGCGGGTCGGGCTGGTAGGGCAGGTGACGCGAACCGGACTCCACGCTTCGCCGCACCTCCAGTTCGGCCCTGCCGGGGATGCAGCTCTCACGGCAAACCAGCCAATCGACGGTGGCGCGCAGTGAAACCGGCCCCGCTTTGACGCTATTGGCAACGCGCAGTTTGAGCGGGAAGAGCACCTCGTTCTCGTAGCCAAAATCCATCAGCGAACCGAGGGGCAAGCGCCGGGGCGCGGGAAATTGCATCGGGCCGGCGGTGATCCCCTTGGGCAGAGTCCACTGAACCCGTGGCGGCTGGCCGGCGTCTCCCGGATTGATCCAGTAAATGTGCCAGCCCGGCTCCAACTTGAAATAGAGCCCGGCGTCGTTCAGCTGATTGTGGCCATATAGCCTGTCGCCAGGCGCCAGCAGTTCGACGCGCAGGTGCGGCGCCTCCGCTGTGGTCGAGGCAGCCAGCACGGGACGCCCTGAAAGCAGGAGCAGCAACAACACGAAGACGAAAAGAGAACGGGACAGACGCATCGCGGGGAAGGGAACTCCTTTATTGGATGCAACGAAACGCTGGTTGGAGGCTATGAGCTAAACCGCCAGGCAGCCGTAGTTTCAGGGTACAGGTTTGCTCCGATTCTGCCGGTTGCGCGGTTGTAATCCTCCACGATGCCGGTTTCAGCTAGAGAATTCTGACTCTCAAAAAACTGAACGCTCCGCGATGAAGTTCAGTTGCTCGCTACCGGCGCGGCGGCTGGAGTGGGCGCCGCCGCCGGCCGTTGCCGGGCCATGGAGCGGATGTAAAGAATAAGGTTCCACACCTCATCGTCCTTGGCGCGGCCTTCGGCCTCGGGAGGCATCTTGCCCTTGCCACTGCGGATGATGCTGAATAACTCCTGATTCGGTCTCGCGGCCAGCGTCTTGGGATCGGACCAGTCCTTGAGCGTCAACTCCATGTCCCTGGCCAGATCGGTCTTGCCGTCGCCATTGTCCCCGTGGCACATCGCGCAATCGATTCCATAAATCTTCCTGGCGCGCGCCTGCGAGTGTGCGGTAGGCTTGACCGGATTCACTGCTCCGGCTGCGGGGGGCTGAGCGGCCTCCTGAGGCATGGCCCCTGGGGCGAACGAGGCGGTAATCCCGAACAGTGCAATCGCTGCGACGAAGAGCAATGGCTTGAACATGGCGCCTCCTCAGTCGCAGTTGCCGGTTCCAGGCTTCTTGCAACTGAATGATTTCTGGCACGAATTATATGCCCAGATGACGGCGGCAAGCCCTATGAAAGCGCCGGATCAGCTTCAAACGAAGGATTTTGGCCGGTTGGGGCGGCTTTCATGCGGCCGATTTCTGGAGCAAACCCAGGAGAAGCGCGCAAGCTGGCTTCAGAGCCCAGGCCGCCAGCCGCAGGCCAGATCCGGGGTGGTGGTCTTGCCGTTGAGGCGGAAGCAGGTGGCGCCGTTGATGTCGGTGCTGAAGGTGCCAATCCTGGCCGCTTCAAGCTCTCCGAGCACCTCCTCGCGGGGATGGCCATAGCGGTTGCGCAGTCCGCAGGAGATGACGGCCCACTCAGGGTGCACGCGGGCCAGAAATTCCGGACGCGTCGAGGTAATGCTGCCGTGGTGGCCCACTTTGAGCAGTGTGCTGGCCAGGCCGGACTCGGCCAGCATGGCCTCTTCGATGGGAGCCTCGGCGTCGCCTTCCAGCATTACGGAGGTTGCACCGTAGGCCACGTGCAGCACCACCGAGTCGTTGTTGGTGGGCTCGGCGCCGGGCTGATAGTCGCGAAAGGGCGCCAGGACGTTGACCTGGGTTGGGCCGAAGGGAAAGGCGTCGCCGGCGCGCAGCGAGCGGACGCGCACATGGAGGCTGGCGGCCTCGTCGAGCAGCGCGTTGTAGGCCCCGAAGCGGGGATTGTTGCCCACCCAAAGCTCGGCGGGATGGAAGTTGCGCAGCACGGCGGGCAGGCCGCCCATGTGGTCGGAGTGGGCGTGGCTGAGGGCCACCACGTCGAGGTGGCGAATGCCGCGCGACCATAGAACCTGGGAGACGACCTCCTCGCCGATGTCGTAGTCCTGCGGGGTCTGATGCGGACCGCCGCCGAAGCCGCCGCCATCGACCAGCAGGGTTTTGCCGTCAGGCGTAATCAACAGCAAGGAGTCTCCCTGGCCCACGTCGATAGCCTCCATCAGCAGAGCGTCGCGGGGGTGGTCAATCGGACGGGGCAGAACGGCGGCCGCGGCGGCCAGCAAGAGCGCGGCCCAAGCGGCGCGGCGCGGCCAGCGAAGTCCAGAAGAGAGAGCCAGGCGGGCCAGCATGATGGCTGCGCCGAGCAGCGCGCAGAAGCTGAGAGACTGCCACAGAAGCGGCGCGGGAATGCGCAGGTCTCCCCAAGGCAAGGCCCCGAAGCTGAGCACAAGCCGGGTTCCCAGGTGAAGGAAAACCGCCACGATCATCGCCGGAACTACTGCGTAGGCCGGACCCATCAGAGCAAAGAGCAAAGTAACCAGCGCGGCCGGCATCAGGATCATCAGCAGCGGCAGGATGAAGACGTTGACCGGCAGGGCGAAGACGGTGATGCGATGAAAGTAGAGGGCCATGGGCAGGGCCATCGCCAGTTCCACCACGCAGGAGACGACGAGCAGTTCGACGATGCGGAGAATGAGGCGCACCGTCCAGGGGAAGAAGCGCCAGGCGAGGAACCCGGCAAAACGACCGTGAACGGCTGCCTGGAATGCTGCGGCGGTGATGCCCGGCGTTTCGCGGAACAGGGCGCGTTGCGGTAGTACCTCGTCGGTGACCTCGTCGTTGACGGCTGTCTCGCGGGGTTCGCGCGAGGCCGTGTGGCCTGAATAGATGGCTTTCTGCAACTCCGCGGCGATCATGCGCAGCGTCACCCGAAACTGAGCCTGTGCTGGGGGCAGTTTGACGTCCAGGGCGATCAGGCGCAGGCCGCGCGTGGCCGTCAGGTAAGGGTGAACCGTGCTCTGGAGCAGCGGAGCGGCTACTCCGCCGATGGCCACCACCGCCAGCAGGGTCATCTGGAAGCTGGCGTCGAAGAGGCTGCGGGGGCTGAAGGCCAGCAGGCAGAGGGAGGCAAAACCGATGGTGTTCAGCGCGTTGCGTTCGCGATAGAGAAGCCGGCCCAGCAGGTAGAGCGTGACCATCCATAGCGAACGCTCGACTGGCGTGGCGAAGCCGGTGAACAGCGCGTAGGCGAAGGAGGCCAGAATAGTGGCAAAAGTGGCCGGGACGCGCGGCAGGCGCAGGCGGCGCGCAACCCAGAAGAGGCAGCCGGCCATGATGGCCAGGTGAAGGCCGGAGACCACCAGCATGTGGAAGGAGCCGGTGCGCTCAAAGCCCACGCGCAGCGAGTGGGTGAGGTAGGTGCGGTCGCCGGTGACCATGGCGGCCAGCATGATGGCGTCGTCCTCGGAGAGGCGCAACGGAGCGGGCAGGCGGAGCATGGCCCCAGGCAGCGCCAGCAGGCGAGCGCTGGTGGCGTGCTGCAAGCCGCTCACCCAGCAGGCGAAAGAGGGACCGGAAGTCTTCCACCCCAGCGACGAAGACCCGTCGCCGGGAACCCCGGTTTTCCACCCCAGCGACGAAGACCCGTCGCTGGGGACCCCGGTTTGGCCGAGACCGGCCGGATTGTCCAGGCGTTCAATGCGGTCGATGTTCACCGTGGCCGTGGAGGTTAGCCCCAAGTCAACGAGGAAATCCTCGCGGCTCCAGACGCCGGGATCGTGATAGACCTCGGGCGGCAACAGGCGAACGACGGCGCGAACGCGCTCGCCGCACTGGAAGGGCTGCGGAACTGATGGGCCGGACGGGCCGGACAGACCGGATGAGGGCCAGGGCCAGCGAACGGTCAGGCGCACGCCGCCGGGAATCTGCGCTTGCTCGTCAACGGCATCGGTGACCACTTCCAGGCTGGAGACGCGCAGGTCAATTTTCTGCGTGGGCTGCTGCTGAGGTTTGGCAGTTTCGGCGGGTGCGTCGTTATCGACGAGGCTTTGTTCGATTTCGCCACGCACCGGGCCGGCATTGACGACGGTACCTTCGACGGTGCGCAGCAGGCCGTCGGAGAGTGAGGCCAGCACAGGCGCGGGCACCGGATGCGGCTCCATTACAGCGCACCATGCGCCCAGCAGCAGCCACAACGCGGCCAGCGGCAGCCAGGCGATGCGCTGCGCGCCGAGAGCCGCCACGCCGCACAGCACGCCTGCCAGCGTCAGCGCAACCAGCACTAGGGTGGGCCGCAAAGTGAGAGCCTCGGTGGCCGCAATTCCCACGGCAAAGAGCCAGGCCGCATGAAAGAGCGGAATGGAACCCAGGCCAGCGCCCTGATGGGTGGAGGCGCGGCCACAAAGGACCTGCCAGAATTTGGGTGCGTCAGACTCCATGTGCCCGAATCTTCAAAAAAATGTTCTGGCCCTCAAGCCTATCAGGAGCGGCGCAAGTGGACTACTGTCTCCAGGTGAAAGGTCTGGGGGAAAAGGTCGACGAGGGTGATGGATTGGATTTGGTAGCCGGAGGCTATCAGTTCGCGCAGGTCGCGCGCCAGCGTGGCTGGGTCGCAGGAGACGTAAACCACGGCGGGGGCGGCGATTTTGCCGAGCAGCGCGGAGGTCTCCGCGCCCAGGCCGCTGCGCGGTGGGTCCACCACGACAAGGTTGGGCGCAGTTGGGCCGGGTGAGGCTAAATCAGAGTGAATTAAACCGGGAGGCGCCGACTTGTGGCCTCGGCTCAGAAAAGCGAGGGTCTCCGCCTTGACGGCTACACCAACAGTCCCGCGAAGGTTTTCCTTGAGAGCCTCGGTGGCCGAGGGCGCTGATTCGACGGCGAGCACGCGATCAAAGCGGGCCGTGAGTTGCCGGGCGAAGAGGCCGACGCCCGCAAACAAATCCCAGGCCAGTTTGCCGCCGTGGCCGGAGATTACACGCTCGACCAATGCGTCCACCAGCCAGCGGTTCACCTGGAAAAACGCGCCGTGGTCCACGCGATAGTCGAAGCCGGCAGCGCGATAGGTGAGCGAAACCGCGCCCCACCGTGCCAGGGTGCGAGGCGGCTGGCTGGCGTAGCCTTCGACCACCAGTTCCGCGCCGGTGAGAGCGGGAATTTGTTCGTGAAGCGCCTGCGCCAGTTCGTCGAAGCGCCGCTTGGCCGGGCTTGCCGTAAAAACCGTGGCCAGCAGCGCGCTTTCGGCTGCATTGCAAAAGAGCGCAATCTCGGTGGGCCGCAGCGTCGGAGCAAATCCGCGCGCCACCTGGGCAAAAGCCTGCACAGCCTCCACCAGCAGCGGCGCGGCGATGGGGCACTCACGCACCGGAACAACAGCGCGGGAGCGGCAGCCGCGATAGCCCAGGTTTCCAGCCGCGTCGAAGGCCAGCCGGATGCGGTTGCGATAGGCCCAAGATTGAAACGGGAATTCCGCGGCCAGAACGGCAATTTCATCGGGCGCAACAACGCCGCCGCGCTCCAGCGTTTCGCGCAGGATAGCCTGCTTGAAGGCCAGTTGGGTCGCGTAGTCCGTGTGCTGATAGTGGCAGCCGCCGCAGAGGCCAAAGTGCGGGCAGGCGGGCAGGATGCGCTCTGGCGCGGCACGGAGGATTTCTTCGGCCTCGGCGGTCGCGTAGCCGGACTTGGCTTGCGTAATGCGCACCCGCGCCTGCTCGCCAGGAAGCGTGAGTGGCACAAAAACAGCCTTGCCTTCGATTCGGGCCAGAAATGCGCCGCCGTAAATCGGCTTCTCGATTTCAACGAGCAGCGGCGCGGCGGAGACGCGAAGAACCTGCGGGTGCCCCACCCTCGCCGCATTTTTGTTTTTGCGGTTAGGGTGGGATACCACGGCCTTCTCGCGCTCTGGCTTTGCGGATTGTTTCCTGGACGGCTTCATTGCTGGCTCATGTAAAACAGGCTAAGTCTGGGCAGGTTATAGTGCGCCAGCAGCTGCTTTTGCACGAACTGCCGTTCCACCTGGCGCAACTGCACGGCTCCCATGCGGCTGCGATAAGGGGCCAACTCGCGCGCCGCGTGCTCCTTGAGCCCCACCAGCAGTTCCTCGGGAGCGGCGGCGGTCAAAGCGGCGAAGAGCTTCTCTTCGAGGACGGTGAGAGTGCGTTCGAGCGCCTCCAAATCGTGGGCCGCGGCGCTACTCTGAGCCCCAGCGCTGTCAGGAACTGCCGTGCTGTCCTCGACCACGGCGCTGGGGTCTATTGCGGTGCATTGGCTGGCGGCAGCCTTTTGTTCGCTCGTGGCGGCGTGCGCTCCGGCGGCCAGTTCGCGCAGGCGGAGGGCGGTTGCGGCGCAGGCATCAGGAGCCACCGCGGCCGCATCGAGCGCCGTGGCGGCGTCTTCCAGGTGCGTGGCCACGCGTTCCTGCTCGAAGCCCGATTCGCGTGGAGTGGCAACAGCTGAATCGGGAGCCGTGCCGGCGGCGGCCTCGCGCAATTCGACGGCGGCTTCCATCACCGCCTGTGCGCACCACGCCAGGCCGTTCACGCGCCGCATCCGGCCGCGCTTTTGCCTGGTTTCGTACTTGTCGAAGGCCGCGTCAATGCCGCGCAGCGCCGCCTCCAGCGGAATGCCGGCATCGCGCCAGGTTTCGATCAGCGCCCAGTCCAGCGTCGAGAGCAGCAGCAGCGCCCCGCGCCGTTGCTGGAAGCGTTCTTCGATTTCGGTGAAGTAGTTGAAGTAGTTCAGCAAAGTGGAGCCTCAGCGCGCCCGGCCGCGCGGCTTGGCCGTGCGGTTGCGCTCGAAGAGAATGCGCAGGCCATCGAGGGTGAGCATATCGTCGATCTCGGCAATGTAGCGTGAGTCTCCGGCGATCAACTGCGCCAGGCCGCCGCTGGCAATCACCCGCGGCTTGGCGCCTGGTTCGGTTCCAAGTTCCGCCCCAAGTTCAGCAATGATGCGGTCGAGAATGCCGTCCACCAGGCCGATGAAGCCGTAATAAAGGCCGCTCTGCAGGTGCCCGGCGGTGCTGGTGCCGATCACCTTGGCGGGCCGCTTGATCTCCACGCGGGAGAGCCTGGCGGCGCGCGAAAAAAGCGCCTCGGCGCTGAGGCCAAGCCCTGGCGCGATGACGCCGCCCAGGTACTCGCCGCGCGCGGAGATCACCTCGAACTTGGTGGCCGTGCCGAAGTCCACCACGATGCAGGGCCCGCCGTAGCGTTCATAGGCGCCAATCGAGTCGGCCAGCCGGTCCGCGCCCAGTTCCGCCGGATTGTCCACCAGAACCGGCATTCCCGTCTTGATTCCCGGCTCGACGAAGAGCGGCTCGACGTGAAAATAGCTCTCGCAAACCTGGCGCAGCGTCCATTCGACCGGCGGCACCACCGAGGAGATGATGATGTGCTTTACCTGGCTGGTGGCGATGCCGCTTCTCTCAAAGAGGCTCAGGAAGAGCATTCCGTACTCGTCCACGGTCTGGGTGTGGTGCGTCGTAAGACGCCAGTGCGCGGCCAGCTCCGGCTTCCCGCCATCGAGCCGGTAAAGGCCCAGCTTCGTATTCGTGTTGCCCACATCGAGAGCCAGCAGCATCGTCTTCAATCCGTCTTTCCAAAGTCAGTTTCAACAGCGCGAATGCCGCCGGTTTGCACGGTGACGACTCCATCCCTGGTGCGCACCAGCAGAAATCCATGCTCGTCCAGCCCGGCTGTAACGCCCATGCAAGCCTGTGGGCCGTGCACCTCAACCCGCCGTCCGCGCATCCACGTCGAAGCCTGCTCCACGCGCCGTGGAATCGCGGCTGCCGCCTCCGAATCGAGCAGTTCGCGCGCCTCACGCTCCAGCGATTTTAGCAGGGAGATGAGTAACGCCTGGCGATCAACGCGTGTGCCGGTTTCCAGGTCGAGCGAGGTTGCGGGTGTGAGCAAATCGGAAGCGAAGTCTCGCTGGTGAACATTGATGCCAATGCCAGCCACAGCAAAATTGACCTCACTGCCTGAGGTCTTCGTTTCAACCAGGATGCCGCCGACCTTGCGTTCGCCGAGAAGCAGGTCGTTGGGCCAGCGTAGGTCAACCGTGAATCCAATGGCCGTGCGAATGGCTTCGGCGGCGGCCAGTCCCACGGCCAGCGGCACAAGCGGCAGACGAACGGCGGGAATCGGCAGCCGCAGCAGGACACTCACATAAAGCCCATCCCCGGCGGCTGAAAGCCAGCGGTGATCGGCGCGTCCGCGTCCGGCCCGCTGCTCATCGGTGAAATAAACCGACCCCTCGGGCGCTCCGTTGCGCGCCGCCTCCAGCGCGTCGCTGTTGGTTGAGCCGGTCAGCGGCGAATAATGCAGCTTGCCCGCAAAAACAGTGCCGGCCAGCGCAACCTCCAACCCTGCCAGATCGTACGCGTCCAGCGAGGCTTCGGGCACGGCTAGGCCGTCTCCGCGCCAATGCGCATGGAAATGTCGGCAGCCTTGGCCGAGTGAGTCAGCGCGCCCACACTGATGAAGTCCACGCCGGTCTCGGCGTAGGCGCGAATGTTTTCGAGCACAATGCCGCCCGAGGCCTCGGCGGAAATCCAGCGCTCCGGCTCCCCCGCGGCCTGCAGCCCCCGTGTGTACTGGCGGATTTCGCCGACGGAACGTTTCACCTCGGCGGGTGTCATATTGTCCAGCAGGATGGCCTCAGCGCCAAAGACCAGCGCCTCTTCCAGCTCCTGCGGCGTCCGCACCTCGACCTGCACGCGCTGACCCTTCTGGCGGCCATCGAGCGCGCGCGTGAGAGCCGAGGGTAGCCCGCCGCCCAGCGAGATGTGGTTGTTCTTGATGAGAATGCCGCTGGCCAAATCCATGCGGTGGTTCGTTCCGCCGCCGCACAGCACGGCGTACTTTTCCAGAGTCCGCAGGCCGGGAATGGTCTTGCGCGTGTCGAGCACCCGGGCCTGCAGGCTCGGGTGCGCGCCCTGAATGGCGTCCACGTACTGACGCGTCTGGGTGGCGATGCCGCTCAGGTGCTGCATCAGATTCAGAATCACGCGCTCGGTGCTGAGCAGCGCCCGGGCGCTGTGGCGGATCACGGCCAGCGTCTGGCCATCCTGGACGCGCGCGCCGTCGGCAATCTCCGGGGGAATCTCGATCTCGAAGGGGCTCCGCGCCTGCGGATTCCGGTCAAGGCGGGCAAAAATCTCCAGAAAGCGCGGCACTGCGCCCAGCCCGCAGACGACCATCTCCTGCCGCGCCAGAATCGTCGCTGTCGCGCGCAGATCGGCGTCGATGGTGAGGTTGGTGGTCGCGTCGTCAGCGGCCTGGTCTTCCTGGAGCGCCAACTCCAGCAATGCGTCGATGCGGCTGTTCTTCCAATCCATTTTGTTTTCCTTTGGAAAACAGCTTCCAGCTTTTAGCTCCTAGCTGTTGGCTGCCAGAAAATCTGGGTGCCCCACCCATACAGCATATGTTTTTGGTCGATGTTGTCTGGGTGCCCCATCCTTGGCGCGCCTTTGTTTTTGCGCCTAGGGTGGGAAGCTGGAATCTTTGCTTCAGCTCTGCTTTCCACTATCTCTGAAGAACCAATGCGTTAAAGGGGACGGGCTTTAGCCCGTCCGTTGTTGGGGCGAAGAATCGTCGGCTTTAGCCGCTGAGGGAATGCGAATCGCTCAAAAACTTTTCTCAGTGGCTAAAGCCCCGCCCGGTTGCTGTACCCAATGTACGGGCTAAAGCCCGTACCCTTCATTCAAAGCCAACCCTGTAATAAGCAGTTAGACAGCTATTCTGCCGGCAATGTGTCCAGCGCAGCCCGCGCCTTTTCCAGCAGCAACCGCGTCTCCGCTTCCTGTTTTTTGAGCCCCTCGACCACGTGAGCCGGAGCCTTGGCCAGAAATCCTTCGTTGCCTAACTGGCGCTCTGCGGCTGCCAGTCCCTTTTCGAGCTTGGCGATGTCCTTCGTCAGACGCTCGCGCTCGGCGGGAACGTCGATGGTGCGCTCGTAAATAACAGCCACGTCGAAATTAAAGGTCGAATGCTTGGCGAGGCCTGCCGCAATCTGATCGACAAAGCTAACCTCGCTCACTCGCGCCAAGCGTTCTACCATCGAGCGATTCTCAGCAATGACAACTTGCATTCCCGCGTCGATACGCACCTGAATGGGAACGGAGGCTTTCTCCTCGACGCCGATCTCCTTGCGCAATGCGCGGACTTCAACGATAAGACTTTGCAGCACTCCCATATCGATCTGTGCAACCGCATCCGCATGCGCTTCATCACTTTGCGGATACTGCGTCAACGCAATCGACTTAGCCGGCGGGTTGCCGTCATAGAGCGCGTGCCAGATTTCTTCGGTAATAAATGGCATGAAGGGCGAGAGCAGCCGCAGCGAGGCTTCAAAAACCGAAACCAGCGTGGTGAGCGCCGAACGCCTGCTATCACGCTTGCTGGCTTGCTCACTCGCTGATTCGCCGGCTGGGCCATCCATCGGGAAATCCAGCCGCAGCTTGACGATTTCCAGGTACCAATCGCAGAAACTGCCCCAGAAGAACTGATAAATCGCATTGGCCGCTTCGTCGTAGCGGTAGTTTTCGAGCGACTGGTTGACCATGGCCGCGGTCGCGTGGAATTCGGCCACAATCCAGCGGGCTTCAAGCGGCGCGTCTTCGGCAGCCGTGGGCATTCCGCCCAGCGCGGCGGGGTCAACAAAAATGCCAACCTCGGCGGCGCGGTCCACATTCATGAAGAGGAATCGCGCGGCGTTCCAGATCTTGTTGGCGAAGGCGCGGTAGCCTTCGGTGCGGGCCACGTTGAAGGCGATGTCGGTGCCCGGCGAGGCCATCGAGGCCAGCGTAAACCGGACCGCATCGGTGCCGTACTGCTTGACGATCTCGATGGGGTCAACGACATTGCCCTTGGTCTTGGACATTTTTTCGCGGTTGGCATCGCGCACCAGGGCGTGAATGTAGACCTCTTTGAATGGGACAGAATCCGCCAGCGAGCGCGGGCTCCCGTCGGGCATGGGCACATCCCCGGCAAACCAGCAGCCGAGCATGATCATGCGCGCCACCCAGAAGAAGAGAATGTCGAAGCCGGTGACCAGCAGGCTGGTGGGGTAAAAAGCGTCGAAATCGGCGCGATTTTCCGCCGTGATGTTGGGCCAGCCGAAGACCGAGACCGGCAGCAGGCCCGAGGAGAACCAGGTGTCGAGGACGTCGGTCTCCTGCGTAATCCTCTCCGAGCCGCAGTAGGCGCAGGCGGTTGGATCGACTCGGGCGACGGTGATCTTGTGGCAATCGGCGCAATGCCAGGCCGGGATGCGATGGCCCCACCAGAGCTGGCGCGAGATGCACCAGTCGTGGATGTTGCCCATCCATTCCAGATAGACCTTTTCATACTGCTCGGGAACAATGCGAATCGCTTTGTTGCCCGCGGCGTCTGGCTTGACCGCGGCAATGGCTTTTTCGGCCAGCGGCGCGATCTTCACAAACCATTGCGTCGAAAGCCGCGGCTCGACGACCGTCTTGCNNTTGCAGCGGTCGCAGTGGCCCACGTTGTTGGTGTAATCCTTCACCGCCGCCAAAAGGCCCTGTTCTTCGAGATCGGCGACAATGCGCTTGCGGGCAACGTAACGGTCCAGGCCTGCATAGGCTCCGCCTTCCGCGTTGATGTGGCCGGTTGCGTCCATCACGTTGATCGAGGGCAGATGATGGCGCTCGCCTAGGGCAAAGTCGTTGGGATCGTGCGCCGGGGTCACCTTGACCGCGCCGGTGCCGAAGTCG
>PMPH01000041.1 GCA_003161045.1 Acidobacteriaceae bacterium
GCGAGATCGTCTTCCTCGACACTCCGGGGCACGAGGCCTTCACCCGCATGAGAGCCCGCGGCGCCAAGGTCACCGACATTGTGGTCATCGTGGTGGCCGCCGACGACGGCGTCATGCCGCAGACCCTGGAGGCCATCGACCACGCCAAGGCGGCCGATGTGCCCATCATCGTGGCTGTCAACAAGATCGACAAGCCCGACGCCAACCCGGAGCGCGTCAAGAAGCAGCTCGCCGACCGCGGCCTGATTCCTGAAGAGTGGGCCGGCGGCGGCGAGGGCACGGTCTTTGTCGAGGTCTCGGCCAAGAAGCACATCAACCTGGACCTGCTGCTGGAGATGATTTGCCTGGTCTCCGACATCAAGGCCCCCAAGGCCACCCCCGGACGCAAGGCCGTGGGCTCGGTGCTTGAGGCCAAGCTGGATCGCGGCCGCGGCGCCGTGGCCACGGTTCTGGTTCAGGATGGAACCCTCCACCTCAACGACAGCTACATTGTCGGCAACACCTTCGGCAAGGTCCGCGCTATGTTCGACGATCGCGGCCGCGCCATTGAGGAAGCCGGTCCCTCGACCCCGGTCGAAGTGCTAGGTCTGGAGGCCATGCCCGACTCCGGCGACACCTTCCTGGTGGTTGCCGATCGCGACAAGGCCAAGGGCATTGCCCAGTACCGCAAGATGAAGGAGCGCGATGCGCAGTTGGCCAAGAGCTCCCGCGTCTCGCTGGAGGGGCTTGCCGAGCAGATTCGCACCGCAGGCGTCAAGGATCTGGGCCTGATTATCAAGGGCGATGTGACCGGCTCGGTCGAGGTGCTGGCCGATTCGCTGGTCCTCATGTCCACCGAGAAGGTGCGCGTCAAGGTCATCCACTCCGGCGTCGGCTCGATTACCGAGAGCGACGTGCTGCTGGCGGCCGCTTCGAATGCCCTCATCATCGGCTTCAACGTCCGCCCGGAGCGCAAGGCGGCCGAACTGGCCAACCAGGAAAACGTCGAAATTCGCCTGCACTCGATCATCTACGAGTTGCAGGACGAGATGCGGCTGGCCATGCTGGGACTACTCGAACCCGTCTTTAAGGAGAACTACATCGGCCGGGCCGAGGTCATCAACGTCTTCCACATTCCCAAGGTCGGCACCATCGCCGGCTGCCGGGTGCAGGATGGCGTCATCCGCCGCGATGCGGAGGTCAAGGTGATGCGCGGCACCGAGCAGGTCTTCAAGGGCAAGGTCCACTCCCTCAAGCGCTTCAAGGACGACGCCAAGGAAGCCACCAACGGCATGGAGTGCGGCATCGGCCTGGGCGGCTTCAGCGACCTCAAGGAAGGCGACTTGATCGAGGCCTTCTCGACCGAAAAACTGGCCGCCGACCTGGGTGCCTTAACCTCGGCCAAGGCGCCGATCGTTGCCTGATCGCACGGTGCCCGCGCGACAGGAACAGCGAGACAGCTCAAACTCAACTGAATAGCAACCAGGAAAACAAACCAACCGGCCCGCTCCTCACTTCGAGGGGTGGGCCGGTTTTTGTGGCGACAAATCCTGCTGACAGCAAAGCGCGAGTGGCTGCTCTTCAAACTTCGAGCCACAAATTGCCGGCGGCAGCGCCGGCGGCTGATTTGTAGATAAATCCCCGATAATGATATATGATGTGTATATCAAAGCTCATGCGGCCATGCGCACACTCATCGACATACCCGATCAGCAATTGAAGGAACTGGGGGCTATCTGCGCCGCCAGGAAGCTCTCCCGCGCCGAAGCCGTGCGCCAGGCGGTGGCGGCGTTCATTGAGCAGAACCGTCCCTCGCGCGAGGCGGCCTTCGGTTTGTGGAAGGATCAAAGGCTTTATCTTCCCGGTGAATCCGAGCCGCTGCCCGAGGATGGCCTGGCTTACCAGGAGAAGTTGCGGAGCGAGTGGTGAGAGCGGTCTTCGACACCAATATTCTCGTCGATTACCTGCGTGGCATTGCCCAGGCGAGAGCGGAACTGGCGCTCTACCAGAGCCCGGCGATCAGCGTAATCAGTTGGATGGAGGTCATGGCCGGGACAACGCCGCAAACCGAAGCCACAGCCAGGGCCTTCCTGCAAACTTTCGATCTGCTGCAGATCGACGCCAAGGTCGCCGAGCGCGCCGTCCTGATTCGCAAGGCCAGGCGCATCATGCTGCCCGACGCCATCATCCGGGCAACAGCCGAGGTGCATCAGTCCTTGCTGGTCACGCGGAATACACGGGATTTCGACCCCAACGAGCCGGGTGTGCGCGCGCCGTACACGCTGTAAGCTGAATGCATTCTTTCTGCCGCTCGCAGCGCATTTCGGCGCGTGGTTTGGTGGCGCAGTCTGCGGGTTGAGGGTTGAACCGCCTGCGAGATTCCCGCTGGTGCTGGAGGAGGGCAGGGCCTAGTCAGCCGCCAGCCGCAGCCCATATCAGCTACAATTGCCGTTATCCGCCCCGTGGAGGTCCACCCTGTTTGCCGCGCTTGTAACCTGTTTGAATCCTCTTGCCAGCCTGCGCCAATTCCGGCTTGGGGGGCTGCCGATGCGCCTGGCCGCGCACTTGGCCCTTGCCCCGCAGTACGGCCTGCGCCACTTTTGGAAGGCGCAGTATGCCGACCAGACCTTCAGGGGGCTCTACCACTGGAACTGGTTTGACGCGGCGATGCTGCTGCCCTACTTCGCGGTGATGATCCTGCTGTCGGTTTATGGCATTCACCGCTACACGCTCTGCTACCTCTATTACAAGTACCGCAAAAATTACAAGCCCGACCCGCCCTGCCACTTCGACGAACTGCCGCGCGTGACCGTGCAACTGCCCATCTTCAACGAGCAGTTTGTCATCGACCGGCTGATCGAGGCCGTCTGTGCGATGGAGTACCCGCGCGAGAAGCTGGACATTCAGGTGCTGGACGACTCGACCGACGAGACCCAGGAGGTGGCCGCCGGCAGCGTCGCCCGCTATGCCGCCATGGGCCATCCCATTGAATACATTCACCGGACCAACCGTTTCGGCTACAAGGCCGGAGCGCTGGAGGCTGGGCTGACGGTGGCCAAGGGCGAGTTTGTGGCCATCTTCGACGCCGATTTTGTGCCCCCGACGGACTGGATCATGCAGGTCATCCACCACTTTGCCGAGCCGGGGATCGGCATGGTGCAGACCCGCTGGGCGCACATGAACCGCGACTACAGCATGCTGACACAGATCGAGGCCATCCTGCTCGACGGCCACTTCATCATCGAGCACGGCGCGCGGGTCCGCACCGGCGACTTCTTCAACTTCAACGGCACGGCCGGCATGTGGCGCATCCAGGCCATCGCCGACGGCGGCGGCTGGCAGCACGACACCCTGACCGAAGACACCGACCTGAGCTATCGCTCGCAGCTGGCCGGCTGGAAGTTCAAGTACCTGC
Organism: Acidobacteriaceae bacterium; assembly: GCA_003161045.1. Classification (GTDB taxonomy): domain Bacteria; phylum Acidobacteriota; class Terriglobia; order Terriglobales; family Acidobacteriaceae; genus Telmatobacter. The sequence continues at coordinate 3,395 of PMPH01000041.1, forward strand.
CCCATGTCGAGTGCCCCTCCGAGCTGCCCATCGAGATGACCGCCTTCAAAACCCAGCAGGCGCGCTGGGCCAAGG
>PMPH01000111.1 GCA_003161045.1 Acidobacteriaceae bacterium
GTGGCTACGGCGGACACGGTGGTGGCGGCGGACACGGTGGTGGCGGTTTCGGCGCCGGCGGTGGCGGCCATGGCGGCCATGGCGGCCGCTGACACCGGTAAGCCGGTAAGCTGAAAACCGGCAAGTCAAGCCGGAAACTGGTAAGTTTTGCGGCTTTTCCCCTAAAAAAGGTTCGTCTGCCTCGGCAGACGGGCCTTTTTTTATTGCGTTGAAGACAGAAGCGAGGGCCGTCGCGCCGGGCGGCTGCTCACCGCGGCTGCGGGCTGGGAGTTTCAGAGCATTTTCACCGTTTCTGTAATGCGGGCATCGTGCTATCCCACCCTAGCGACAAAAACAAGAACGTCGCGAGGGTGGGGCACCCAAGACCTATGGTGGAGCACCCAGAACATTACCGGGGGCACCCAGGACATCACAGTGGAACGCCCAGGACATCAAACTACCTGTGAAAATGCTCCAGGATCTGCGAGGGCGGCGATGCGGTTGGCAATGCGCTCGGCGGCGTCGGGATGGGCCTGGGTGCGGGCGGCGGCGGCCATCACGGCCAGCCGCTCCGGGCTCTGGAGCAGGCTGGCGAGAGCAGTCAGCAGCTTTCCCGGAGCGTCCAGATCGCGCTCGTCGAGTTCCGACTCATCGAGCAGAACAGCCGCGCCGGCCCGCTCCATCTCCTCGGCGTTGCGCCGCTGGTGGTCGTCGGCGGCGGCGGCGAAGGGAACCAGCAGGGCAGGCTTGCCGGCTGCGGCCAGTTCGGCCACCGTCGATGCGCCGCTGCGGGCCATGACCAGATTGGCCTGGGCAAAGCGGGCGGGCATGTCGTCGAGAAAGGGACGAACCTCCCAGCGATCGGGGTCGGCGCCACTGGCGGCATAGGCGGCCATAGTCTGCTCGAAGTGGCGCGCGCCGCTCTGGTGCAGAACGGCGAGTCCAGGGATTGCATCCAGCAGCCCAGGAATGATTTTGGGCAGGACGGAATTGAAGATGCGCGCGCCCTGCGACCCGCCGAAGACCAGCAGATGAGGCGCGGCGCTGGCGGGGGGGGCGGCGAGGGCGAAAAACTCCGGGCGAACGGGAATGCCGGTGACCTCGGCCGAGCGGAACCACCTGGCCGCCGACTGAAAGTTGACGGCGGCGGCCTGCACGCGCTTGCCCACCAGGCGGTTGGCCAGGCCCGGAACAGCGTTGGGCTCGAAGGCCATGGAGGGAATTCCGAGCAGCAGAGCCGAGGCCATCGCCGGGCCGGAGGCGTAACCGCCCACGCCGAAGACCACGCCAGGGTTGAACTCGCGGATCAGCCTCTTGCAGGCGAAGATGGCGCGGGGCAGCGCGAAAAGCGTGCGCAGGCGGGTGAGCAGCGAGACATTCTTGAGCTGGCCCACATCGACCAGACGCAGTCTGAAGCCGGCCTCGGGAACAAGCCGGCTCTCCATGCCCCGCGCCGTGCCGATAAACAGCACTTCGGCCGCGTGGCGGGCGACCAGTTCGCGGGCCACGGCCAGCGCCGGAATGATGTGGCCGCCGGTGCCCCCACCGGCGATGAGTACGCGCAGGTGGGCCATCAGTCCGCCTTCCTGCTGATGTTCAGCAGTACGCCGATCGAGGCCAGCGTGACGAAGACCGAGGTTCCTCCCGAGGAGATCAGGGGCAGGGGAATGCCCTTGGTGGGCAGAAGCGAGAGCACCACGCTGATGTTGAAGAAGGCCTGCAGGACGATGGTGGTGGTGATGCCGAAGGCCGCCAGGCGGGCAAAGGAATCCTGCGAGCGGAAGGCGACGCGCAGGCCGCGCAGTCCGAAGGCCGCAAAGAGCAGCAGGATGGCGATGGCGCCGATGAAGCCCAACTCCTCGGCGATGTTGGCGAAGATGAAGTCGGTGTGGGCCTCGGGCAGGAAGAAGAGCTTCTGCACGCCCTCCATGTAGCCGCGGCCGGTGAGGCCGCCGGTGCCGACGGCGATCAGCGACTGGTTGATGTTGAAGCCGAAGTGCCGCGGGTCACTCTCGGGATGGAGGAAGACCAGCATGCGCTGGCGGCGCCAGGAGACCCAGAAGAGCAGCGCGGCCAGAAAGGGCAGCGTCGCGCAGAGGCCGCCGATGAGGTACTTCCATTCCATGCCGGCCAGAAAGAGCATCATGGCGGTGACGCCGGCCAGAACCAGCGCCGTGCCCAAGTCGGGCTGGCGGACGACCAGGACGACAAAAACCAGCGGAATGAGGGCGGCGCGCAGCAGGGTGTTTTTCCAGTCGCGCATCTGGTCGAGCCGGGAGTGGAGAAACCAGGCCAGAAAGAGAACCAGCACGGGCTTGGCGATCTCCGAGGGCTCGAAGGTGAAGAAATTGCCGAAACGAATCCAGCGGTGGGTGTGGTGCGAGCCGGGCATGAGGAAGACCAGCACCATCAGGAAGGTGGTGACGCAGAGGGCGGTGTAGATGAAACGCGGAGATTTGTAGAGGGTGTAGTCGATGTGCGAGAGCAGCAGCAGAGCCAGCACGCCGGCCAGGGCCCAGAGGGCCTGCTTGCCGACAAAGGTGTAGGGAGAGTGGTAGCGCGCCTCGGCCACCACCGCCGACGCGGAGAAGACCATCGCCAGCCCCACCACGATCAGCAGCAAAGTGACGAAAAACAGCCACTTGTCCCCACCAATGCGTTTCGCCATTTCCCTCAGCCTCGCAATTCTTGGACGAGCTGCTTGAAGACGCGCCCGCGCTGCTCGTAGTTTTCAAACTGGTCGTAGCTGGAGCAGGCCGGGGCGAGCAAAACCACATCGCCCGAGCGCGCGGCCGATGCGGCGGAGGCGACGGCCTCGGCCAGGGTTTTGCAGGAGAGGATGGGAACTACGCCGCGCAACTGCGATTCGATCTTGGCCGCCGCCGCGCCGATGGTGTAGACGGCGCGCACCCGTTCGCGCAGCAGGGGCGCCAGCACGGTGTAAGGCGAACCCTTGTCCTTGCCGCCGAGGATGAGATGAATGCCGGACGGGAAGGCGGTGACGGCCTTGGCGGTGGCGTCCACGTTGGTGGCCTTGGAGTCGTTGTAGAACTTGACGCCGTTGCGGGTGGCCACGTACTCCAGGCGATGCTCGACGGCATGAAACTTTTCGACGGCGCCGCGAATAGCCTCGGCCGGGACCTCCGCCAGCCGCGCGGCCACCACCGCGGCCAGCACATTCTCGTTGTTGTGCGCGCCTTTGAGAGGAATCCCGCTCAAGGGCATGATCTTTTCGATCGCCGCATCCCCGGCGGAGCGATAAACCACAAAACCCTGCTCCAGCCAGGCTCCTTGTGAGACCGGGTGCTCGGCGGAGAACCAGTAGACCCTGGCGGCCGCGCGGGAGGCGGCGGCGACGCAGGGAGCGTTGTCGGCGTTGAGCACCAGCCAATCCTCGGCGGTCTGGCGGGCAAAGACGCGCTCCTTGGCGGCGCAATAGTTTTCAAAGCTGCCATGACGGTCGAGGTGGTCGGGGGTAATGTTGAGAATGACGGCGATGGTGGGGTGAAACTCGTCGGTGGTTTCAAGCTGGAAGCTGGAAACCTCGATAACCGACCAGCTTTCGCCCGCGCTTTGGTCGATCAGCGCCACCACCGGGACGCCGATGTTGCCGCCAACCAGCGTGGGCAGGCCGGCAGCGGCAAGAATTTCGCCCAGCAGCGTAGTGGTGGTGGTCTTGCCGTTGGAGCCGGTGACGGCGATCGTCCTGCCCTTGAGAAAGCGCGCGGCCAACTCCAGTTCGCCAATGACCGGCAGGCCGAAGCTCTTGACCTGGACCAGTTCGGGAGTGTCGATCGGCACGCCGGGGCTGACCACGATCAGATCCTGGCGGCGAAAGGTCAAGAGGCCGTGGCCACCGGCCTCGACCATGACGCCCTCTTCGAGCAGCGTGGGAATCTCCTTGGAGAGCGCCTCGGCCGAGCGCGTGTCGGAGACCGTAACCAGTGCGCCGCGGCGGCGCAGAAACAACGCTGCCGCCAGACCGGATTTCCCCAGTCCGACAACCAGAACCTTCTTGCCTTTCAAATCCAGCATTTAGTGTAACCTCGGGCTGATGCCGTTCAGTCTGACGGAATCCGCGGCTTCTTCAATTGTGCACCGGAAGGGGCCGCGCGGGAAACTCGTCTAACGCAGTTTCAGGGTGGTGAGTGCAAAGAGCGCAAACACCAGTGCAGCAATCCAGAAGCGGACGATGACCTTGGACTCCTGCCAGCCCAATTGTTCGAAATGATGATGAAGGGGAGCCATCTTGAAGATACGCTTCCCATTGCGGAGCTTGTAGCTGCCCACCTGGAGAATGACGGAGACCGCTTCGAGGATGAAGATGCCGCCGATGAAGGGCAGCAGCAGCTCCTGGCGGATGATGACGGCGACCGTGCCGATGGCCCCGCCCAG
>PMPH01000003.1 GCA_003161045.1 Acidobacteriaceae bacterium
ACGGCCTGCGGACTCTTGCCTTCCCGGCCGTCAGTTGCGGCGTCTACCGCTTTCCCGTCCACCTCGCTGTCGAGATCGCGATCCGCGAAACCACTGCGGAAGTGCGCAAAGATGACGCCATCGAACAAGTGATCTTTGCCTGTTTCGACGAGACGGTGTATGCATCCTATCGGCGAACCGCGCAACAGCTTTCCCAGGAGGGTATCGGCCTTCCATAATCATTGCCATGGAACAGATGGGGCCGGCCGCGTTCGCCCGCCCTCGTTCTCGTCCCCCATTCGGCGCAGTATTCAACTGGTTTGACGATAGGGAGTCGCCAGGGAGCCAGAGACGGCACTCGAGTCATTTGCCAAAGAATGTGCGGCGCGATGGGCGTTTCCGAGGACGTATTCCATGCTGGGTTGAGTCCGGCCGCCCCTGGAGGGACGCCCCCGGGGGCATCGAGGGCTTCCAGGGGCCTGCCTCGTTGCATTCTTGGTACATCTTATTCATACGATTACCCTGTAGTGTGGGAAATGCCCGCACACGGCGTACACTTGGAAGCAATTCTTAGGGGTTCTTGAAAGTTTCTTAAAGACCGTTCCGGCTTTTTCCGAGGAAAGAGGTATGCCCTGTCAAGGGGAGACCGCGGACACCAGAGAAGACCAAAATGCCCAATCAAACTGAAGCGAATCTCTCGGCCTTGATCGAAAGCACCGAAGACCATATTTGGTCGGTGGACCTGAATTGTCGCTTGATTCTTTTCAACCGGGCATTTCAGCGGCACGTCGAACAGATTTATGGCGTCCAAGTCGCGGTGGGGATGCACCCGGAGGGGATGTTCCTGCCAGAGAGAGCGGCGCCTTGGCCACAGTTTTTTAAGCGGGCGCTGTCTGAAGGCCCTTTCCGGATCGAGCATTCTCTGCTCGACGGGCACACTCTTGAGATGGCTTTCAACCCGATCATTGCCGATGGGGAAGCAACGGGCGTTTCGGTCTTCGGGAAGGACATTACCGAACGGAAGGCGGCAGAGAGCGCGCTCAAGGAAGCGGAGAAAAAGTATCGAGCCATCTTCGATGGGGCGCTGGAAGGAATGTTTCAAATCTCCCCTGAGAGGACCCCCCTGAGCATGAACCGCGCCCTGGCCACGATGGTGGGGGAGCGAGCACTGGAACCGGCGTATCGTCGGCATCCCCTGAGCATGAACCGCGCCCTGGCGAAGATGCTGGGCTACGATTCGCCGGAGGAGGTCTATTCTACAGTCAAAGACGTGGCTCGGGAGGCGTGGGCATACCAGGATGAGCGCGCAAGGTTCCTGCGGAAAATCGACGAACATGGGACCGTTCGGGGGTTCGAGTGCCAGTTAAAGCGCAAAGACGGCAGCAATATCTGGGTTTCGCTGAATGCCCGTAGGGTTTGCGGGGTCGATGGACAACTACTCTGCCACGAAGGCTTCGCCACAGACATCACCGAGCGCAAGCTGGCGGAGATGCAACTGCGCGATAGCGAGGAACGCTACCGCGCGACCTTTGAGCAGGCCGCGGTGGGCATCGTTCATGCCTCGTTCGACGGAAGGTACCTGAGGTGCAACACGCGTTTCGCCGAGATCGTCGGCTACGCTCTAGAGGAAATTCCGGGCATGACTTTCCAGCAGATCACGCTGCCGGAGGATCAGGCGAAGTGTGAGGCTGCGCGCCAACAGATGGCGAGCGGCGCGATCGAAGGCGCCAGCCTGGAGAAACGCTACCTGCGCAAGGACGGCAGTTTGACCTGGGTAAAGCTTACGTGCTCGACGCAACGCGACGCCGAGGGACGCGCGCTTCACAACATCGCCATCGTTGAAGACATCAATGCCCGCAAGACAGCCGAGGAGAGCCTGGCCGCGGCTCAGGAAGCACTGCGGTTGAGCGAGGAGCGCTATCGCACCGCATTCCAGACCAGCCGCGACGCCATCCAAATCAACTGCTGGCGCGACGGGGGATATATCGACGTCAATCAGGCTTTCCTCGACAACTTAGGATTTGAACGCGAAGAAGTCATTGGGCGGACTTCGCAGGAACTGGGGATATGGGCGGATGCCCACGACCGGCAAAGACTGGTCGAAATGCTGCGCCAGAACTCAAGTTGCAGTGGTTTGGAGGCCCGGCTCAGAAAGAAGAACGGGGAGATTCTCTGGGGGCAGATATCGGCGTCGATGTTCGAGCTTGACGGCGTTCCCTGCATTCTTTCCATTACCCGGGATATCTCCGATGCCAAGTTGGCGGAGGAGGAGATCAGAAATCTGGCTTTCTATGACCCGCTGACAGCTCTGCCCAACCGCCGTCTTCTGTTGGAGCGGTTGCGCCAGGCCTTGGTCGCCAGCGTCCGAAGCGGCCGCTCGCGAGCGCTGCTGTCCATCGATCTGGACAACTTCAAAACGCTGAACGACACCCTCGGCCATCAAACAGGCGACCTTGTGCTTCAGGAGGCCGCCCGGCGCATCGCCGCCTGCGTCCGCGCAGCCGACACCGTGGGCCGGCTAAGTGGAGATGAGTTTGTGGTCATGCTCGAAGACCTGAGCAAAGTCCCCGAGGAAGCCGCGGCACAGGCCAAGGCCGTGGGCGAGAAGATCCTGGCTTCGATTCATAATCCCTACCTGATTGAGGGCCGTGAATGCCGCAGCACCTGCAGCATCGGGATCACCATCTTCGGAGGTCGACGGAACAGCACCGATGAAATCTTGCAGCAGGCCGATATTGCTCTGTATCAGGCCAAGGCGGCCGGCCGCGACACCATACGCTTTTTCTCCCCGGCCTTGCAGGCTGCCGTCAACGCCCGCGCCGCGATGGAGGGTGACCTCCGCCAAGCGATCAAGACAAACCAGTTCCTGCTTTACTATCAGCCTCAAGTAGAGTGGGGCCGCTTGACGGGCGCCGAGGCCCTGATTCGTTGGCGACACCCCGCCCGCGGCATCATGTCTTCGGACGAGTTCATTCCCCTGGCCGAGGAATCGAGGTTGATTCTGCCTATGGGAGATTGGGTTATGGAAACCGCCTGCGCACAAATTGCGTCATGGGCAGGCCGCAAGCAAACAGCCGATTTCACCGTTGCGGTCAACATCAGCACCCTGCAGTTCCGCCAACCGGAATTCGTCGAACAGGTGCTGGCGGCCCTCGATCGCACCGGAGCCAATCCGGAAAACCTCAAGCTGGAACTCACCGAAAGCATGTTGGCGAACAATATCGAGGACATCATCGCCAAGATGACCGAACTCAAATCGCATGGCTTGAGATTCTCCCTGGACGACTTTGGCACGGGCTATTCGTCGCTGGCCTACCTGAAGCGCTTTCCCCTGGACGAATTGAAGATCGACCGGGCCTTCGTCCGCGACATTCTGGAGGATTCGACCAGCGGCGCCATTGCGCAGACGATCATTTCGCTGGGCCGGGCGATGGGTTTGTCGGTGATCGCCGAGGGCGTGGAAACCGAAGAGCAACAGGGCTTTCTGGCCGCTCTCGGCTGCCATGCCTTCCAGGGCTACCTGCTCAGCCGGCCGCTGCCGCTGAAGGAGTTCGACGCCTTCCTCCAGAACTTCGCCGAAAGCTGCGCCCCGCTTCGAGGGGCATGGGAATCCTATGCACGTGAAATCGGGACCGGAGAGCCCATCTTGAGCAGGTCGGCGATGGGCCTTGCTTCCCAAAATGAAAATCCAAGGGGGAAAATCTCTCTGGAATTGCCAGGTTGGAGAGAGAAATAGACGCCCGCGCGTGGGGGGGACGACGACACGCTGAGTACAGGTTGTGGACCAGCGGGATGCAAACAGAACTGAGACAGTGAGGGGGAGTTTACCTGATGGCCGGATCTGAGGACCCTGCCGACATATCAGGACTAATCCTTGGCAGGCCTCATTAATCGTACGCCGACTTCGCTGCCGAACTTGGGCATGGAGGTCTCCTGTCACCGCCAGTGCCAGTCTCTCAGTTCCTCGTGCCCTTCGTGTTTGGGGTCGGTGATGGCCTCCACGAGATCGTAAAATCCGGGGATGCCGCCACAGTCTTCCGGCTGACACGCAAGCCTACCATCCGTACAGGCCGGATACTTCGCATTCGGGTCAACTGGCAGTTGTTTTTCCAGGACGATGGCGTGCTTCCAGCTATCGCCAAGGTCGTAGGTGTAGATGAACTTGGCGCCAACTCTCCGCAGTACATCGAAGAGACGCACGGTACGCTCGCTTTCTACCGGAGGCATCCCGATGCTCCGGTATTCAGGGTCTGGCTTTCCGAAGTATCGTTGGCCGGCGCGGATTTCGTGCATATGGCCGCCCTCCCGCCCCATCGCGGTTTGCAGTATTACGTGTAATTGCGCCAGAGTCAGAACCGCGGGAACCAGCAGACGACGCCAGATGGGAGGGTTGGTGCCGAGCAGAGTGACCTTGATCTGATAGATATCCTACGGACTCGCGAGCTTTTTCGTTGGCCGGTTTCAACTTCGAAGT
>PMPH01000054.1 GCA_003161045.1 Acidobacteriaceae bacterium
TGCTGGCCCGAGGGCTCTACTACGAAGGCAACTGCGTCATCATCGACCACGGGCTGGGGCTGTTCACGCTCTCCATGCACCTGAGCCGCATCGATGTGCGCGAGGGCGAGCAGGTAGCCCAAGGCCAGCGGCTGGGCCTGAGCGGGGCCACGGGCCGCGTGACGGGCCCGCACCTGCATTGGGCCGTACGCTGGCAGGGCGCGTACCTCGACCCCGCCAAGCTGCTGCGGCTGGACCTGACCGCGGTGCGCTAACGGGTGAGCGCTTCCTCTTCCACTTCGTGCGAGGGTGCGGCGGCCGGGCTGAGGCCGGCGGCCTTCTCCTGGCGCAATGCCTTGAAGGCGCGGTAGACGAACGAGCCCATGTACCAGCCGTCGATGAACTTGTAGGGCGTCTCGCCGGTGGTGTAGTGGCCGCAGGGCAGCACCCGCGGCTCGAAGTTGAGGCCGATACGGCGAAAGGCCTCGACCACCTGCAGCGAGTACTCCTTGGGAAAGGTCAGATCGTAGTTGGCGTAGACGACCAGCACTTTTTTCTGCGGGCCGCGAACTTCGGGGCGGATAATCTTCGGGAAATAGCTGCATGGGCTGATGGCTGCCCACAAGGCCCGGATGCGCTCCTGCGAGAGGCCAGCCTCGGCCAGCGCCTGCCGGATGTGGCGGGTGCTCTGGCCGGCCCAGACCACGTCTCCGAAGGAGGTGGACGCGTGGTTGAAGGCATTCACCCTGAGCCGCGCATCGTGCGCGCTGGCTAGAAAGGCGTAGCAGGAGCCCAGGCTGGTTCCCAGCACGCCGAAGTGCTCGTAGCCCTGCTCCTCGAGCCAGTCCAGGCAGCAGCGAATGTCGACCACCGCCTGGCGGCAGGCNNCGGGGCGGCGAATGTCATGGTAGGGCTGGGAGAGCCTGAGCGCCGAAATGCCCATCCGGTTGAAGATGGCGCACAGCGCATTGTGGCTGAAGGCGTCGGCATTCCACTGCGGCAAAACCACGATGGCCTGCCGGGGCCGATTGGGATCCCGGTGCGCCAACGCCGGATACCAGCGGGCGTTGACCTGGTCGTTTTCCGGGTAGAGCGTCCGCTCCGGCGAGGTGAAGCGCAGAAACTGCGCCGGAGGAATCTTTCCGGCGGCTGCCTGCTGCTTGATCGCGGCCTCCTGGGCCAGCGTCTCCGGGCGCACGTTGGTGGGAAACAGTTGCGGATGCCGCTCTTCCAACCGAAAGTCGGTGGGTTGCCGGTAGCCGAAGAAGCTGTCGCTGTGGCGGATGAGGAGCTGATTGATGCGGACCATGGCGGCCTCGGCCAGCGCGGGGTCGGCCACGACCTCCGGGCCGGGCAACGCCTCCGCAAAGCCGTTCTCGCGGAGAAATGGCTCAATCCACTCGAAGCCCCACTCCAGCGGGCGCACCACGCGATTTTCATCGCGCGTGGTCAGCCGCGTCTCCCATCCGTACATCCAGCGCGCATATTTTTGCTTGAACATTGGCTAGTCCAAGTTTACCAGCGCAAGGCAAGCGGCAGGGCGCAAGTAATAAAGCACCAATTAAGTAAAGGTGAATTACGCCGCGCGGCTGGCCCGCTTCAGGGCAATATATTCAGCCCAAAACCATCCCAGGCCGAGCAACGTGATGAGCGCGATGACCACCTGCGAAATGACGCAGTAAAGGCACCACGTCTGCAAGGCGAATTCTTCGATGGAGGTCAGGCGAAGAGCAATACCGAGTCCCACCAGAGCGGCCAGGAAAACCAGAAACCGCTGCCGCGCCAGCGCCAGACCGGCCAGCACCAGGTAGCCGGCAATGCCGATGGCCGCCACGGGAATGTGCGCAATCTCGGCAAAGGGGCTGTGATTCACGACGCCGCAATCCCACGTCGCGTTGATGGAGCAGGGCTCGGCTCCAGTCGAATAGTGAACGCGAAGAGCCAGAGCGGAAACCACCACTCCGGCCAGGGCGAGAATTGCAATCAGATAGCGCATTGTGACTCCGATGTTACCAGAAGGCCCGTCGCGAGCTACCATAAACGGATGGATCAACCGGCAATGGGTCAACCTACATTTTGCGGACGCCGCGTGGCCTTCTTCGGGGGAAGTTTTGACCCGCCTCATCTGGGTCATCTAGCCGTGGCGCGGGCCGCCCAGGCGGCGCTTGGCCTCGACACCGTGCTCTTTGCCCCGGTGGGCGCGCAGCCGCTCAAGCCGCATGGATCGACAGCCTCGTTCACTCACCGGCTGGAGATGACCCGGCTGGCCATTGGCTCGAATCCGGGCTTTATCGTCTCGCTGGCCGACGCCCCCAAGCCCTCGGGCGAGCCCAACTTCACGCTGCAGACGCTGCGCGGGCTGCGCGCCGAGTTGCCGCCCGAGGGCGCGCTGTTTTGCCTGATGGGGGCCGACTCATTTACCGGACTCAGGCGCTGGCGTGGCGCCGCTGAGATTCCTTTTGTAGCGCCATTGATCGTCGCCTCGCGGCCGGGCCAGCGGCTGGACGATCTGGAGGCCATGCTGCCCGAGGGGCTCAGCCTTGTCTCCCTGCCGCAGGACGGCCGGTGCGCCGAAGAAATAGCAGGAGAATTTGCCGGAGAATTTGCCGAAGAAATCGCGGGAGGAATCGAGGTGCGGCGCTACATTTTGCGCAATCCGGCCGGTCAGCAGGCCCCGCTTTACCTGCTTCCGGGCCTGCAAGTCGAGATCAGCGCGTCAGAGATTCGAGAGCAAATGCTGATTCGTGAGCAAGTGCGGATTCATGAGCAAGTGAGGATTGGGGACCAAGTGCGAATTCGGGAGCAAGTTCAGAACCGAGAGCTGATTCAGCTTCAAGGCCCGGCGCGGGCGCATGAGCACGAGCATGAAGACCGAGGCCAGGCGCTGGGCCGCGAGCTGCTTCCCGGTCCCGTTTCGGATTACATTCGCGCCCACGGCCTCTATCGCTGACAATCCAGCTTGCCCCCGCCCGGTTGAAAGGCTAGGATGAAACTCGGAGACTAATCGCAACGCATGGCAACTGTTCAGGATCACCATCAGCAAACGCGTATTCTGGTGCAGGCCGCTGCCCAGGTCTGTGAAGAAAAAAAAGGCGAAGAGACCCGCATCCTCGAGCTCGACCCCATCGACTCGGGGCTTTCGGACTTCTTCCTGGTCACCTCGGCCTCGAACGACCGTCAGGCCATCGCCATCGCCGACGAGATCGAGCACCGGCTCAAAAAGGAGTTTGGCATCTTTCCCAACTCCGTCGAGGGCCGCCGCAAGGGCGAGTGGATTCTCCTCGACTACGTGGACTTTGTCGTCCACGTCTTTCTGACCGAGCGCCGCGCCTTTTATGACATCGAAAGGCTGCGCAAGTCGGCGCGCCCGTTCAGCCCGGCCGAGTTTGACGCCGAACTGAAGGCCGCGCTGGCTAAAAAGACCGTGGCCGCGCGCAAAAAAGCCTCCGCGAAGGCCAAGCCGGCCGCCGCCAAGGCTGCGCCCGTGACCAGGAAAACCGCGGCGAAGAAGGCTCCGGCAAAGAAAGCCGTGGCCAGGCCCGCCGCAAAGAAAGCTGCCGCCAAAGCCAAACCGCTAGCCGCCAAGGCTGCGGCAAAGCCTGCTTCCGCGCCCAAGTCAAATAAGGCTGCAAAGAAGAGCATTGCAGTGAAGAAGCCTGCGGTCAAAACGGCTGCCGTCACGAAAAGCGCTGTCAAAAAGACCGCTGTGAAGAAAGCCGGGGCTGCAAAACCGGCTGCCGCCAAGAAGGCCCCGGTCAAAAAGCCTGTCGCGAAGAAGACTGCCCGGAAAAACTCCTGATTTTCTGATTGATTCAGGGGCCGCGGACGCTTTATCGGAAGGCTTCAAGCTGAAAATCTTATCAACCAACAAATAAAGGGCGCCCCGCGGGGCGCCCTTTATTTGTTGGTTGCTGCCAGGGTTTAGAAGTCGAACTTCGCCATCAACTGGATAAGCCGCGGAGAGGCATCGCCGCCCAAAAACGATCCGAGGATCGAGGTTGGCGTGCTCACCGTGGATGTGATGGTTCCCAGCCCTGGCGAAGCAACATCGTTGTAGGGCTGCCCGAAGTTCGGGTGGTTGAAGAGGTTGAAGAACTGCGCGCCAACCTTGAGTTTGGCCGTCTCCCAGTGGGGCATGGTGAAGCCCTTGGTCACGGAGAAATCCGTATCAGTGTAGTTGGGGCCATAGAGCTGGTTGCGGCGGGACTGACCGAAGTCGGTTGCCGACTGGGTAATTAGGGCCCCTGTTGTGGGGTCGAAAACGTCGGGCGCGAAGTCCGCAACGAAGGCGCAGGGGTTTCCGTTGGCAGCCGCGTTGCCGCCGCAATGAGTGTGGCCGCTGATGGGTGCGGTCTGCCGCGCATAGAGCGGGTTCGGTGTACCGTTGACGCTGTAGTTGGCGATCCCGTAGGCGGTCCCGGTATCGATCACCGAGAAGGGCAATCCGGTGCTGTGGAAGACGGTTCCAGA
>PMPH01000046.1 GCA_003161045.1 Acidobacteriaceae bacterium
GGTTTCCACCAAATACGGCCTGAGGATGAGGGTTTCCGCCAAATACGGCGGCGAAGGAGGCGACGGGCGCAAAGGACACGAAAATGATGGCGGCGAGGGCGAAACGCAGGGACTTCTTCATGGAAATTCTCCTTTTTCTGGCGCGAATGTGCGCAAGATGAGCCTAAACTCATTCTTTGCATTTGTATAAGAGAAAATTGGCGGAATTCGGAAAAAACAAGTAGAATTTGAGACAAAATTAAGCAAATCCGCGCAACGAATGAGAAAATCTACCCAACAAGAGCAAAATAGAGAGCCCCACTTTGGGTTCCGGCGGTGACTGGAGTTGCAAACCCCGCCGGCCAGTTCCGTGCGCTCAACCTCACTCTGTGGGCGCGCCCGGCCGTAAGTTTCGCCTGACGGCGAGCCAGGTTCAAGGAGAAAAGCGGAATTCAAGGCCGAATCTGACCAAAATTTGACGAATCTGCCGCAAGCGGAGACAATAGAAAAGTTGCAACCCGGAAGTATGTGGGCCTGTGGCGCAGCTGGGAGCGCGCTTCCATGGCATGGAAGAGGTCATCGGTTCGATCCCGATCAGGTCCACCAAAGTTTCAGCCATAGAAACAATAACTTACACAGCTCCTTCGGACTCCAGCCTCCAGGCTTGATCCGCTTCGACCTTCGAAACTCCCCCACTCCAGCGAACTCCCCCCGCACACAAGCGATTCTCCGCTCTCTTGTTTTTCAAGCGCTGTGTGCGAGCCGGCCATGCGGCGCATTCGCTGATGCGGGCGTGCACTGAAGGGCAAGCCGGCGCACACCCGGCCTTCTCCTGCCGAATGGGACTTCCCGCGAGGGCCCTGGAAGGCCGCCTATCGGCCCAGGAACAGCCGGTACTGGGCTTCGAGAACCCCGGCGGCGCGGGCTAAGGCCAGCTTGGAGAGGTTGTATTGGTAGAGGCTTTCGACCAGGCCACTTTCGGCGGCGGCCAGCGTGGCTTGCGCGGCGACCAGCGGCAGATTGTCATCCACGCCGGCGTTGACGCGGTCGGTCTCATCGGCGAGGGCGCGGGTGGCCAGATCAACATTCGAGCGGGCGACCTCGACCAGCCTGGCCGTTGCTGTCACGTCGAGCAGGGCCGAGCGCACCTGCTGGTCGATGTGGCCGCGCAGGTCGGCGAGCTGGGCGTTGACGGCATCCAGATTGGCCTGGGCTGCCTCGGTGTCGCCACGCAGCTTGGCCTCGCGGAAGAGCGGGAGGCTGAGCGTGCCCACAGCGGTAAAGTTGCTGTGCGAACCGACGCCGCCCACCTGGCTGACGCCGTAGTAGCCGTTGAAGCTGAGCGAGGGCAGCCGCTGGCTGCGGTAGGCCGCGTGGATGGCCTTGTACTCGACGGCCTGATTTTCTAGCTCCTGATAGTCCTGCCGGTTCTTGTAGGCAATGGCGCGCAGTTCCTCGGGAGTTTCGGCGGCCAGTTCGCTATAGGGAGCCGGATCGGTCAGGAGGATCTTCTGGCCAGGGGCGAGGCCGGTCTCGCGCTTCAGCAGAATCAGGTCTTTTTCGAAGGCGTTCTGGGCGGCGATCAGCGCCTGCTGCTGGGCCTGAAGCTGCACCCGCGCCCGCAATTCGTCCAGATTGGCCACTACTCCGGCCTCGTGAGCGGCCTGGGCGTGATCGAGCAGCACCTTGTCTTCCGCTTCGAGAGCTTTGGCGTTGTCCACCTCGCTTGCCGCAGCGATAACGTGCAGGTAGGCCGAAGCCGCCTGCTGCACAACCTCGCCACGGGCCGACATCCGGGCAAAATAGGCCGCGCGTTCGGCCGCGCCAACCGCCTTCCAGGCCGAGATGACCGGGCCGGAAAAGAGCGTTTGCTTGAAGTGAATCTGCCCCTCGGTCAGCTCGTCGCGCGTAATCTCCGATAGCCCCGCGGGCACCACGCCGCCGGGAAAGATCGGCGCGAAGATTTTGATGGTGTCCGGCCCAAAGCCCAACGCGACCAGATTTTGCTGATGGACGCCGGTGTCGCCGGTGAGGGTAACCGTGGGCAAAAACTCCTGGATGGCCTCGTTTTTCTGCCCGTGAAGCGATTTTTCGCCGTTTTCGGCCTCTTTGAGGCCCAGGTTATTCTTGAGCCCCAGGCCGATGGCCTCGTCCAAGGAGAGCTTTAGAGCCTCATCCGTCGCAGGCCGCGCCGTCACGCTACCCCAAAAAGCATTGGCAGCGGAGGTGGGGTTGGACGCCTGGGCGCCGAGATGCGCCGGCCCACCCGCCAGCGCCCCGGCAAAGACCAGGCCCGCAAGCAAACCCGGCGCCGTCGGCCGCCGTAAGGCAAAATGTCGCGCTCCACTCACAGGCCCTATTCTCTCAGATGAGCGAGGCGGTGCAAATCAGCTCTACGGGCGCGCGGGATCTACGCAGCGGCCAGCAGGAGGCCCCAGCGGGCCATGGCAGAGATTCGGGCGGCGGCAGAGACTCCTTGGCCGGGCCGCCGTTTCGGCAGCCGCCGCTACAACCGCAACCAAGGCAGCACCAGGGCGGTAATCTTCGCATTTTGTCTTCCGAAGCCTGGCTCCAGCGGATTTTCACCGTTCAACGCATTTTCGAGCCACTTCCGAAACGTTTTTAAGTCACATCCAAGACACTTCCGAATCGCCTATAAGAGGTTTTGGAGTTACTTAAAGTCATCCAGCAAGTTACTTTTAAGACGTTTCTTGAGTTACTATCAGGCCGGCCGGTGCGTGCCAATGGGATTTGCCCTGAAGATAAAGCTTACCAGCCCTTGCAGCCTCAATGAAGAATTCGACAATCGCCAAAAAGAAGAGTTACTATGTCCGCGCTGGAGATTACTCTCTCCAGAGTGGAGGAAGAGGTGCACAAATCTATCCAGTCGCAAAAAGCCGCGATATTCAACTCCCTTTTCCAACTATATGAGGGGCCGGCCTTCGCCATCCGGCTATGGGACGGATGGAGTTGGTCTTCGTCGAATGGCGCCGCGCCTGCCTGCGCGCTCGTTGTACAGAGTCCGCAAGCCCTTCAGGCGCTCATCGCCGCTCCCAATGAGATTACGCTGGGAGAGGCATTTATCCACGGCGGCCTGGAGATCGAGGGTGACATCTTTTCCGTCTTCCCGGTTGCCGAACACCTCTTCAATCGCCCTCGCCCCTTGCGCCAGAAGCTGCGGGAAAGCTCCGCCAGAACGCTCTTCGGCGTGGGCCAATGGCTCCATCACGGCGCCAAGCACTCCCCGCGCAGAGACCACGCCTCGATCGCTTACCACTACGATCAGCCGGTGGCCTTCTTTGAGCCCTGGCTGGGCCCGTCGCTCGCCTACTCCTGCGCCTACTTTCGCAACGCCGAGGATCCGCTCGACCTCGCCCAGCAGCAGAAGCTGGAGCTGATCTGCCGCAAGCTGCGCCTGCAGCCGCTCGAGCGCTTTCTGGACATCGGCTGCGGCTGGGGCAGCCTGGTGCTGCACGCCGCCCGCAACTACCGCGCGCACGCGCAAGGCATTACCTTGAGCAAAGAGCAGGAGCAGGTGGCCCGGCGCCGCATCGAGCAGACCCGCCTGGCGCCGCGCTGCGCCGTCAAACTGCGGGATTACCGCGAGCCGGATGGCATCCCGCACCCCTTCGACAAGATCGCCAGCATCGGGATGTTCGAGCACGTGGGCCTGAGGAATCTGCCTCAGTACTTCAGCACCGTGCGCCGGCTTTTGCGGCCGGGCGGCGTCTTCCTCAACCATGGCATTACGCGCGCATACTCATCGCCCACCCCCAAAGCCTCCTTTATTGACCGCTACGTCTTTCCCGATGGGCAGCTCGTCACCCTCTCCCAGGTTCTTCAGGCCGCTGAATCCGAGGGGCTGGAGGTGCGCGATGTGGAAAATCTCCGCGAGCATTACGAACTTACCTTGCGCCACTGGGTCAAAGGAATGCAGCAAAACTCCACGACGCTGCTGCGGCACGTCTCCGAGGAGACCTACCGCATCTGGCTGCTGTACATGGCGGGCTCGGCCGCCGCTTTTCGCCGCGGCGACATCGCTGTCCATCAGGTTCTTTTCAACCGTCCCGATCACGGCGGCGGCCAGTTTCCGCTTACCCGCGAAGACTGGTACCACGCCCGCTGATCCAGCGGAAAGCCGGCTGACTCCGCGGTTTATGTCAGAACGGCTCTTCGGTTGCGGTTATAAAGGTAATTACCATCGAGTTACTTTTTCCCTTATGTTATAACTTCTAGTCACACACTTGGTAACATTGCGGCCATTCGCAACGCACGGATTTGGGGCCTTTTTTGACTGAGCAGCAAAAGTTTTTGCAAGAAATGTACCATTTTTTGTGCAGTTTCATTCTCCTGTGTGTGAGTTATCGAATCTATATTTCTTTTTTGAACCTAAAAGATAACTAATGTTGTGCAGTCTGCATCTATTGGAGACAAGCGCTACTAGGGCGTGGTGGAGGCAGCTAGAACCGCCAACACGCACTAGGTCTCCAGTTTCCCCAGTCCCCCCCCAAGTGGAGCCGGCGCGCGCAAACCAGTATGAGCAGAATCTCGGTGCGAAGGGTCTCCCCATCCATTGCACATCGGGAGAGCCTTGTCTAATAACCACTCAACCCCGGGCCGCGGCGTTTGGTGCCGCAATCTGCAAACGAAACAGAAACACCGCAAGACGCCCGCGAGGGTAGTCTCGGGAGGGAAAAATGAAGATGATTTCGAAATTTGCGATTCTCCCCGCGTTGCTGATCGGACTCGCGTCAGTAGCGTACGCCGACAGCGTTGAAATTGGCAGCTTCGGTACTTTCCAATCCCCCCATAACAACGCGAACACCGCGCTGGCTTACCTCAGATACTCTAACACGGCGATCACCACTGCGGCTTCGTCACAGGGGACAATGTGGACCTACAACCTCACCCCGGCCGCAGGCTGGGTTCCCGCTATTACGAACGGAATCTATGGCTCAAGCTGGGTCGCTGAGTCGAACAGCGGCGGCGGTTACGGTGGCGGTGATCCGACTGACGGCTACTATGAATACACGTCGACTTTTAGCGCCGTTGGCGGAACCTACAACGGCACGATTGACTTGGCGGCCGATGACACGGCTGCAATATGGATCAATGGTACGAGGCTTGTGAACTATGGAGACAGCGGCCAGGATGATGGCGTTTGCACAAATGGCCAGCCAAACTGCCAGTCGATCGATTACATCACTGTAAGTGGTCTCGTCCTGAATTCTGGCACCAACATAATTACCATCGTTGACGATCAGGTGTACGGTGGCCCTGACGGCGTTGACTTCCAGGGAGACCTCACCAAGACCCCCGAGCCCTCGTCCTTGCTGTTGATGGGCAGCGGGCTTCTCGGCCTGGCGATGGTTGCCTTTCGGAAGGCCAAGGCCAACCGCCTGGTCCTCCACTCCTAACTGAACTGGTGCGTTTCTTGTGTCACTCGGAGAGTTCTCTCCACTTGTTCCCCAGAGTAGGAAGGGGCGTGGAAACGCGTTCTTTCCTACTGCTTTATTGAACCGTCCGAATTGAGGCCCGTTGCGCCTGCCTATCTCCAGGCGCGCAGAGGTCATCTGACAAGCGCACGATGGAAATCTTCACATTGAGATAAGTGCATCATTTGCTTCATCGGGACGGCATTGTCGAGTAACATTCACCCCCGGGCCGCGGCCTTCGCTGCCGCAAGTTGCAAACGAAAGAGAAACACAGCAAGACGCCCGCAAGGGCAGTCTAAGGAGGGGAAAATGAAAAAGTTCGCGTTAGCTTTCCTTGCACTGGCAACCGCCCTTGCGATCACCCCACTTGCCTTGGCAACGACACTCGGACCAGTCTCCGGTTCAATTGGCGTAATTGGTTTTACCGATAGCTGGAGCGCAACGAGTCTCACATTCAACTCGACCACCGGAATTGCCGGGGGTGGCACCGGAACACTCGCCACAATTTTGGGCTCGGCGACATTGGACAACCTCACGTTCCTCAGTCCCGACGGACTATTGTTCAGTACTGTTGATGGTGTTACATTCACCATCACCGGTCCCATCGACGTCCTGCAAGACACCCCTACAGAGTTGGAAATCACTGGTACCGGCACACTGACGGAGAACAATTATGACAACACGCCGGCTAGCTTCACCCTTGACAGTGAGGATGATTCTGGAGATTTCGGGGCGAAGGGCTCCTCCACATTCGGGATCACCGCCGCGACTCCCGAACCCAGCAGCCTTCTGCTGCTTGGCAGCGGTCTTCTGAGCCTGGCGCTGGTCGTCTTCTGGAAGGCCAAGGCCAACCGCCTGGTCCTCCACTCCTAACTGAACTGGTGCGTTTCTTGTGTCACTCGGAGAGTTCTCTCCACTTGTTCCCCAGAGTAGGAAAGGGCGTGGAAACGCGTCCTTTCCTGCTGCTTTATTGAACCGTCTGAATTGAGGCCCGTTGCGCCTGCCTATCTCCAGGCGCACAGAGGTCATCTGACAAGCGCACGATGGAAATCTTCACATTGAGATAAGTGCATCATTTGCTTCATCGGAACGGCATTGTCGAGTAACATTCAACCCCCGGGCGCGGCCTTCGCTGCCGCAAGCTGCAAACGAAAGAGAAACACCGCAAGACGCCCGCGAGGGCAGTCTCGGGAGGGGAAAATGAAGACGACATTGAAATTTGCGATCCTTCCTTTGGTCGTGGCGCTCGCCGCGATGGGTTTTGCACCAATATCCGCCCGCGCCTCTACCGTTTATGCCGTCGCCGGCATTACGGGACCCCTTGGCGCTCCGCTAGCTGACGGGAACAAGCCATACGTCGAGGGAACTCTTGCAGTCCCATCGGGCTTAAACCTGGTCGCCACCGGCGTCGATGTCGTTCTGTACTACGCTGGCTATGCGGCAGCGGACACTGATCTGCTCCTAATCGACGGGACCCCGGTCTTTAACAACAAGACGACTCCGCTCGGTGCGAGTTACAATCTCGGCATCATCGCGGCCGGCACCGTGGTGACACTGGAATTGGTAAACACCCTTACTCACGTCGATTATTTCACGGGACCAGCCAGCGGAAATCCCGACAAAGCCGTCCACGCGGCATACGCCCCGTGGACGGCTTTGCTTGGCTCGATTGATGTGAACGGAACGTTCGTCGGATTTGAGGATCTTTCCTTCCCGGGATCGGACAAAGATTACAACGACCTCATGATTGTTGCCGAGGGCTTGGTTCCCACCCCGGAACCCTCTTCGCTGCTGCTGCTTGGCAGCGGGCTTCTCGGCCTGGCGCTGGTTGCCTTTCGGAAGGCCAGGGCTGCCCGCCTGGGCGTCCACTCGTAACCGGTGGGTTTCATTTGCTGTTCGGATGGTTTATTTCATTTGTTCCCCGGATCGAAGGAAAGGGCGCGGAGACCGCGCCCTTTCTGACCTTGCCCCCGCAAAA
>PMPH01000083.1 GCA_003161045.1 Acidobacteriaceae bacterium
CCACCTGTTGGACGAGTTCCAGAGGAAATCCGTTTGCCTGGGCGATCTGTTCGGGGGTCTCATAGCGCTCGACGTAGGCTTCGAGAATCGGATCTAAAACCTCATACGGGGGCAGCGAGTCGGTGTCCTTCTGATCCGGGCGCAACTCGGCCGAGGGCGGTTTTTCCAGAATTGCCCAGGGAATCACCTCGCCCGAGCGGTTGATCCAGCGGCAGACCTGATAGACGCGGGTCTTCACCAGATCGCCGATCACCGCCAGCGCGCCCACCATGTCGCCATAGAGGGTGCAGTAACCGACGGCCATCTCCGATTTGTTGCCGGTGGTGAGCACCAACGCGGAAAACTTGTTGGAGAGGGCCATCAGCAGGTTGCCGCGAATCCGGGACTGAATGTTTTCCTCGGTGATGTCCGGTTTGGTTCCGGCAAACAGCGGCCCCAGGGTGTCAGTAAACTCCTCAAAGAGGTTGCTGATGCCGATCACCTCGAAACGAATGCCGAGATTGGCCGCCAACTGGCGGCTGTCGTCGATGGAACCCGTCGAGGAGTAGGGGCTGGGCATACCGATAGCGAGCACATTTTCCGCTCCCAGCGCATCGGCGGCGATGGCCGCCACCAGGGCCGAGTCGATGCCACCGCTGAGGCCCACCAGGGCCTTGCGGAAGCCGCACTTGCGCACATAATCGCGGGTGCCCAGAACCAGGGCGCGGTAGGCGGCCTCGGTGTCGTCCTCGGTGTCGTCATTGAGGGGCGCAGACGCAACTTCGAGGGGCGCGGACGCAACTTTGCGAGCTGGCTCGACCGGCGGAGCGGACTCGACCAGCTGAGCGGACTCGACCGGAGCGCCAGCAGAAGCCGGGACGGAAGCCAGGAATGGATCGACGATCACCAGATCCTCGGCGAAGGAGGCGGCCTGCGCGAACAGTTCGCCGCGCGCATCGATGGCCAGCGAGGTGCCGTCGAAGATCAGGCTGTCGTTGCCGCCCACCTGGTTCACCAGCAGCACGGGAATGCCGTCGTGACGGGCGACGGCGGCCAGCATCTGGCGGCGCAGCGCGCGCTTTCCGTGCCAGAAGGGCGACGAAGAGAGATTGATGTGAATGGCGGGATTTTGGCGCATCAGCTCTTCCATCGGATCGACGGTGTAGAGGCGGCGCGGCCAGAAGTTCTTGTCGTTCCAGGCGTCTTCGCAGATGGTGATGGCCAGCCGCACGCCATCCAGCGCGACCACCTGCTGGGGCTGCGAGGGGATGAAGTAGCGCTGCTCGTCGAAGACGTCGTAGAAGGGCAGGAGGCGCTTGTGCTGCTCGAGCAGCAGGCGGCCGCCCTCCATCAGAACCGCGGCATTGACGGCCGGCCTACCCCCCCAGCAACCTGGACCTGTTGCTGGGAATCCCAGCTTGCCGTTCTCGAGCCCGGCCGCATGGGCGGCCGGCAGGGCCACGCCCGCCAGCACGGCGGTCGTCAGATCGCGGGTGGCCGCGGCCAGCTCATCGACGGCCGAACGGCAGCGAGCCAGAAAGCTGGGTTTTTCAAGAAAGTCAGCCGGAGGATAGCCGCAAATCACCAGTTCGGAAAAGACAGTGAGCCGCGCGCCCAGGGCGGCGGCGCGGCGGCTGACCGCGATAATTTTTTCAAGATTTCCGGTGAAATCCCCAACCGTTGGATCGATCTGAGCCAGTGCAATCTTCACAGATTCAGTGTAACCCAGGGCGTGGAGCCGTTAGTTTCTAACTCTCAAAGCGGTTCTCCAGTTCACGCAGTGTTACTGGCGGCGGGTAGGGTGGCTTTTTCTTGAGAATGCCACTCAGCGGCAGTGGTTTCCCTCTATAGCAACTGGAGAACCGCTCTAACGCAACAGTGAAAATACTCTAACCGGCCTTTTCAGTCAGCTCGGCCCAGCGAGCGTAGAGGGCGTCGTTTTCCTGCTGTGCCGCGTCCAGCTCCCTGAGAGCCTCTTCAAGGGCCGCGGCATTGGTGGCAATCGCGGGACTTTCGACGTGTTCGCGGGCCTGGGCCAGCCGCGCGTCGGAGTCCTCGACCCGCTGCTCGATGGCCGCAAACTCGCGGGCTTCAAGGTAAGAGAGCTTTTTCCTGCCTCCCGCGCCGGAGGCCGGCTCGGCGCCTGCCGTCTGGGCCGAGCTGGAGCCGTCCGCCTTGCGCTCGGCTGGCTTGCGCGGCCCGCTTTCACCCTGCCCGGCCTGATCCTGTTCAATCTGATCCTGCTCGATCATCTTCTGCTCTTCAATCCAATCCTCCCACTGCGCATAGTCGGCAAAAAGGCCGGTGTGGCCGCGGCCGTCCAGGCCGAGCACCGTCGAGCAGACGCGGTTCAGCAAATAGCGGTCGTGGGTCACCAGGATCAGCGCGCCGGGAAAGTCGAGCAGGTTCTCTTCCAGGATTTCCAGGGTCGGAATGTCCAGATCGTTGGTCGGCTCGTCGAGCAGCAGAACGTCGGCCGGCTCCAGCATCAGCTTGGCGATGAGCACCCGCGCCCGCTCTCCGCCCGAGAGGTTGCGGACCGGCTGGTTGAGTTGTTCGCTGGTGAAGAGGAAGCGCGCCGCCCAACTGGCCACGTGCACCAGACGGCCCTGGTGGACGACGCCATCGCCCTCCGGGGCCAGCGCGCGGCGCAGGGTCAGGCTCTCATCCAGCTCGCGCATCTGGCTGAAGTAGACCAGCCGCAGCGCATCTGCCCGGCGGATGGAGCCCTCGGCCGGCTCGATTTCGCCGCGCAACAGGCGCAGCAGCGTGGTTTTGCCGCTGCCATTCGGGCCCACCAGGCCCACCTTCATGCCCGCGGTGAGAATAAAGTTCAAATCGCTGAAGAGACGGCGGGCTTTTGCCGGTTCTGAGCCGTGCTCAGAAGGCTCAACGCCGGATTCAGGAGGCTCGACGCTGGCGGGCACGTCGCAGGAGACGCCCGTGAACTCGACCAGCCGCTTGGTCTTGCGCTGGCTGGCCTCGAAGTCGATCCCGGCCGTCGCCGCCGTCGTGCGCGCGTCGATGGCCGCCAGTTGGCCGATCATCTGGTTGGCCGTGTCGATGCGAGCCTTTGATTTGCTGGTCCGCGCCTTGGGGCCGCGCCGGAGCCACTCGATCTCGGTTTTCACCACGTTGCGCAGGCTCTCCTGCTGGCGGCTCTGCGATTCCAGGTAGGCCTGCTTTTCTTCGAGAAAGCGGCTGAAATTGCCCTTCACGCGCAAGAGGCCGTCGGCATAAACCCGGTTCAGTTCGATAATCTCGCTCGATGTGGATTCGAGAAAATAGCGGTCATGACTGACCGTGACGGCGGCAAAGGAGGAGGAGGTGAGCAGCTCCTCGAGCCACTCGATGCCGGCCAGATCGAGGTGGTTGGTCGGCTCATCCAGCAGCATCACCTCCGGTTCGCAGACCAGGGCCTCGGTGATGGCCAGCCGCTTGCGCCAGCCGCCACTGAGCGAGGCGGCCTCGGCGTCGAGGTCCGTGAAGCCGGCACGGCCGGAGAGTTCCCGCAAACGGCCCTCGCGTTCGGATTCGTTGACCTGGGCGGCGGCCAGAGCCCGCTCCAGAACCTGACGGATCGAAAGGTCGGGGGCGAAACGCGAGTTCTGGGGAACGTAGGCGGCGCGAGCCCGCTTGCGCACCGCCAGCTCGCCTGAGTCCGGCTCGACCTGGCCGGCAAGAATGGCCAGCAGCGTGGACTTTCCCGCTCCATTGGGGCCGATCAGGCCGATCAGGCTGCCTTCCTCGACGGTGAGTGAAATGTTCGAAAACAGCGGCTTGGCGCCGAATTGTTTGGTTACTGACTGCACGTTGAGAATGGGAGGCATCTCTCCTTAGACTATCGTGTTGCCAGGACGGCCGGCGGGCGGAGGGGCCAAATCGACGATGAGCCAGAGCTAAGTTATTCAAGACTATCGCGGCAAGAGGCTTGCACGGCCTATACTTTGCATGAACAGAATTCACGGAAGAGAGGCCCGTATGTCTTCGCCTGCCGTAACTTACGCCCGCCAGAACCAACCTCGCTTTTTGGATGAACTGAAGGCTCTGTTGCGCATTCCGTCGGTCTCCACACTGCCTGAAAACAAGGGCGACTGCCGTCGCACCGCCGAGGCGCTAGCGTCTGAACTGACCTGCATCGGCATGGAGAACGCGCGGCTGATTGAAACCGAAGGCCATCCGCTGGTTTATGCCGACTGGCTGCACGCCCAGGCCAAGCCCGGGGCCCCCGCGGACAGGTCTTCGTCCGCGGGGTGGAAGCCCACCGCGCTCTTTTACGGCCACTACGACGTGCAGCCCACCGACCCGCTGGAGGAGTGGCTTTCGCCGCCCTTCGAGCCGGTCGTGCGCGACGGCAACCTCTACGCCCGCGGCGCGGCCGACGACAAGGGGCAGGTCTGGGCGCAGATCAAGGCGCTGGAGTCGCTGATGGCCTCGAACGGCAAGCTGCCCTTGAATGTGCGTCTCCTCTTCGAAGGCGATGAAGAGGTCGGAGGAGAGGGGATTGCCCAGTTTGTCGCCTCCAAGCCGCCCGAACTGAAGGCGGATTTTGCCCTGATCTCGGACACGGAACTCTTTGCGCCCGGCCTGCCCACTCTGTGCGTGGGATTGCGCGGCATGATCTATACGGAATTGGAAGTCCACGGCGCCAGGAGCGATCTGCACTCCGGAATGTACGGCGGCGCGGCGCCCAACCCTTTCATGGCCCTGGCGCAGATGCTGGCCCGGCTGAAGGACGAGGACGGCCGCATTCTCATCCCCGGTTTCTACGACGACATCATCCCCCCCAGCCCTGAAGAGTTGCAGGCCTGGCGCAGCCTGCCCTTCGACGAGGAGCAGTACCGCATCAGCGAGGTCGGTTCGCGCACCCTGGTGGGCGAACCCGGCTACAGCGTCCTGGAGCGCACCTGGGCCCGGCCCACGCTGGACGTGCACGGCATTCCGGGCGGCTTTACCGGCGCGGGCGCGAAGACGGTGATCCCCGCCAAGGCGCTGGCCAAGGTCTCGATGCGCCTGGTTCCGGGCATGAAGCCGGCCAAAATCTTTGCTCTCTACAAGGCCTACGCCGAGAAGATTGCTCCGGCTGGCGTCGATGTCGAGGTGCGGCTGATCAGCGCTGGCGACCCCTGCCTGATTCCGGTCGACAACCGCTACATTCAGGCCGCGACGCGAGCGTTGAAAGAGGTCTGGGGACGCGAGACGGTTTTTATCCGCTCCGGCGGCTCGGTTCCCATCGTCGGCGATTTTGCCCGCCATCTGGGCATTCCCAGCGTGATGATGGGCTTCGGGCTGCCCGACGACAACATTCACGCCCCCAACGAAAAGTTTCATCTGAGGAACTTCGAGTTGGGGATTGAATCGATCATGCGTTTCCTGGAGGAGGCTGGCCGCTGAGTTGCAATCCCAGGTCTCAAAATCAAGAGGACTACGCGTCCAGCGAAAGTTGTCCATCTCAGCTCTCAAAATCGAAACCAGGGGCACCCCTTTCCAATTCAATTCGCAGTCCTCGATCTTCACGGCTCCGGTCGCGTAAGCTGAATCTACGGCCATGTTCGATTCCTCTTCCAATGCGGAGCCTCTCGCGACGCCAGCCCTGGCAGGCGCCGAAGAACGGGAGCACGCCGCGGCTCTTTCAGCGCTGCGGGAGCCGATGATCGTCTTCAGCCACGTCAGCATCTCCTTCGATGGACGCCCCGTTCTGGAGGACGTAAGCTTCTCGGTCAACCACGGTCAAACTCTCTGCATCCTGGGCCGCAGCGGTGTGGGCAAGTCGGTGGCCCTGCGCATTCTGATGGGCTTTCTCAAGCCGGATGAGGGCTCGGTTCACGTCGAGGGCCAGGAGATTACCACGCTCGGCGAAGAGGGCATGAGGGCCATCCGCAAGCGCGTCACCATGGTCTTCCAGAATGGCGCGCTCTTCGATTCGCTGAGCGTGCGCGAAAACGTGGCCTTCCCCTTGCGCGAACGCGGCGGCCTGGACGAAGAGCAGATCCAGCAGGAGGTCGATCGGCTGATTGGCCTGGTGGGCGCCGAAGACACGGTGGAAGCGCTGCCGGCCAGCCTCTCGACCGGCCGCAAGCGCGCCGTGGCCATCGCCCGCGCCCTGGCCGCGCGGCCCGAGGTGGTGCTCTACGACGAGCCCACCACCATGGTCGATCCCATCATCGCCCGCCGCCTCGGCGACCTCATTCAGCGGCTCAAGCGGCAGCTTGGATTCACCAGCATTGTGGTCACCCACGATATGCGCGTTGCCGAGCGGCTGGCCGACCAGGTGCTCTTCCTTCATCAGGGACGGGCTCAATTCTTTGGTCCGCTGGAGGGATTTGTGGGCTCTTCCGATCCACATATTCAGCAATTTCTTAACCTGGACGCCTACCTGTTACCTTCGGAGTAAGAAGCTTTTCACACCGTAACCGGAGGGTAAAATAAATTCTTGTGGAGCGTGGGCGCCAGCGGTCATGCTGTTGACGTTGGCTTGAAGGCGAGCGGCTTGACCGAAGAGTTTGGGTCAATCTCGGCTTTGAGAAAAATCTCAATATTGTGGTCTGTCATAGCCGGGGGAGTGTTATACAATTGGCTTGCTTACATTGTTTACTCTTATCGGTTTTCGATTTAACCAGAATGGCGCGTGGTTGTGCTAATTTCCCGGGCCGATTCCGTAGTGGCAAGACCATTTCCCCAGGCGTCAAGGGACGCAACTTCTTATTGCGCTTGGCTGCCATCAGCAGTCAACGGCACGAAGTGAACCTTGTGGCCAGACAGGATCGATTCGGCCTGGCTCGGTTTTGGCGAGAGGATTCTTTAATTTGATTTGCCTCCACTGACCGGAGCGGGCTGTTTGCCGGGACTGTGGCTGAGGTTATTGTTGCGTTTGGTCTTCCGTCCTGGGGGCGTTTTCCCGCGGGAGCGGAATACCCGCTTTTTTCCTGATGTGTTGTTCGTTTAAAGGGCTGCGAAACACATATGGCAACAGCAGAATTTTGGCAAAGAGTATCCGCTTCAGTTGCTCCCTCGCAGGAATGCGCGGGAGCTCCGGCCAGGGACGCCGCCCAGGGTTCGCGGGGCATGAGCCGGTTCTGGATGTTCCTGGATGCGATGACGATTCTCGCCTCCGTCGTGATTGCCACCGTCTATCGAAAGCATACGAACCCCATTGTGGGCGCAAAGGGGTTATGGCACGGCACGCTCATCCACGGCCGTTCGATGGAAATTCTGCTGGCCCTGCTGTGCGGATTCGCCATCTCGCTGATGATCACCAGCCGGCGGTTGAATCTGTATGCGCCCACCAAGCTGTCCAGCATTCTCCATGAGCAGCGCCTCAGCGCGCAGGCCTGCCTCACCTCCGGCCTGCTGCTGACCGGCACGCTCTATCTGGTGCGTGCCGAGGACATTCCCCGCAGCATTGTTCTGGTCACCGTGGGACTGGTCACCGTCGCGCTCAGCCTGCGCCGGCTGATCTACCGTCTTCTGCTCTACCGCGGCTTCGAGCGCGGGGTGGGCACGCGCAACGTGCTCATCGTGGGCACCGGGCAGCAGGCCATGGCGCTGCGCTATTACCTGGAGAGCATCCGCCATCTGGGATACAGATTCAAAGGCTTCATTGAGGCTCCAGGTTCTGGCGAGGCTCCAGGTTCTGCGGAAGCTGCAAGCTCTAGCGCCCACTTCAAAGCGCCCTCCGGCAGTCTGGCCGGCCCCGATGTGGTTGGCACCCTGGAGACGCTCTTCCAGCACACCCGCAAGGAGTTTGTCGATGAGATATTCTTCACTACGCCTTGCGAGAGCGGCGTTATCCGGGCTGTGGTCGAGCAGGCCCGCATCCAAGGCGTGGACCTGCGCATGGTCCCCGACATATACGATGGCTTGACCTTTAACAGCGCCATTGAATACATTGGCCAGTTTCCGACGATTCCGCTGCACTGCGGCCATGTCTCCGAGTCGGCGCTGCTGGTCAAGCGCACGCTCGACATTCTCTTCTCTGCTTTGGTTTTAATCCTTCTTTTGCCGGTGCTCCTGGCCATCGCCATTGCCATCAAGCTGGATTCTCCCGGCCCTGTCCTCTACCTCTCAGACCGCATCGGCAAGAAGGGCCGCGTCTTCCGTTGCATCAAGTTCCGCACCATGATCCGCGACGCGGAAAGGCGGCGCGCCAGCGTGATGCACTTGAACGAGCGCCGGGGGGTGCTGTTCAAGATCGCCGACGATCCCCGCATCACCAGACTCGGCCGCTTCCTGCGCAGATACTCACTGGATGAGTTGCCCCAGTTCTTCAATGTGCTGCGCGGCGATATGAGCATAGTCGGTCCACGGCCACCCATCGGCAGCGAGGTGCGCGAGTATGAGCTGGGCCACCTGCGCCGGCTCGACGTAACTCCGGGAATCACTGGCCTCTGGCAGGTGCAAGCCCGCCAGGATCCCTCCTTCGACAGCTATATCTCGCTGGATGTGACTTATATCGAAAACTGGAGCATCTGGCTGGATATTCAGATCATCCTGCGCACTGTGGGCGTGGTTCTGGCCGGCACCGGAACGTAGATTCTAGAGCGGTTCTCCAGTTGCTGTAGTGGGAAACCGCAGCCACCTCGCACGGCACTCGAAACTCCACGTTCACTGGAGAAATGCTCTCTAAACAAGTTTTACGAAGACCAGGGCGCGCAGTGGAAACGCAAGTTACGGCGTGAGTTGCAAAAACCCTTTACCGCTCGCCCCAGCTCAGCTTGCTGCGCAGCGCCTCGAAGAATCCGCTCTCGCTCATCCGCACCAGGTTGACGGTGTAGCGGGACTTCCGGCAGCGCACCTCATCGCCCAGCAGCAACTCGGCGGCCTTCTGGCCGTCCACGGTCAGCGCCGCCCGGTTGGCGACACCCTCGACCCGGACGGTCAGCAGCGCATCGCCGCGCACCACAATGGGCCGGAGCGTGAGCAGATGCGGGCAGATGGGCGTGACCACCATCGCGTCCACATCCGGTGTCAGGATGGGGCCGTTGGCGGCCAGAGTGTAGGCCGTGGAGCCGGTCGGGGTGGAGACGATGACGCCGTCGGCGCGGAAACGGGCCACGCTCTTGCCGTCCAGCTCGACCGCGAAGTCGCCCATGCGGGCAATGTCGCCCTTGGAGACCACCACCTCGTTCAGCGCCTCGCAATCGGTGCACAGCGCGCCGCCGCGCCACAGCTCGGCGTGCAGCATGGTGCGCGCATCCAGGCCGTGGCAGCCGCTGCGCCAGCCCTCGAGCGTGGAATAAAGGTCGGCCAGGCGAACCTCGGTCAAAAAGCCAAGAAATCCCAGGTTCACGCTGAGAATCGGCGTTCCTGTCGCGGCAAAAATGCGCGCCACCGAAAGCAGCGTGCCATCGCCGCCCAGCACGATCACCAGCCCCGGCGCGTATTCGGGCATCAGGGCGCGATTGACGGCCGGCGCGGCCGTGGTGTACTGGCCGCCCTCGCGGTCCACCAGCGGTTCATACCCATGCTGGCGCAGCCAGCCAATCAACTCCGGCAGAATCCGGGCCAGCTCTTCTTTTTGCGGCTTGCAGACAATCGCGACGTGAACCATGCGGTTTCAGTGTACCGGACCACCTGCGGTGGGGCCAACCGAGCTCCGCTAACGCCGCCGCGCGTAAAGCAGAAACTCACGGTTGCCCTCGGCGCCGGTAATCGGCGAGGGGATGGTCTCGACCACCTGCCAGCCCAGTGCGCGGAGGCCATCGGCCACCTTGTCGATGACCAACTGATGGACCTCCGGGTCGCGGACGATCCCCCCCTTGCCGACGTGTTCGCGCGCGGCCTCGAACTGCGGCTTGACCAGAATGACGGCCTCCGCCAGCCCCGGCGCGGCAGCCAGGACCGGCCCCAGCAGCAGCGTGGCCGAGATGAACGAGACGTCCATCACCAGCAGCGTGGGTTCGGCATCTCCCTGCTCCTGAATTTTGGTCTTTTCCGCCATCGCTCCTGACGCAAAAAAACCGGGCTCCAGCAGACGGGCGTTGGTGCGCTCCAGCAGGCGGACGCGCGGGTCGTTGCGCAGTTTCATGGCAATCTGGCCGAAGCCGGTGTCGACAGCGGTCACGTGCGCCGCGCCGTGCTGCAAGAGGCAATCGGTAAACCCTCCCGTGGAGGCGCCCACATCCAGGCAGGCGCGGCCCTGAACGGCAATCCGCCAGTGTTCAAGCGCGGCGGCCAGCTTGACTCCGCCGCGGCTGACGTAGGGCGGATCATCGCCCAGCAGGCGGATGGGAGCTTCCGCGGGAACCGTCGTGCCGGGCTTGTCCACTTTTTGCTCGCTGACCAGAACCCGGCCGGCCAGGATGAAGGCCCGCGCCCGCTCGCGGTCGGGCGCCAGTCCCCGCTCGACCAGCAGCAGGTCCACGCGCATTTTTGTGCTGCTGGCCATGATCTCCATCGTTTCACACGCCGGCCAAAACGTCTGCGCAGCGTGATGATACCAACGCAAAAACAGCCAAAGGAGCCTTCCCTGAAGGGAAAAGCCTCTTTGGCTGTCTTGATTCCATTAACTCAAGCAAAAGCTCTACTGCATCGCCTGGCAAGCAGCAATCGATGCCGTGGCCGCAGCGCCCGGCAGGTTGCAGGGCTGGCCGTAGCCGGGCAGCCGGCTCACGTTGTTGCTGTTTCCGCTCACGCCGTTCTGCGCGCTCACGCGCACATCCACAAGGTTGCCCGCAGCCAGCAGGAGCGGCGTATCCACCGTGTTCATACCAGTGCCGCCCGCATTGATGATGGTCAGGTAAGGGCTGTCGGGCGAGGCCACATAGACCTTGCCATACTCCTCCGAACTCTGGGTCGAGACGACCGTGCGCGGGTGGCCGGTGACGGGCAGAGTGGCTTCCACCGTGTGGCTGGTGAGGTTGACCACGCTGACGGTTTCGTCAGTCTGGTTGGCCGCATAGGCGTAACTGCCGTTATAAGTGAGAGCGGTTACGCTGGCCGGATTGTTGCCCACCTTGACGGTGTAGGTGGTGCCGAAGGCCGCGCTGTCGTTGCCGTACTTGTCCAGGGCCACGTCGATGATGCTGACCGTTCCGCCATCGTAGTTGGCCACCACCAGTTGGCTGGTCACCGCGTTGTACTCGGCGTAGACCGGGCCCGAGCCAGCCGGCAGTTGCAAGGTGCCATTCGCGGGGCAGTTGATCGGCTGACCATCCTGATTCTCCGCCGCACAGTTGGTGTCCAGCGCGCCGGTCAGGGTGTTGATGACCGTGATGGTGTCGCTGCCCCGGTTGAGCACAAAGAGCCGCTGGGAGCCGTAGGTGTTGGAATCAGTGCTTTCGACGGCGTAGACGGGGCACCTGCCCACCGGAATCTGCTTCACGGGCGTATTGCTGGAGACCGCGATTTCAGTCACCGCGCCGAGGGGTTGCGTCGTGGGTGAACGGTTGCACTCCACACCCGTGGGATTGGAGATGTTCTGGCTGATGGCATAGTCGTATAACCCGACAGTGCTGGGCCCCACCACCATCACCGGGGTGGTCGCTACAGAAACGGAAGACTGCTCCTTTTCGGGACTGCCGGCGAAAACATCTGCGGCGCTGCCACAATGGCTGGCAATGTAGGTGCCGCACAGGTCGGCCACCCACAACCCGGACGATGGCGAAAACAGGTTCAATGGCTTCGCCGTGCCGGGCAGCGTGGTATAGGTCACCTGCTTTTCCTGCAGCGAAATGGAAACAGGGAAACCGGTCAGGGTTCCGTCGCTATTGAGGGAGTAGCCGTTGGCGCCGGCCTCGTCCACGGTAAATGCGATGGGGTTAACGCCGAGGTCAGCCTGGGCCTCTATCGAATCGCCGGAGTAATCGACGATGGTGGCAATGCCGTCCGCCGTGGCCGAAGGAGCTGAAACCACCACCACAAACGACTCCGGCTCCGCAGCGGGACCGCTGCCGTTGGTGGGCGTAACCACGGGCCGGTAGTTGGCGCCGCAACCGGCAACCAGGACAGCAGCCGCAAGGATCGCGCCCGCCTGAACCAACCGCGTAAGCGCCTGGCCAAAATTCATGCGAAAAACCTCATTCAGTTCTTTCCTGCTTACCCCGTGATTGTAAATCAGGCAAGCGGGAATCCGGCGCGGCGGGGCAAAAGGGAATTGCTACGGTCAGGACGGCGAGCCGCCCCCGCCGTTTCGCCGCCATCCTCCGCGCCATGCGGGGGTTACGATGAAGCGTGACGGAAATGAAGCTGATCTGGCAATCGAAGCTGGTGCTGCTCGTGGTACTGCCCTTTGCGGCGGCCAGCGTGGTGCTCGAAACTCACTGGTGGGCGGTGAACTGCTGGCCGGTGGCCGTCTGGGCGGTGGGCCTGAGCCTGCTGCTGGGGCTGGCGGGCCTGCGGCTTGGCGCCGCCACGCCCGCGGCGGCCTTTTGCGGCGCGGCGATCACCGCCAGCCTGATCTTCTCCACTGTAACTTTTTCTCCTTCCGAGGCTCTTGTCTATGCCCCCTGGCACACCGCCCTCGTTCCGGTGCTGGCGGTTTTTCTGCTCACGGCGGTCACCACCCGGCTGGGCCGGGTGCAAAAGCAGCGGCTGGGCACGGCGGAGCGGCGCGAAGGGCGCTCCGCGGCGCAGGTAGCAGCCAACCTGGGCGTAGCCGCGCTGGTCTCCAGTGAGTTTGCGCAGTCCTGGCTCAGCGGCGCGGGCTGGCTTGCGCACGCAACCCCGGCGCTGCCGTTCGCCGTGGGAGTGGCGGCGCTGGCCGAGGCCGCCGCCGACACCGTCTCCTCGGAGGCGGGCCAGGTTCTGAGCCTGGCGCTGGGCAGCCGGCCGCGCATGATCACCACCCTGCGCCAGGCCGAGCCGGGCACGGACGGCGCTGTGAGCCTGGTTGGAACACTGGCCGGCGTGGCCGCGGCGGGGGTCGTGGCGGGCGTGGGCGCACTGGCGTTCGGAGGCGGCCTGGCGCTCTTCTGGATCAGCAGCGCGGGCGGCGTTTTTGGACTCTTCTTCGACAGCCTGCTGGGCGCAACCCTGGAACGGCGCGGCTGGCTGAACAACGACGCGGTCAACTTCCTGTCGACGGCCAGCGCGGCGGCCTTCGCATTGGGATTGCTGGCCGTACTGCCTCATCCGTGAGTGACTTGATCGCAATTTTCGAGCCAGGCGCGCATTTTTGCACTTTTTCTGGCACAAGAGTGGAAAACCGCTCTAAATTCGATCCCGCCTTCTCGACCACGCTTCAGTGCAGGCCCATCCGCCAGGCCGTATAGCTGAGAATTTCGTGGGCGATGCGTTCGAACTCCCCCGCCGATTCATTGGTCACGCTCTCGACTTCCACGCGAGGACGCGGCGAGGTGAGCACATTCAGCCCCTCGGCGGCGCAGATTTCGTGAATTCTGAACAGGTGCGTCCGGTCGCTGACGATCACCAGCCGCCGAAACCCGTTGGCGCGAGCGATGACGGCGATGCGGCGGGCCGATTCCTCGGTGTTGCGGCTCTCGGTCTCGGCGATGATGTCGCTCTCGGGGACGCCCATCGCCATCAGGTACTCGCTGCCCACGGCCCCCTCGTTGTACTGGTCGCCGCCGTTTCCGCCCAGGGTGATAATGAGCGGAGCGACGCCACGATGATAGAGGACAAGAGCGTGGTCCAGGCGGGCGCGGTAGACCGGCGAGGGCCGGCCGTCGTACTCGGCCGCGCCGAAGACGCCGATGGCGTCGGCGGGAGCGGCCTGAGCAGTCTGATCCGTCTGGGCGAATTGGTCAGCTTGATCCTGGCCGGCATAGCGCTCAATCTGCGTGTAGACCCAGCGGCACCAGCCCAATGCCCCCACGGCCAGCGCGAGCACCAGCAAAAGCGCGGCACGAAGTGCCCATCGGCGTGATTTCGGATTGGTCTGGCGCATCACGGGCGAACTTTCATCCTACCGCTGCAAGACCATGACGATCTCGTGGGTGGGAATGGCGCCTTCGCGCAGAATCTCCCAGCGTCCCTCGCCCAGCGTGAGATCGACGATGGTGGTGGGCTGCCGGTGGCCGGTGGGACCGCCGTCGATGATGAGCGGAATGCGGTCGCCGATCTGGTCGCGAACGCAGGCCGCGTGGGTGCACTCCGCGGCCCCCTGCAAATTGGCCGAGGTGGCTGTAATGGGCAAGCCAAAGCGCTCCACCACCGCGCGGGGAATAGCGGCATCGGGCACGCGCAGGGCCACATTGCCGGTATTCGCCGTGGAACGCAAAGGCAGTTTGGTTCCGGCGCGCACAATCATGGTCAGCGGGCCGGGCCAGAAGCGCTCCGCCAGCTTGTCCATCATGGGATCGGTGTTCCGGACCAGTTCATAGGCCTGGGCCAGCGAGGCGATCAGCAGCGACAAGGGCTTGTGCTTCTGGCGGGTTTTGATCTGATAAATCTGCTCGACCGCATGAAGGTTCACCGGGTCGACGGCCAGACCGTAGAAGGTGTCGGTCGGCAGGGCAACTACATCGCCCTTGCGCAGACAGGAGACGATATAGTCGATCCGGTCAGGCTGGGGTTCATCGGGATGGACGCGCAAGATCTCCGCGGACAAGAAGGTCTACCTCAGTTCCCGAAATGCAGACGCCACCAAGTCGAAAGCTATCACAGCCCCTGCAACGGCACAAGCCGCCCGCCGGCTTGGATGCTCACTGACAGACTAGAATCAGCTAGAGCTGGAATCGCCGAAGCCAGAATCGCCAAAGAAGGGCCGGTTCGCACAAGATGCCTCTCCGCATTGTACAGAGTAAGCAGAACATTCGTCTGAAAGAGTTGCGCCGCGCGCTGGCCTGCCCTGGCCGGGACCTGAGCGGAGCGATTAGCCAGGACAAGAGCGGCGCGGCCGGCCGCGACCGCCGCAGCCTGGCCGGCATCGAGGGGCCGAATCTGCTCGAAGAGGCTTTGCGCGCCGGCCTGCGCCTCGATTGCGTCTTCATTGCGCAGGGCGCGGAGCATTTGCTGGAAGGGCTCAGGCTGCCCGAGTCGGCTGATGTGCTGCTTGTGCCCAGGGAATTGTTGAACTCCGTACTGGCCACCGAGACGCCCCAGCCGGTGGCGGCGCTGGTCGAGCCGCCGGAGTGGAGTTGGGAGCAATTGCTCGGCCTCAGGGAAAAAGCCGCCTCGCTGTTGGCCCTTGCCACGCCACTTGTCATCGTGCTGGCCGGTTTGCAGGATCCCGGCAACCTGGGGACGATTCTGCGCTCCGCCGAGGCCTTCGGCGCCACGGGCGTCCTCAGCCTGCCGGGAACCGTGAGCGCCTGGAATCCCAAGGCGGTGCGCGCTTCGGCGGGCAGTCTCTTCCGGCTTCCGCTGATTTCTGCCAGCGCTGAAGATTGCCTTGCCCGCCTGCGCGCGGCCGGAGTGAAGATTCTCTCGACCGCCGTCGACGGAGCCGAAGCGGCTGATCGCATCGACCTTGCCGGGCCCGTGGCGCTCATCATCGGCAATGAGGGTAACGGCGTACCGGAAGAGGTGGCCTCGCAAGCCGATCAAGCGGTGACGATTCCCTGCCCTGGCCCGGTGGAGAGCCTGAATGCCGCCGTGGCCGCCAGCGTGCTGCTCTACGAAGCCTCCCGGCAGCGGGCTGGACGAAAGCCAAGAAGGAGTCCGCGATGAGTCTCTTTGACGGCGAACCGGAAGGCGCAAAAGGCCCGCCCCGCACCGCGCCCCTGGCCGAACGGATGCGCCCCCGCACGCTGGACGAGCTGAGCGGCCAGGAGCACCTGGTCGGC
>PMPH01000143.1 GCA_003161045.1 Acidobacteriaceae bacterium
CGAAGGCTCCAACAGAAAGCAAAAAGCGGAAAGGGGGGAAATAGGTATGTCACTGTTTCGCTACAAGGGGAGCCAGGTTTGGACAATGGATTTTATCTTCCACGGGCAACGAATTCGGGAGAGCACGGGAACCTCTTCCAAGACGCTTGTAGGGAAGATCGAAGACAAGCGGCGGCGCGAATTGGAAGAGGGCGCGGCNNAGATGAAAAAGGCCACGCTTGCGCCGCGTTCCGTGATTATTGAAAAAGCCAACCTTGCCCATCTGCTCCCGGAGTTGGGCCGCAAGTTGGTGTGCGACATGGAAGCGCGGGACATTTCCCGATACCAGCAAAAGCGGGTTGACGCAGACGCTTCCCCAAAGACGGTCAACTTGGAGATCGGAACCTTACGGGCAATTCTGAAAAGATTCGGCCAATGGGCGCGGTTGCAGCCCGATGTGAAGATGCTGGCAACGCGGGATGACATTGGACGGGCAATCACCCCGGAAGAGGAATCGGCGCTGCTAGAGGCTTGCGGGAAGTCCCGTTCCCGCTCTCTGGTGCCGTTCGTCACGCTGGCGATTGAGACCGGAGCGCGGTACGGCACGATTCGGACGCTGCAATGGGGCTGTGTGGACTTTGAGAATCGCTGCCTGAAATGGGGCAAAGACAAGACGGCTGCCGGAACGGGCCGCATTATTCCCCTGAGTCAGAGGGCAATCGCCGCTCTCAGCTTTTGGGCAACACACTTCCCAGAGCGCAAGCCGGAGAATTACGTCTTCCCGGCAGAGCGGTACGGCGCGGCTGGTGACAAGTTCTGTGCGAAGGCTTACGACATTGACCCTTCCAAGCCCATCGGGAGTATCAAAGAAGCGTGGGAGGCGGCAAGACTGAGGGCAGCCAAGATTCTGAAAGGAGAGACGGCAGAGACGGACTCAAAAGAGAAGATCGCGCCGCTTGCTTGCCGGTTCCATGACCTGCGACACACGGCAGTTTCACGGATGCTGAATGCGGGAATCCCGATTGCCAAAGTTGCCAAGATTGCGGGCTGGAGTTCGTCCACGATGGTACTCATGGCCAAGCGGTACGGGCACTTCTCTCTTGACGATCTGAGCGGAGCGGTGGAGAGCATCAATGGAAGCAGAATTGAAGCGGAGTCCCCCGGTATTTTCCCCGGTATCGGAGAATGTCTCTGGAGTGAATCGCCCTAACTAATTGATTATATTGGTGGACGCGGTAGGAATCGAACCTACAACCTGTCGGTTAAGAGCCGAATGCTCTGCCAGTTGAGCTACGCGTCCATGTCCTCAGAAAAACCGTGCGGCCGAGGTGCTTGCATAGGGATACAGCATACAACGCCCTTGCCGCCACTTGAAAAATATAGCACAGAAGACGGCCTGCCTCAAAACGCGGAAAAGTAGAGAGGATGGTGCTTTAAAAGTTGAATGCCAGCCCGGCGCTGAAGCCGCGCTGATCCTGGGCGAAGATCACGAGCGAGCCGTCGCTCAACAGGTACGGACGGTAGCCCTCGGCCAGCAGATTGCGCAGATCGAGCAGCAACTCGAAGCTGAGGGGGCTGCCGGGGCGCAGATGAATCGGCTGGCGGAGATGCAGGTTGAGGTAGGGCGCGGCGGCGTCCAGCGCGAAGGGAGCAACCGGGGTGACGGTGTCGGCCGGCTGCCAACGGTAGCTGGCCTGCCAACGTGTTCCGGTGCCGTCGAGCGTACCGGAGAGCGAGATGGTGTAGGTCTGGGTGCGGCGCGGATGCAGGCCGGCAAGTACCTGGCGCAGGGTGGCGGCGGCCGGCGGCGAGCCAGCCGGAAGGCTGGATAGAACAACCGTGTCGCCATCGGCGTAGCCGAGGCGGAGGTGATTGCCGCCGGGCAGGCTGTGCTCAAAGGAGGCCACGGCACCCACGGTGGAAAAATCAGGGCCGGCCGCGTGAAGCAGGCCGCTGTTGCTGTCCAAAAGCACAATGGCGGCCGCGGAATCGCCGGCCGGCAGGTGGCTCATGGCCTCGACGGCCGGGTTGTCGAGCTTGTCGCCGTAGACCAGCACGGCGACGCTGGAGCGGTCCGTGCGCCGCTCCCAGCCGAGTTCCTGATGGCTCCCGTGTTCGATGAGCAGAGCGCCATTGCGGGCAGAGAGCGCGGGCAGCCAGCTCTGGGCCGCGGTCTTCTCCGAGCCTGAAGCGCTGGGTTGGAAGGTGCTGAAGCGGTAACCTATGGCGGAGTTGCCACCGTGCCAGCCCACCGAGGCAAAGGGCAGGATGGTGGTCTGGGTCTCCGGGGAGGGCGTATCGAGCCGGGTCAGCGCCTCTTCGGAGCCTGCCTCGACCTCGACCTCGTCTCCCAAATGGATGGTCTCCCAGGTGCGGACGGCGACCTGGTCCAGCCCTTCCGCGCCGGCCACATTCAGCTCCGGGTGGAGGGCCACGGCGGCCACCGACTGCACGGAGCCGGCCATGCCCAGATCCTGGCGGAAGCCGAGCATGAACTCCAGGCGGGCATCGGTGCCGGGAGCAAAATCGACGTGGGCCAGCAGTTCGCGGCTCTCGGAGGGCGTGTCCTCAACCTCGGCGGAGATGCGCTCGCCGCTCTCGCCGAAGGCGCCCTGCTGACCACTGGCCATCAGGCGAGCCTTCAGCCGGCGGTGCTTGCCGGAGCTGTCGGAGGCTACCGCCAGCGGGCCATCCTCGAGCCAGCGCAGCAGGGGGCGGTTGGCGGCCGAAC
Source organism: Acidobacteriaceae bacterium (assembly GCA_003161045.1). GTDB lineage: Bacteria > Acidobacteriota > Terriglobia > Terriglobales > Acidobacteriaceae > Telmatobacter. The sequence continues at coordinate 2,711 of PMPH01000143.1, forward strand.
GCAGCGTCCAGGCCCAATCGTCGTTGGGGGCGCTGCTGGCGCGCGGCTCGGCTGGCAGCCACTGCATCACCTCGTAGAGTGTGTTCAGCGTAAGGTTGACGACGGTGGCGGAGCGGATGCGGAGGTTTTCGCGCAGCGCGGGCAGGAACCAGGCTCCCGTAGCCTTGACCGCATAGCGGCCGGGCAGAATCGAGGAGATCAGATAGCGGCCGCGTGCGTCGGTGTAGACGCTGGCGATGACTGTCAGATCGGAACGCAGCAACTGGACCTGGGCGCCGATCTGCGGAACGCCGGTCGAGTCGCGCACCACGCCGGAGATCGACCCAGGCGCGGCCCCATGGAGCGGAGCGCTGCTAAAGGCAATCAGCAAAGCTAAAACAACGAGATGGAGCCTGCGCGTCATCACTGTCGTCGATGAGTTGGCGGCGTCCCTGGCAATCTGCTTCCAAATCGAACCGGCGCGGGCCCCCGAATCTTGCGTCTGGTAGGCCTGTTGCGCTGAATACATACTATTCCACGACAAAAGGCGCTGATTGCGCAATCTCCTGATTCGAGATTGCGTCATTTATTTTGATCGTCACCTTGTACTTTCCCGGTTCGAGCCCCGCGATAGGCAGGGTTTTCTCCACCGTCACCTGGTCGCTGTGGGCTCCCAACTCCTTTGAATCCAATAGTTTCTCAAAAACCACCGTGTCGGAGGCGGGTACGCTAGCCGTGGCGGCGACAGTTTTGACAATCTGGTAGGTCACCATTGCGTGGTTGCTCTTGGTGGCCTCGTCAATGCCCAGGTTGTAAACCTGCATCCAGATGTTGAGCTGCTGGTCGCGCTTGAATTTGACCGCCGTGGCCGGGTTGGCGCTGACGCGTGGCCGGATGTAGGTGTTGCCGATGACAAAGTTGCCGCTGCCGATGGAGTGCGAATCGACCGGACTCATCCGGTCGGCCAGGATCAGCGACGAGACGCCCAGCTTTTCATCGCGGAAGGAGGGCACGTTCAGGGCGCGTCCGTAAATCCCCATGTGGTCAGGATTGTTCACGTCCTTGATGGCTATATCGAGGCGATAAAGCCCCGGCAGCAGCGGCAGAGCCTTCCAGTAGACCGACTCGCGGTCGAGCGACTTCTCCAGCAGTTCGGCTGGCTGCTCGATCTCGACTGTGTCTTCAAAGGTCTGCGCGGTTTTGCCGGTAATGGTGGTGACCTTGCCCAGAATATTCACCACGCCCTTGGAGACGCCGTCCTTGGTCACGAAGGTTACGTCGCGGTTCTTGATCTGCAGGGTGACGGGAACCAGGTCGGTGTTTTCGGTCACGCGGATGAAGTCGGTGCGGACATCAAAGGGGAAGATTGGGCCGGTCAGCAGTTTGTGCTCGGAGATGAAAGAGTCCAGGTCCTTGAATTTGATGGGCGGCGGCGCAAAGATTTTGGAGGCCAGTTCGAGGTTGTCAAACTCCTTGGACTGCCCGGTGCCACCCTGGAAGCGGTCGGCCTTGGTGGACTGACCCATTTGCTCGGACTGCGTCAGGCCGGCGCCGGGGGTGTGCAGCAGGGCGTCCTTCTCGGTTTTGTCGGTGGTGAAGTGGTAGTCACCGCACTGGCAGCTATCGACAAATTCGAGGGTGATGTTTTCGCCAATGCCCTCGATAAATCGGTAGTTCCAGACCTCGAAGGGGAAGGTGGAGGTCTCGCCGCCGCCTTCTTCCATGGGGCGCTGGTAGCTGCCGCCGGAGGGGTGGGCATCAATGGTGTCGGGTGGGCCGTAGGCGATGTAGATGTGGCCGCGGTCGGTCTTCCAGCCGGGCTTTCCGGCGGCAAAGTGCTCGTTGGCGTAGGCGATGCGCCGGTAGTGCTCTTCGCGGAACTCGTTTTCCGGCGAATCCGGATTGGGATTGCGCCGCAGCCAGAAATTCTCGATGAAGGCGTCGCGCTCCTCGTCGTTGCCGAGGGTCTTGAAGGCCTTGCGTTCCTCATCGGTGATGATGTAGGCCACGTCCTGTTCCAGCCAGGTCTTATAGGCCCCTTTCAGTTCCTGCCGGACAGCTCTCTGGGCCGCCCACTTCTCTTTGTCGGAGCGCTGGCGCTTGAGCGGGTCTACAGCCTGGCCCGCGGTCTGATCCTGGCCGTTGGCCGGCGCTGGCTGAGCAGGCGGATTGTCCGTCTGCTGGGCTTCGAGGACGGGGACGAGCGTAAAAACGAGGCCGCAGCCCAGTGCGACAAAAAGAATCCTGCGAAGGTTGAGCGTCATTTGCCTTGGAAACTCCTGCAATGCTTTATTCTACGGGGCCAGATGGGGCCGGGCAAGGTTCCGTAGGGAGTTGGCGCTTTGGTTGGACGCAAAAGCACGGCCTAGGTTAGCCGGAAAGCGGGCTGTTGGGGCAGGGAATGGCCGGCCGGAGTGCCAATTGCGAGTTCTTGCTTTTCATCGCGAGGTCTTGGGCGGCGGCAGCGAGTGTTGGCTTTTGCTTGCCCTTGCCCCCCTCGGCGCGGCACACTAAAGGGCAGGATGCTTTCACCTCTGGCAACAGGAATCTCTGCCGGGCTAGGCGCGGCGGCCGGAGTGGGTCTGGCCGCTGGCGGCTGCGCCTACGCGGCCATGTGGCCCGGCTCGCAGCTCTTCGGTCCCACGCTGATTGCCCCCGCGCGGCCCGGCGAATTGGCGCTCACCTTCGACGACGGGCCCAATCCGGCCTGGACGCCGCGCCTGTTGGAGCTATTGGCCAGCCACGGCCTGCGGGCGACCTTTTTTATGATGGGTAGCCGCGCCCAGGCCAAGCCGGCGCTGGTGCGGAGCATCGCCGATGCCGGTCACCTGATCGGGAGCCATTCCTGGAGCCATTTGAACCTGGCGTTGGCCGCCTCCAGCCGCATTGAGGAGGAACTGGCCCGCACCAGCCAGACTTTGGAGCAGATTACCGGCGCGCCGGTGCGCTACTTTCGTCCGCCCTTTGGCGCGCGCCGGCCCGCGGTGCTGCGGGCGGCAAGGCGGCTGGGGATGGTGCCGGTGCTGTGGAATGCGATGACCTCTGACTGGCGCGAGCCTTCCGCCGACCGGATTGCGGCGCGGCTGATGCACTCGATCGACCGCTTGGAGCGGCGGCGGCGGGCGGCCAACATTGTGCTCCACGACGGCAGCCACCTGGACAGCTTGGCCAACCGCGCCCCATCTGTCGCCGCGGCCGGCCAACTGATTGCGCGCTACCAGGCGAGCCACCGGTTTGTCACCGTGGATGCGTGGGGTTAGAGGGCAAGCCGGACGCCGCTTCAAGACGGTTTTACATGAACTTTTGAGGCTTTTGGAGCGGGAGAGCAGGATTACAGACGATTTAGGACAAAAGGTCGGGACTGTTGATGATTTTGGAGCGGGAGACCGGGATCGAACCGGCGACATTCAGCTTGGGAAAGTGTATATCGCGTGTGTTATCAATAACTTACTGGAAGTATAAAGTGCCGAAATAGACCCAAGTGGACTCACAGGAATTCTTACAGCGGGGGCAAAAGAGGGGTTTCACCCAGTGAAAATGCGGGTTTCAGCTTGTTCCTTCGTCACCCCTTATTCAACCCCATTGGAACACAGAAAGGCCGTGAGGCCTTCTGGAGACCGCCTTGTCCTGCTTGGAAAGAGGAACGGATATCGCTTGAACTCATTCTTCTGCGGCCTGCTGACGGTTCTCATCGTGTCGCTCCGCCCTGAGCCTACGCGGGTTCAACTCCCACTCGACAGTGCCGGGCTGCATTCCCACACCGAATCGTGTCGTCTTGTAAGCCTTGACCCTGGGCTTGGCTGGTTTCATGGCCAATTGGATACGCCGCGGCACCTCGGATTGCGGATACTCTTCGCCTCTTATTCGCCTATACTGAATCCATGACCAGCCAGGATTCGCGGCACCGAGTGTACATGTCGTTCCAATGCCGCAATGGCTGGCACTGCCAGTTCCTGGAGCTCGATCTCAAGACCCCCTTGCCCAAGAAGCTGTGCTTCGCTTCACCGGGCAAGGTCGTCGAGTTGGTTGAGCTGGGCGGGGGTTGTCAAACCTGGAGAGCCGGCAGGCACTGGACCAGGCAATCGAGATTGGCAGGGGCGGAGTTTTCCTGAGCCTGACGGAGGAACAGTACTCGAAGCTAAAGCGCTGAGTGAACATAGGCTGACTCACTCCCGCAAGAATGGCCGGAGAATACCGGGAACGTGCGCAATAACGCTCCGAGCTTCCTGGACTGGAGATCCTCTCCACCCGATCCTTGCCCACTTGCCAGCCAGCCCGCTTCAACAGCGCGGTGATGCGCCGGTCCGGGGTCCCCGGCGACAGGTCTTCGTCGCTGGGGTGGGGTATCCATAGCGTCCATATTGGCTGGCCAGCGAAATGATGGCCTGGGTTAGTTGATCTTCGTCTTCGCGCTGTGTCGGTTGGTAGCGCTGCGTGCTGCGTGGCTGATTGACCAGTCAACACGCTCGCCGTTCACTCATGCCGTGTTCACTGGCATGGTCCACCGCACTACGCCGTCGCTCAGGGCTCAGGAGTTTCCCGAGGCGATGTCTTTCAGCACCAGTTTGTCCAGGCTCAGATCTGCCACCAACCGCTTCAGCTTTGCGTTCTCCTGCTCAAGTTCCTTCAGCCGCCGCGCCTGATCCACCTGTAGTCCGCCATACTCCTTGCGCCAGCGGTAGTACGTCTGCTCCGCAATCAAGGACTCTTTACAGGCCTGTGGCGTGCTCTTCCCGCTCGCCAAACTCAGCTACTTCCCCAGCAGCGCAACGCCTTCCCGTTGCGCGGCCTCGCGCAGGTCGTCGTCGAGGGTGGCCAGCGGCAGCGAAAGGCGCAGGGCCAGTTCCAGATAGGTGGCGTCGTAGACAGTCAACTTGTGACGGTCTGCCAGGAGCAGGGTTTTGTCCCAGACGCGCACCCCTGTTTCGGCATCGTCGAAGATGGGCAGACGAGCCAGATTGGACAGTGCATCATCCCGCTTTGCGAGGCTGAGGCGATTGCGGCGAACGCTTCCCGCAAGGCAATTGGCAACCTCGATGCGCCAAAGGGTAGGAACCCACGCATCTTCTTCGATGACCCGGTCGAAGACGGCTTCAATGAGCGCCGTGATCTCGTCCGGGTAAATCCAGGCGAGCGTGGCGGAAGCGTCGATGACCAGGCTCACCGCCTTCCTTCATCCCGGTAGCTCTTCCATTCCTCCCAGTTGAATGGACCTGTCTTCGTTTCCATCGCCCGTTGCCGGATTCGCACGGCTGCCGCTCGCGCCTGCTCGCGGTCAAATTCAGTGAATGGCCGGGTCAGCCGCGCGACGGGCCTTCCGTGGCGGGTAATGAGAATCTCCTCGCCGGCCTCGACGCGGTCGAGCAGGGAACCAAATCGATTTTTTGCCTCGAAGGCTCCGACTTTCAGCATGACTTCCCCTCCAAACCGTCTAGCTTAAGCCAGCTTAACATATTCGCTATAGATTTGCTGTATGGAAACAGAACGGTTCACGGCAGGGCTGTAAGCTGCGAGAATGGAGTGGTGCCGGAGGTGAGGCCATGCGGACAGTTCGGCGAGCTTCCCATGCAGCAGTGCTGGCTGTGCTCACGCTGGCTCTTGCCTTGACCGCGCGCTCATGGGCGCAGCCCACTCCGCCGAGCACCGCCCCGCCGAGCACGCCAACGGCCCAGCCGGCGCCCGGAACCACCCCCGTCGGCGGCGATACTCCGGCCGACACCGTCAATCCAGAGAAGGCAATCGAGCCGGGCAGCCGGAAGACGAACGTGAAGCCGGGCTCGATCGACGATGTGAGCGCCGTGGGCCACCGCCGGATCGGCGGCCCTGGCCTGGGCAACTGGTACTCGGCCGGAACCGAGAGCAGGATGGGCAAGCTCTATGCCCTGGAGATCGAAAAGAGCGTTCCTTTGATCTCCGATCCGCTGGTGACCGGGTACATGAACCGCATCGGCCAGAAGATTGTGATGAACTCTGATTGCCAGCAACCGTTCACCATCAAGGTGATCGATTCGGAGCAGATCAACGCCTTCGCGCTGCCCGGCGGCTTCCTCTTCGTCAGCTCCGGCCTGATTCTGAAGGCCGGTAACGAGGCGGAACTGGCCGGGGTGATGGCCCATGAGATCGCGCACGTCTGCGCCCACCACGCGGCGCGCGAGATGACCCGCCTGGGCTACACCCAGTTGGGCGCCATCCCGCTGATTATGGTGGGCGGCTGGGCCGGTTGCGGCCTCTCGGCGGCCTCGGGAATCGTCGTGCCCGCCGCCTTCATGCAGTTTTCCCGCGAATTCGAGGAGCAGGCCGACTACCTGGGCGTGCAATACATCTACCGGGCCGGCTACGACCCGCGGGCTTACATCAGCTTCTTTGAGAGGGTGCAGGCCCTGGAAAAGCGGAATCCTGGCGCGGTGGCCAAGCTCTTCGCCGGCCACCCCCAGACTCCCAGCCGCATCCTGCGCACCCAGCAGGAGATTGCCCGCATCCTGCCCCCGCAGGCGGAGTACACGACGGCCACCCTGGAGTTCACCGCGATCAAGGCGCGGCTGGAGGGCCTCGAAAACCAGCGCCTTCCGGCTGGCTCGACCTCCGGCTCGACCGGCTCCGAGAACGGGCAGCAGCCCCCGCTGCCTCGTCCGGACGGCCAGAAGTAGCATGAAAGCGCACCATCCGTCGTAACAACGCAATCCCTTGCGGCTGGCGGCAGCCAAAACGCAACCCGCTGCGTCCATTGCCAGCTTCTTCACCTTCAGGCCACCCCATCGGAGTCCTGAAAGCCAGGAATTTCCAGAAACTGCTAGAAAACCCCTTGAAAGGCTGACAAATCCGCGTTATATACAAGACTACCGGCGGAATTGCCGGAGTTTTCTCTAAGGCTATTTCCTTTTCCGCCTCGGGAGGTTTTCGTGCGCAACGCCGCTGCCCGCTCCAATCTGCTGGTTCCCGAGGTGCGCGAGGTCATGGACATTCGTCAGGCCTCGGAGTACCTCGCCATCTCGCCCGACACACTCTACAAGTACGCCTCCGAGGGTTTCGTGCCCGCCTTCAAGCTGGGCAACCGCTGGCGCTTCAAGCGCTCGCGCCTCGACGAGTGGATGGACCGCCAGTCCGACCTCCACGCCGCCGAAGCCGAACTCGACCCTCGGCAGAAAAAACCGGTCCGGCCGGCGGTCTGAGCAACAGCTTCCAGAAGGCATTCGCCTCAAATCACCCAGGAATACAGGCCTCAAGCCAGCTGTGGGCTCTCGTTGGCGCCTACCAGGCGAGCAGTTCGTCACCGGAGGTGGGCGAGAGGAAGGGGACCGGCGCGGCGCTGGGCTGCGGGCAGTCGCCGACGCACTGGATGGTCTCAGGACCGGTAGTCTTGGCCAACTGGAGCGCCTGCTCAGCATCGCGCAGAACGACGACCGGAGAGCGGCCCAGGCTGGAGGCAATGCCGAAGCAGGCCGAAAGGCGGATGGCGTCGCGGCCCACGCGAAAGGGCGTTGAGAAGACGTCGGCGCGCAGGCGCTCGGCCATCATCACGGCGTTGACGCTGCTGCAGCCGGGCAGAGCCAGCAGAAACTCGTCCTTGCCGGCACGGCCCAGCAGGTCGTAGCTGCGCAGCAGGCGCGTGGTGCGGGCCACCACCTGGCAAAGCAGTTCGTCGCAGGCCGCCGAACCCAGCCGGGCATTCCAGTGGCCGAAGTCGTCGATGTCGAACAGGATCATGCACAGCGAACTCTTCATGCGCTGTACGCGGTCGGTTTCGCGAAACAGCATGGAGAGAATGGTTTGGCGGTTGTAGACGCCGGTCAGCAGGTCGGTCTGGGAATTGAGTGCGGCATTCTCGCGCAGCAGTTCCAGTTCGCGCGATTTGCTGTGGTGGCTCAGCGCGGCATCGAGCCGGAGGCGCAGGAAGGCGGGCTCGGTCGCGCGCGGCACCAGGTCGTCGATGACGTTTTCCGCCAGCCGGTCGGTCCACTCCCGGCTCACGGTATCCGAGATCAGAAGAATCGGGAAGTGCCTGCCGCAGGCTTCGGCGCGCGCGGCCGCGAGCAATTGGCCCATCTCCATGCCCGGCAGGGTGACGTCGAGCAGGGCCAGCGTGGGCACATGGGGCGCGGTGAGCGCCGGCAGAGCGGCCTCGGCGGAGAGATAGATTTCCACGCGCGCTCCGCCGGTGGAAAGAACGGGCTCAAAGGCGGCCAGCAGAGTGGGATCAGCCGATGCGAGCAGAAAAACGGGCGTAGAGTTGGCGAGCATCCTGGAAGGCCTCCATGATGGATGCATCGGCGAAGGTTAGAAATTGTTTAGAGAGCAAACCAAGATTCTTGTCTATCTTCAATGACTTTCAGGCGCAAATGTGAGTGCCCAAAGTACTGCGCCTGGGCTGACTGGCACTCTGCCCCGGCGGCTCTCATTAAAGTTTTGCCGCTCGGGGTTTTTGCGAGGCCAGCCAGCAGCCGGGCCGGTTTCAATCGACGAAGTCTACCTGGGGCTTTATGGGAATAATGCCGCGCTCGTGGCCCAGGTCGAGCAGCTTGCGGATGGCCTCGCGGCCGTCGGCGCCGTAGTCAAGGGTGCGTTCGTTGACGTACATGCTGACAAAGCGGTTGGCCAGCCGCGAGTCCAGGTCGCGGGCAAACTGCATGGCGTATTCGAGAGCCTGTTCGCGGTGGTCCAGGGCGTGCTGGATGCTGTCGCGCAGGGCCTTGGAGATGATCTTGTGGGCCTCGGCGCCCAGCGAGCGGCGAATGGCGTTACCGCCCAGGGGCAGCATCATGCCGGTGGTCTCGCGCCACCAGGCGCCCAGGTCGAGAACCTTTTTGAGCCCGCTGGAGGAGTAGCTGAGCTGGCCCTCGTGGATGATCAGCCCGGCGTCAAAGGTCCCGGCCTTAATTGCCGGGATGATCTTGTCGAAGGGCACGGTCTCGGTCTTGAGCTCGGGGTTGAAGATTTTGAGCGCCAGGTAGGCGGTGGTGAGGGTGCCGGGGACGGCGATTTTGACGCGGCCCAGGTCTTCGAGCGCCAGCGGCTTGCTGGAGACGATTATGGGGCCGTAGCCCTCGCCCACGCTGCCGCCGCAGCCCATCAGCGTGTAGTTCTGCTGCAGGTAGGGGTAGGCGTGGAAGCTGATGGCGGTTACGTCGAAGAAGGCCTCATCCTGGGCGCGGCGGTTGAGGGTCTCGATGTCGCACAGGGTATGGGAGAACTTGTAGCCGGGGACGCGGACCTTGTTGGTGGCCAGGCCATAGAACATGAAGGCGTCATCGGAGTCGGGACTATGGGCGATGGAGATTTCGCGTACTTCGGACGGGTTGGCGGCTGCGGAATTCTGATTACTCACGGGAAACAACGTCCTTTCGACGAATAAAAACTGCAATCCATGGCCAAGAGTCGGCGGGAAGGCCTTAAATCTTTCTTTCCACGCCGGTTTTCTCCGCCGGGCCGGAAGCCGACTCAGGGGCTTCTCCGGCTCCCGCGGCGGGCTTGGAGCGAATTCGCTCATGCTGGACCCAAATGTGACGCGCCAGCCCGGCGGCTGCGATCAGCAGGGCCACGAGCGAGACGAGAAGGACAATCATTAACCAGCGCATGAGAAGCAGACTAGGCCAGAATACCAGACAAGCCGGTCGCCGTGCCGGGAAGGGCCGCGGGGCAAGCCGTGAAGCCGGGCGCGAGAAGAGGGGAAACTGGGCGTCCGTAGCGCGATCGGACGAATGGAGAGTTTCCCAGGTCCCAAAAACGGGACCTGGGGCACCCAGGCTTTTGTGGACAGCATTCCGCAACCGCACGGACAGGGGGACTAGGGCCGGGAAGTTGCATTGGGCCAGGAAGCCGGCCAGCAGGGCCGCAAAGCCGGAGATCAGGGCTGGCCGAGGCTGGCCGTCAGCCAGTCGAGATAGGGCTGGCTGGCGGCATCGACCTTCAAGACCAGAAATTCCGGGGTCTGGTAGCTGTGCAGCTCGTGCAGCCGGGCTTCCAGGGCCGCCAGTTGATCGGGGCTGGTCTTCAAGAGCAGCAGCGTTTCAGCGGCAGACTCGACCGCACCCTGCCAGCGGTAAATCGACTGGACGGAGGAAATCAAGGTGGCGCAGGCCACCAGCCGCTCCTCGACCAGGGTGCGCCCCAGACGGGCAGCCTCCTCGGGGTTGGCCGTGGTGGTGAGGACGATGCGGGCTGGAGGTGTGGGGGCGGGCATAGGCGCTTCCAAGGCCAGTTTACGGGGTCGTGAATCCAGGCCGACAATCGTTCCGTGCAGTTTTCTCAGCCATTCCATGAGGCACGTTCGCAATGGACGTATTGCTGCGCGTCGATCCCTTGCCAGATTTCCTGTCCAAGACCGCGCAACTCGAGGATGCTGTGCTGCGGCTCGGAAGCAGCGCCCTTGCCGGTGCGGGCAGCCAACTCCGCAATCAAGCGAAGCTGCTCTTCGACGCTCAGCGATTCGGCCATCTGGAGTGCGCTTTCGTAGGTGTGGGCGGCCATGAGAAAACTCCAGTTTCAGAACCGCATCTTCTCGATCTCTTTCAGGATAGCCACTTTTCGAGCCAATCGAAAGTGGAAAAATGGGAATTCGACGCGGCCCGGCTTGCTCCATGAGTTGGAATTGGAAGGCAAGAAGTTACAATCGATGCAAACGGCGCAATGGAGAAAGCGATGACGACAGCGATCAAGTTTGGCACCTCGGGTTGGCGAGCGATTGTGGCCGATGAGTTTACCGTGGCCAATATACGGCTGGCGGTGGCCGGCATTGCCGCCTTCGTGAAGACGCAGCCGGAGCCGCATCGGGTTTTGGTGGGCCGCGACCCGCGCTTTCTGGGCGAGAGCTTTGTGGACGTGGCGGCGCGCGTGCTGGCCGGGGCTGGCGTCGGGCCCGTTGTGATTCCCGAGGCCGCGCCTACACCTGCGATTGCTTTTGCGGTGCGGGAGTTGAAGGCCTCCGGGGCGATCAACTTCACCGCCTCGCACAATCCGCCGGAGTATAACGGCATCAAGTTCTCGACCTCGGACGGCGCTCCGTCGCTGCCTGAAGTGACCGGGAAGATCGAGGCGGCGATTGCGGCCTTGCAGACGAGCGGCGCGGCGATTCCCGTAGCCAATCCCCCCGCGAGGGGGTTTGAGACGGCCGATGTGAAGCCGGCCTTCCTGAAGCGGCTGGCCGAGCTGGTGGATTTGAAGGCCATCGCCAAGTCGAAGATCAAGGTGGTCTACGACCCCTTCTGGGGCGCGGGGCGCGGCTACAGCTCCGATATTTTGCGCGAGGCCGGGGTCGCGGTCGAGACGGTGCACGATTATCGCGACGTGCTCTTCGGCGGCCATGCGCCGGAGCCGTCCGACGAGCTGCTGGGCGACGCCAAGGCGAAGATGAAGGAGATGGGTGCGCATCTCGGCATGGCCACCGACGGCGACGCCGACCGCTTCGGCATTGTGGATGCGGACGGCAGCTTCATCCAGCCGAACTACATCATCGCGCTGCTGTTCGACTACCTGGTGGAGACGCGCGGCTGGCGCAACGGCGTGGCCAAGAGCGTGGCCACGACCAACCTGATCAACGCCCTGGCCGATTACCACAAGGTTCCGCTTTATGAGACGCCGGTGGGCTTCAAGTACATTGGCGAGCTGATCAACGGCGACAAGATCGCCATTGGCGGCGAGGAGTCGGCGGGGCTGACGATTCGCGGCCATGTGCCGGAAAAAGACGGCGTGCTGGCGGGCCTGCTGATGGCCGAGATGGTGGCCACGCGCGGCAAAAGCCTGGGCGTGCAATTGAAGGAGCTATTTGCCAAGGTTGGTTCCTTTTATCCGCTTCGGGAGAACTTCCACTTGACCCCAGAGGGGATGGCCGCGTTCACTGAGAAATTGAAGGTTGATCCTGTCGAGCTGAGCGGGCGTAAGGTGGCCAGCGTGGTGCGCACCGACGGGCTGAAGCTGATTCTGGCCGACGGCTCCTGGGTCTGCTACCGGCTCTCTGGTACCGAGCCGGTGGTGCGGGCTTACACCGAGGCGCGCAGCGAGCAGGACTCGGAGGCGCTGAAGGCCGCGGCCAAGAAATTTGTGCTGAGTTAGAGAGCGGATTGGATTTTATGCCAGACGGGAAGACGCAAGCCGGAAAGAATGCCGTGGTCAGCGAGGGCGAAGGCCTTCCCATCCCCTTGCACAGGCGGGTGGCGGAGTTTGCGCGGCGGCTCTGGCGTCCGGCGGCCACGGTGGTGGTCGTGGCGCTGGCGCTGCTGCTGGGCTGGCACGTGTTCAACGGCAGGAACGGGATTTCGGTCTGGCAGCAAAAACGGGTCGAGGAGCGGCAGTTGCGCAAGGAGATCGATGATCTCGGCCAGGAGAATGGGCGCCTGCACCAGCGCGTCGAGCAGCTCAAGTCCGACCCGGACGCCATCGCGCGCGTGGCGCGGGAGAAGCTGCACTACGCCAAGCCCAACGAGGTGATCGTGACGCTGCCCCCGGACCCGCCGCAGCAGACGCCGCCGACCGGGGCGGGCAAGTAGGCGAGGCTTCAAACTCCCGGCTTCCAGCTAAAGCAAGAAGCTGGAAGCTGTGCAATAATCCCTGTTTCTGCCTCAAAAATCCCTATTTCTGCCTTAAAAATCGATGTGCGCGCGCACGGAACCCACCCAGACCGGGCCGCGGTCGCGGTTATAGCCGGGGTCGTTGATGTGCTGCACATCGACCGAGTAGAACAGGCCCCGCCAGGCGTGCAGGGTGTAGTAGCTTTCGACAATGTTTTCGCGGCCGTAGTTGAGGTTGCCGTCGCCCAGAAGGAAGCCGAGGCCGCCCAGGCGCAGATAGTTCTGGTGGTCGCGCTTGATGGCGTTCGAGACCACGGCCAGGCCGATCTTGTCCGCCGGGCGACGCCAGCGCGTGCCGGTGTAGTCGGCGCCGGCCTCGGCCGTCTGGTCCACCTCGGTGTAGACGTAGGACTCGTGCTGGCCCTCGTTCCAGCCGAAGCGGCCGAAGACGCGCAGATTCTCCGTCAATTCCTGCTCGGCGTTGTAGCCGAAGCCGTACTTCAGCGCGCCAAAGTGCTCGTGGAGAAGAATGTTGGGCGCGGGAAGAGATTGGTCGGCGCCATACAGGAAGGCGTCGACGGCCTCGCGGTAAGTCCCCATGTGGGCGCGGTTGGCGAAGAAGAGGAGGCGCTCGGTTCCCTTGCGCCTGGGAATGAAGCTGTGGCGCAGCTCGAACTCGCCGTTCTGGGCGTGAGCGCGGCTGAAGGCCCAGTCCATGTCGATGCCATTGGCCACGGTGGGCATGGCGAAGAGGCCGTAGCGCAGGCTCCACGACCGGTCGTCGTACTCGGCCATGCCGCCGACGGTGTAGCCGCGGGTGTCGGCGGCGTAATCCCAGGCGCCGTTGTTGTCCACCGTCCAGTTCATGAATTGCAGGTGGCTGTCGGAGCCGATCGAGTTCACGTCGAAAAAGTCCGGCAGCGTCATTTTGCCGATGCGGAACTCGATGCGGCGGACGGGCACGCTGGGGGCCACGGCAAAGAAGCCCGGCTCCTGGCTGGTGGTCTCCTTTGTCAGGCCGATGACCTGATGAATTCCGTAGCGGGCGATGTAAGGGGTCGAGCCCAGGTTGGGGTTACGCACCACGTCGAGGTTGGTGAAGCCGGCCAGCCCGAGAGCCTCGCTGAGGCCGCGTCCGCCGGAACTCTCCAGATCCAGGATCAGGTCGGTCGAGTAGCGGATTGAGCGGGTGGGCCGGAGCACTCCGTAGAGTGTTCCCAGCAGCGAGGTCTTGTATTCGGCCGCGTTGCGAAAGCTGTTGGTGCCCTCATACGGCGAGTGGAAGGGCAGATCGCCCTGGAAGATGACGTTGGCCTGGCCGGAGAGCCACCAGCGGTCAGCGCCATGGTGCGGAGCCATCGAGAGGATGGGAGCTTCTGCCTCTGGTGTGTTGGAGACGGCCGGGGCCGGCGCGCAAGGCGGCTCTGGGCAGCCTCCATGCAGGGGATTTCCGCCATGCTGGGGATCGGGCAGAGGCAGCGCGGAAGCGGTCTCGGAGAACTGTGGCGCGGGCTGCGATGGCGGCGCTGGGGCCGAAGGGAACGCATCGGGCGCCTGGGCGCGGACGGCTACCGCGGCCAGTGCGAGCGCAAGGGCGGCCAGCCGGCGGAGACGGGCACATGGGGGGCGACGGAGCATAAAGCCTTTGCAGCGGATTGCGAACATCAGGAAGTCTTCCAATCGTAGCGCGTAACCTGCGGAATTCGGGATAAAATGAAGATGAAACCATACCCCACCCCGTAGATAAAATACCGGGGGTGGGTATTGTCAAGGGGGAAATCTCATGTCCCAGCCTGAGCGGGAAAAAGTGAAACTGCTGCACCGGCTGCGCAAGCTCCGTGGCCAGTTAGATGCGGTTGAGCGCTCCTTGGCCGGCGATGAGGATTGCAGCGGCCAACTGATGCTGCTGGCCGCTGTGCATGGCGGCGTCAACGGACTGATGGGCGAGATTCTGGAGGACCACATCCGCTTTCACCTGACCGATGGCGCCAAGGAGCGGATTGCCCCCGAACTGGCCGAGGATCTGATCGAACTGATTCGCGCCTACGTGAAGTGACTTTTCCAGCAGCGGTCCCATGCTCTGGCTCCTGACTATCGTAGTTTGCGGGGAAGGCGCGCCGTGTGAACATGGGGTTGATTTGCGGGCCTCGATAGCATTTTCAGGATTACCGTTGAGTCGCCAAGTGCATTCCGGGTGGATTTTTCTCAAGGAAAAATCCACCCGGCAGTTGCGGCTTCACTCTTTGCCAACCCTGAAAATGCTCTATCGCAACTGGTGAAGCGCGCCGGCCAGATCGAGTACGTGATAGCCGAGCATGAGCGTCATCAGGATCAGGTAGCCGCGCAGCACGGTCAGCGAGATGCGAACCGCCGGAGTCATGGCGATGTGGCCCAGGCCCTCACTGGAGCATTTCTCCTCGGGCGCATCGTCGAGCGGATGGATGACGCGGAAGTATTCGGTGTTCAGTACATTCTGCATGGTTGCCATAAGTCACCTCGCGCTTTCAGTTAAAGAGATTGGGTAGCATCACCTGCGCGGCCAGCAGCAGCGACAGGGCAAAGAGGACGGCGACGATCGTCCAGTTGATGACGTTATTCCAGGGCCGGTTCACCCAGCGCTCGCCGAGCAACTCGCGGTCGTTGAGCAGCAGTTGCAGGAAGATGATGGCCGAGGGAAGAATCAGCCCGGCGAAGACCTGTACGCTGACGATGACCAGTTGCAACGGCACGTGAGGAATCAGCACAATCGCCGCGGCCGCGCCAACACAAGCGATGTAGGTTGCGTAGAAGCCCGGAGCCTCCCACAGCTTCTTGTGCAGCGAGTGCTCCCAGCCCTTGACCTCGCCGTAAGCCCAGGCGCTGGCTAATGAAATGGCCGTCGTACCCAGCACGGCGGCATTGACCATCAGCAACAGCACACCATTGCGGACGAAATGACCGGCCAGCGGGCCGAGAGCAAGAGCAAGCTGCGCGGGATCTTCAAATGCGATTCTGTGCTGGTAACCGTAGTTGCCCACCAGCATCATGGCGCCGGCAACTGCGACGGTGAAGACGGAGCCGATGAGTGTATCGAGCCGCGCCCACTTCAGATCGGCAAAGCGCAGCCGTTTTTCGGCCACGCAGCTTTGCTGGAAGAAGAGCTGCCAGGGCGCGATGGTGGTGCCGACAATGGCGATGACGAGAAAGACGAGGCTGCTGGTGATGCCACCCGCAGGCATGGTGGGAACCAGTGTGAAGTAGGCGACGGCGGCCCAGTCGGGATGGACAATATAGGCCAGCACGAACCAGGTCAGATCCATCAGGCAGAGCGCGATAACGATGCGCTCCCAGCGCAGGTAGCTTCCCGTCACGACCATCAGCGTAAGTCCCAGCGCCGAGACCGGCACCGAAATCCAGGGGTTGACTCCCATCGCGATGAAAGCCAGCGAAATCGCTGCGAATTCCGTAATCAGAGTCAGAAAGTTGACCAGGAGCAGATCGAAGAGCGAAAAATGTCCCCACCATTTTCCGAAACGCTCGTAGATCATGGCGGCGTGGCCCTTGCCGGTGGCGATGCCCAGCCGGGCCACCATCTCCTGCACAAAGTAGCAGATGGGCAGCAGCACAATCAGAATCCAGAGCAGATGCAGGCCGTACTGGCCGCCGGCCTGCATGTAAGTGGAGACCGCTCCGGCGTCGTTGTCCGCCTCCATCACGATCAGGCCAGGGCCGAAGACCATCAGAAAGGTGAGCAAATGCCTCTGCCAGCGGCGGCGCACCACGACGCCTTTGATGGGTGCCGCGGCGGTTTCGAGTTGGGGCTCTACTATGCGCACAGGCACAACCCCCCGGCTTCAGAGTCGGCGGATGCGGCGGAACCGGCACGCGGAGCGCCGGCCTCCACCCAGACGCAGGCCAGGGGCCGCTTCAGATTCCCCGTCGGAATCCAGAGGCAGCTCAGGCGAAGGGGCTTCCGGATCAAATGCAGATTGTTCTTCATGATTCCTCCTCGTCGAGTCCCTACGCGCGCTCGCTCTCCGGAGGCGCAAGGGCGCAATCCGGCGGATATCATGGCGCGATGGACTATAGGTTCGGGAGGGGGCGAGATGGCTTGATGGGAAAAACCGCCTCACGCGCTCAATTCACAGGTCGAATGCCGTGAAGAGCGGTGAGGTGACCGTCTCTAATCAGGCTAGAGGCGGTTACCTGAGCGCTCATCGCGGCACAGGGCAGAACTCCACGTACTCGGAGGTTCTTGTGCGGATTCAATGCTCATAGGTTGTGCTGTTTCTCCAGCAAGGAAGAAAATCCCTGCTAAACCTTTGTACCATACCCCAGATGGGTATTGTCTACAAAAAACATCGGATTTGTAAGGAAAATGGATTATGCCCGGGGGATTCTTCTTTCGCGCAAGGCCACCTGCAATCGTCCATAAAAATGCAGCGATCCCCCCGGTTTTGTTGATTCGAGGAGAGTCGGCAGTTCAACAGCGCAGGGTCATGCGGCAACGTTCGGTTAAACGGGTTTTTGAGCCTGAACGAGTTCATCGAAGATGGCGCGATATTGGATCATGGCGGTGCGGAGCTCTTCCGTGGTGGCTTCAACCTGGCCGAGCCGGACCGCGACGGCGTGGGCCAGACGGTAGTTTTCCATGACGCGGGGATAGCTGACGGATACATCGTCGGCGCGCTGCTCGAAGCTGGACTGGGGATAGCCGCGCGCTTCAAGGAGCGCGGAGACCAGGTCGTCGGCTTCGGTGACGGCGGCCTTGGGATGGTCGACGAAGCGGGACTGGACCGTTTGCCATTCGGAGACAAAGCGCTCCCGCTCAGTGGCGCTGAGCTCGCGGATCTTCAGGGCTTCCACGCGGGTTTCGCGCTCGGTCAGCTTGGCTTCGGCCTTGTGTGAGGAGCCGTGCGTGAGGACGGCGCGGTCGTACTCGGCGCCGAAACGATTGCGCAGGGCCAAGGTTTTGGCTTTGCGGTGTGAAAGGTACGCGGCAATGGCGATGACAACCACGACGATGAGTACACACGCGGCTACGATGAGTTGGATATTCGTGAAGTGATAGTTCATTGCGTCCTCCTGTGCGGTTTTGTTCGACGGCCAAGGGCTGGTGGGAGCGGGCCCTTATGCAATTGAGCCTAGACTCGGAAACGCGGGCATGCTGCCCAGAATTGCACGGTCTGGACAGGAAAAGAGGGTGGCGCGGGGGATAGTTTCTACTGCTCGTCCTTGCCGGGGCGGAGCATCAGCTCTCGAATGGCCTCGCGGGGATTCTTGCCTTCGTTCAGGATCAGCTCCATCTGCTCGGCGATGGGCATTTCGATGCCGTGCTGACGGGCCAGGCCCAAGGCGGCGCGGGTGGTCAGAACGCCCTCGGCGACTTTGCCGCCCAAACCGGCCAGAATCTCGGGAAGTTTGCGGCCTCGGCCCAGCTCCTGGCCCACGGTGCGGTTGCGCGAGAGCGAACCGGTGCAGGTGAGCACCAGATCGCCCACGCCGGAAAGGCCGGCGAGGGTTTCGCGGCGGCCACCGCAGGCTACGGCGAGGCGGGTAATCTCGGCGATGCCGCGGGTGATCAGAGCGGCGGCCGAGTTGTAGCCCAAACCCACCCCAGAGGCGACGCCGGCGGCGATGGCGATGACATTTTTCAGCGCTCCGCCCAACTCGACGCCGATTACATCCGTCGAGGTGTAGAGGCGGAGGCTTTCGGAGGAGAATTCGGCCTGAATGCGGGCGGCAATGGACGAGCCTCGCTCCAGCGATGAAGAGCTGTCGTCCCTCCCCTGCGCTCCAGGAGCGCTTGCTGGCGAGCCCGTGCCGCCGGGGCTTCCGAAGTCGTCGAAGGCCACGGTGACGGCGGTGGGCTGGCCTTGGGCGACCTCCAGCGCGAAGCTGGGGCCGCTGAAGGCGCCAATCGGCAGGTCGAGGGCGGGCAACTGCTGGCCGGTTTCCGCACGCACCGTTTCCGCCAGGCAGCCGGCGATGACCTCGGTCATGCGCAGGAAGCTGTGGTCCTCGATGCCTTTGGTGGCGCTGACGATGATCTGGCCGGAGTGAAGATGGGGGCGCAAGCGGACCAGCGTGGGGCGGAGAAACTTCGAGGGGACGACCGAGACCACAATCTCCGCATCGGCCACGGCGGCCGCGTCGCTGGTGACGGTGATTCTGGCGGGAATGGGAAAGCCGGGCAGATAGAGCTTGTTCTCGCCAGCGGCCACGATTTCCTGGGCCTCCTCAGGGCTGTGCGACCAGAGCGTGATCTGGTGGCCGCCGCGGCGGTCGAGCGAAAGGGCGATGGCGGTGCCCCAGGCGCCGCAACCCAGCACGATAATGCGGCTCATGCGAACCTCCCTTTACCAAAGCGGGACTCCGTGCCGGCCAGCAGGCGGCGAATATTCTGGTGGTGCTTGGCGATGATGATCAGTGCCACGGCGGCCTGAACGGCGATGTAGAAGACCGGCCTGCCCGCCTCCGGATGCGTCCGGCTCAGCAGCCAGGCGAAGAGCGGAAAGCTGGCCGCGCCCAGGATCGAGGCCAGCGAGACGTAGCGGCTGAGCGCCAGCACCACGGCGAAGACGGCGATGGCGGCCAGCGCGCCCCAGGGAGCGGCGACCAGGAAGACGCCAAAGCCGGTGGCCACGCCCTTGCCGCCTTTGAAACCNNCGTCGCGCAGCGGGCAGTGGGGCAGCAGCAGAGCGCCGAGCAGGGCGCCCAGTCCGACGGCGGCCGAGCCCTTCAGCATATCGAGCAGAAAGGTGACCGCGCCCAGCCCCTTCCCGCCAGCGCGCAGGACGTTGGTGGCGCCGATGTTGCCGCTGCCAGCCTGGCGAATGTCCTGATGGCAATAGAAGCGGACGAGCAGGTACCCGCAGGGGATGGAGCCGAGCAGGTAAGCGGCGGCCGCGATGAGCAGATTGGCGTAGACCATGTGGAGCATTACGAGTGAGAGTTTAGCAGGTGGGGCTGCCGTCTCTGGGAGGCGGTCCGGCAACTGGCCCGATCGTCTGGCAATCTCCTCCCTCAATGCATTCCCTGCGGCGGGCCTCCGGGTTTGATCGGCTTCTTGAAGAGCCACACCGCTCCGGCGCAGAAGAAGGCCAGAAGCGCCGTCCAGCGGAAGACATCCACGTAGGCCATGAGAACGGATTGCTGCTGCATCAGGCCGTAGATGAAGCCCATGGAGCCGGGGCGGCCGGCGGAGGGGCCCAGGCGGTGGCCCAGGTAGCCGGCGATGGCCGCCGACTTCTGCTGCAAGACAATGCTCGAAGGGCCAAGGTTGGCGCCGATCTCGGTCTGGTGCAGGTCGGCGCGGCGAATCAGCGCCGTCGTGGCCATCGAAATCCCAATTGACCCGCCGATATTGCGCAGCATGTTGAAGAGTCCGGTGGCGTTGCCCATCTCCTGATTGGAGAGCGTGGAGGTGGTCATGGTGGCCAGCGGGACGAAAACAAAGCTCAAGGCAAAGCCGGTCAGCGTGATGGGAATCAGCAGCGTGTAGGGGCCGATGTCGAGGTTGACGTCGCCGAAGATGAGTGCACAGATGGCAAAGCCCAGAAAGCCGGCGCTGAGCAGCTTGCGGTTGTCAATGCGGGAGCCGAGAAAGCCGATGATGGGCGAACCGATGAAGGAGCCGATGCCGCGCGGGCCCACGACCAGGCCGGCGGTGAAAGCGGTGTAGCCCAGGACCTCCTGGTAGTAGAGGGGCAGGATGGCGATGGTGATGTAAATGCACATGCCCAGCAGAGCGATGAGCAAGCAGCCAGTGCGGAAGTTGCGGTCCTTGACGACGTGCAGGTTGACTAGGCCGTTGGGCGTGGCCCAGGAACGCCAGATCCAGCCGATCAGGGCGACCACCAGCGCCGCCACCGCCCAGCGCACCCAGAGAGCTCCAAACCAGTCGTCCTCCTGGCCCTTGTCGAGCACAATCTGGAGGCAGCCGGTCCAGACGACAAGCAGGCCGAAGCCGAGGTTGTCGAAGGGGCCAACTTTGGCGTTTTTGATGTAGGGCGGGTCGTGGACGAAGCGAGTGATCATGATGACCGCCAGAATGCCGACGGGGATGTTGATGTAAAAAGCGTAGCGCCAACTGAAGGTATCAGTGAGCCAGCCGCCAAGGGTAGGTCCGATCACCGGAGCGACCACGATGCCGAGGGCGTAGGCGGCCATGGACATCGAGCGCTCGGCCAGAGGAAAGCTTTCGAGCAGTATCGCTTGCGACAAGGGCTGCAGTGCGCCGCCGCCCGCTCCCTGCAAGACCCTGGCCAGCAGAATGATGCCCAAGGAGGGCGCCGCGCCACAGAAAAACGAGGCGATGGTGAAGACGATCACGCAGAAGAGCAGGAAGCGCTTGCGGCCAAAGCGGCGGGCAAACCAGTTCGAGGCGGGCAGAATGACCGCGTTGGCCACCAGGTAGCTGGTCAGCACCCAGGTGGCCTCGGAGTTCGAGGCCGACAGGCTCCCGGCAATGTAGGGCAGAGCCACCGAGGCGATGGCCGTGTCCAGCACCTCCATGAAGGTGGGCAGCATCACCGAGACCGTCACCAGCCACGGGTTCACGCCCTGGGTCAGCGGATAGCGTGCTTGGGCGGCGGCGGTGGTCATCTTGGAGAGAACTACTGAGGGTAAACGATTGCGGCGGCTGCCGCCAGTGATGCGCGGCGCAGGGGCGGACGGTTCCTGCCGTCTTGCCGGGCGGCGGAGAGCAATCTCGCCGAAGGCAGGGAGCAATTGGATGGGATAACTGAACGGGGCTGGGGCAGGATGGTGGATGGGGCAGGGGCAGGCTGGCCAGATAGAGGGGAAATTTGGCACGGCCTAGCGCTACAGTTGTAAATCGAAGATTCAGGAGGGAGCAGGGGGCTTTAGCCCCCTGAAAGAAAGCGAATGAGCAGGGCCTTCAGGCCCGGGTTTTTGCCGCTTTTTCAGGACTTGAAGGAAACTCAACTATAGTATCAGGGGCGGTCGGCTTGAGGTGAGAAAAATCGGGCGTAGTTTATAAAAACTACATCAAGAAAGGTTGACAACAATACACTCAATCTGGCACTCTTGAAGAGTCGAAAAGTTTGTTCCATAGGATAGGAAACCACCATGGCAAAGATTATCGGAATCGATCTCGGAACCACCAACTCCTGCGTCGCGGTCCTCGAGGGCGGCGAGCCCAAAGTGATTGCCAATGAAGAGGGCGCGCGCACTACCCCTTCGATCGTCGCGTTTTCCAAGAGCGGCGAGCGCCTGGTGGGCCAGGTGGCCAAGCGCCAGGCCATCACCAACCCGGAGAACACCATCTTCTCCATCAAGCGCTTCATGGGCCGCCGTTACAACGAAGTGAACGACGAGATGAAGATGGTCCCCTTCAAGGTGACCCAGCAGGGTGACCACGTGGGCGTCATGGCCCAGGGCAAGGAGTACACCCCGC
>PMPH01000050.1 GCA_003161045.1 Acidobacteriaceae bacterium
CGCGGAAGCCCACGATCTCGCACGCCTCGCCCACCTTCACCTTGCCGCGCTCAATGCGGCCGGTGACCACCGTGCCGCGCCCGGAGATCGAGAAGATGTCCTCGATGGGCATCAGGAAGGGCATATCCACGGCGCGATTCGGCTGCGGAACGTACGTGTCGACCGCCTCCATCAGCTCATCGATCTTGGCTTCCCACTTCGGCTCGCCGTTCAAGGCGCCCAAAGCCGACCCGCGAATCACCGGAACGTCGTCGCCCGGGAACTGGTACTTCGACAGCAGCTCGCGAACTTCCATCTCCACCAGGTCGATCAGTTCTTCATCATCGACCGCGTCGCACTTGTTCAAAAAGACCACGATGCAGGGAACGCCCACCTGCCGGGCCAATAGAACGTGCTCCTTGGTCTGCGGCATGGGGCCGTCGGTCGCCGCCACCACCAGAATCGCGCCATCCATCTGCGCCGCGCCGGTNNCGCTCTTCCGGCGCGTTGTCAATCGAGTCGAAGGAACGGAATACATTCTTAGGGTTGTGCTTGCCCAACACTTTGGTGATGGCCGCCGTCAACGTCGTCTTGCCGTGATCAATGTGCCCGATCGTTCCCACGTTCACGTGCGGCTTCGAACGGTCAAACTTTTCCTTGCCCATGCCCTTCAGTTCCTTCCGTTAGACTTAATTTCCCGCCGCGCCCCCGCATGACGGAAGCGCAAAAGCTTCTAATGCGCCCCTTAAGAGCGGGCCTGCACCTTGCAGCATCGCCCCAGCGGCGGCGCTTCCACCTGTGGCAGGCCGCGCGCGCTTCTCAGGGCCTGGTCCGAGACCGGCAGCGCCCGTTAAAACCCTGCTTTCGGGGCCCCCGAATGGAGCGGGAGACGGGGATCGAACCCGCGACCAACAGCTTGGAAGGCTGTGACTCTACCACTGAGTTACTCCCGCGAAAACAGCCTTTAGCCGCCAGCTTCCAGCTCGTTCTTGCCCGGTTTGGCCGCATCGGCCCAACTCGCTACCGCACTGGCTAGAAACTAAAAGCTAGCAGCTAGAAGCTGAATTTCTGGAGCTGATGACCGGGTTTGAACCGGTGACCTCTCCCTTACCAAGGGAGTGCTCTACCAACTGAGCTACATCAGCCCTTCTTTTGCAACCTGCGGGGCGTCGAACCGACCTCCCCATTCCCCTCGCGGCGAATCTTCTCCGCCTGACGGGCCAAGACGGTGCGCAATGCCAGTCCGCCGAGGACCACCAGCGGAAGCCACCGCAACTCCACCAGCCTATCGCCGACGAGGACCTTGCCCTCGCCTAGAGTAAACCAAACCAGCATCGCCAGGACCGCGTACAGCAGCAGAGCCAACCGAAACCGCCGGTCAAGATCCGAAACCGAGCCTGCTGAACTACCCAATCCGGCCGAATCCGGCACCGCGGAACTCGAATCCGCCGAAATCAAATCCGTCGAAGTCGAACCGGCGTTCCTCCGCCCCTCGCGCTTCTCCAGCTCTCGGCGCATTCCAGCCCCTCAAATCATGGTGCACAGGGGAGGATTCGAACCTCCGTAGCTCCAAGGAGCGGCAGATTTACAGTCTGCTGCCATTAACCGCTCGGCCACCTGTGCTCAACCTGCCTGCCTGCCGCGCCTCACCCACTTCAGCGCACAACCCCATCCGGAAAATCACCGGCTCACAGGAACATGCGTCTCAGCGGAATCGTCACCGAGGCCAAGCCCGGCGCCTGAAAAACTCTGGCGCCAGTAAAACTTTTTGCCGCTTCAACTCCGTATTCCACTTTCCTTCAGTGGAGCTGGCGAAGGGANNCCAGCTGAGCTACGCCAGCCCATTCCACCCGGAAACCGCCCCGGAGACCCTAAAAAACGTACGGGCACACCACCACTTCGCCCGTACTACGGCACAGAAATCAAGGTTAGCACACCACCGCCAACGGAGCAAACCGGAGTGGAAGCCGGGGCCGGTTCCAGCGCTTCGCTCCAGAATTCGAGCTCTCCGCTTCAGGATAAGTTCTCCCTGTTTTGCTATGAAGCTGGAAAAACCCGGCAACTGGGGAGCCCGTGGTATGCTTTTTCTTGCATTTCGTCTAAATTTCGTCTATTCCCAGCAAACTCTACAAACTTTGTGCAAAAAAAATCATCCATCACTGTGCAAATGTACTCTCTGTCGGGTAGGATGTGTCTTCAATGTCGAAGCCTGTTGATTTTCGTCCCGTGATTCTTGCCGGAGGCAGTGGTACGCGCTTCTGGCCTCGCTCCCGCCGCGCCCATGCCAAGCAGGTTCTGGCGCTGGATGGCGAGCGCTCCATGATCCAGCAAACCGTCGAGCGGCTCAAGCCGCTGGCCACGCCGGAGAAGACCTGGGTCATCACCAACGAGTACCTGGCAGGCGAGATCGCCGACCAGTTAAAGGGTGTGCCCGCCAGCCAGATCGTGCAGGAGCCGGTGGCGCGCAACACCGCTCCGGCCTGCGGACTGGCCGCCTTCCTCATCGAGCGGCAAAATCCCGACGCGGTGCTGGGAGTCTTCCCCTCCGATCACGTGATCGCCGACGAGCCGCGCTTCCTCAAGGCGCTGCAAAGAGGCATCGCCGTGGCCTCGGCCGGCGACCACATCGTGGTTCTGGGCATTGAGCCCACGCGCGCCGAGACCGGTTACGGCTACATCGAGACCGGCGACTTCACCAAGGACGACGCCGCCCTCCACGTTCGCCGCTTCATCGAAAAACCCAACCAGAACCGCGCCGAGGAGTTCGTCGCCGCGGGCAACTACTACTGGAATGCGGGCATGTTCCTGTGGACGGCGCGCACGCTGGCCAACGCCGTCCGGGAGCACCTGCCGGAGACCGCCCCCCTGCTGGAGGCCATTGCCGCCGCGTACGGTACGCCCCAGTTCGAAGAGGTCTTCCGCACGGCCTACCCCAAGTGCGAGAACATTTCAGTCGATTACGCCGTGCTGGAGCCACGCTCAGCCAAGGGCGAGCACCTCTCCCGCCTCTACTGCATCCCGGCCGAATTTGCCTGGAACGATCTGGGCTCCTGGGCCTCGCTCTACGAGTACCAACTCGAAACCCGGCTGCGCGGAGACGGCGAGGGCAACGTGACCGAATCTCTGGGGCACATGGCTCTGGACGCCGCCAACAACTACGTCTACAGCCCGAAAAAGTTCGTAGCCATGGTGGGCGTCGAAAACCTGGTCATCGTGGACACCGAGGATGCGCTGCTGGTCGCGCACCGCGACCGCTCCCAGGATGTGGGCAAAATCGTCAAGGAGTTGGGGCTCGCGGGCCGCGACGAGTTGATCTGAGGCTTTCTGGAGCCACTCGATCAGAGGGAAGGGGGCGAGGTGCAATCCTGGCCGCTGGCAAAGTCCCCTCCTGCCTGCCGTTCGGGCTGATAGAATTTCCGCATGGAATCCATCCAGTACAACCTTCCGCAAAACCGCATTCCCCTTGCCTGGTATAACATCGTCGCCGATCTGCCCAAGCCGATGGCGCCCGTGCTGCATCCTGGAACGCTGCAGCCGATTGGACCGGAGGACCTGGCGCCGCTCTTTCCTATGAGCCTGATTCAGCAGGAGGTGAGCCGGGAGCGGGAGATTGAGATTCCCGGTCCGGTGCGGCAGGTCTACGCGCAGTGGCGGCCCGCGCCGCTCTTTCGTGCGCGGCGGCTGGAAAAGGCGCTGGATACACCCGCCAAAATCTACTACAAGTACGAGGGCGTGAGCCCGGCCGGCTCGCACAAGCCGAACACCGCCGTGCCGCAGGCCTATTACAACAAAATCGAAGGCACCAAGCGGCTTTCGACCGAGACCGGAGCCGGCCAGTGGGGGTCGTCGCTGGCCATGGCCTGTGCCTTCTTCGGCATCGAGTGCAAGGTTTACATGGTGCGCGTGAGCTACGACCAAAAGCCCTATCGCCGTGCGCTGATGGAGGCCTATGGCGCCTCGGTCACCTCCAGCCCGAGCATCGAAACCGAGTCGGGCCGCGCCATTCTGGCCGAGCACCCCGACACCAACGGCTCGCTGGGCATCGCCATCTCCGAGGCCGTCGAAGTAGCCGCCAAGGATCCCAACACAAAGTACGCGCTGGGCAGCGTGCTGAACCACGTGCTGCTGCACCAGACGGTGATCGGCCTGGAAACCATCGAGCAGATGGCGCTGGCTGGCGATGAACCGGATGTGATCCTGGCCTGCGCGGGCGGCGGATCGAACTTTGCCGGCCTGGCGATGCCCTACCTGGGCCGCAAGCTCAAGGGACAGAGTCAGGCGCGCGTGGTGGCCGTCGAGCCGTCGGCCTGCCCCAGCCTGACAAAAGGCCATTTCGCCTACGACTTCGGCGACACCGCGCACCTGACGCCGCTGATGAGAATGCACACGCTGGGCTCGACCTTCATTCCGCCGGGAATTCACGCCGGCGGGCTGCGCTACCACGGCATGGCCCCGCTGGTCTCGCACGTGATGGACCTGGGACTGGTGGAAGCCACCACCGTGCAGCAGTTGGACGCCTTCGCGGCCGGGATTCAATTTGCCCGCGCCGAGGGCATCATCCCTGCGCCGGAGGCCAACCACGCCGTCGCCGCCGCGATCCGCGAGGCCCTCCAGGCCAAGGAAGAGGGCAAGGAGCGGACAATTCTCTTTGTTTTGAGCGGTCACGGCCACTTCGACATGCAGTCCTACATCGCCTACCAGGCCGGAAAGCTGGAAAACTACGAGTATCCGGCCGAGGAAATCGCCATGGCGCTGGCCGGGCTGCCTTCGGTGAGTTGAGTTTTGCCGGTTTTTCGTGGAATCCCTGCTCTCAAAACCGAGAGCTGGAGCACACGCACCGGGCGATCAAGGTAGCGCGCAAACCGGAGAGAATGGCGCTCACGCCTGCTGGTTTTCCCAGTCAATGATCGCGCGCCGCAGACCGCGCACGGCGTTCGTCAGATAGACGGCGCCGGCCTGGCGCAGATCGCCGGGATAGAGCACTCGCTCTTGAACCCCAGCAGCAAAAACCTGATCTTGCTCCCCGCCGGGCAACGGCTGCTCTCCGGGGCGCAACTCCAGCAGATGGCGCCGGAAGACCCCGGCCAACAGACCGCACTCCACGGGCGGCGTAAACCATCGGCCGTCCTTTTCGATGAAAATGTTGCTGATAGCGCCTTCGGTGACCTCGCCGCGCAGGTTGAGAAACAGTACGTCGTCAAAGCCGGCCTCAGTGGCCGCCTTGAAGGCCGCCGCGTAGACCGGCCGGTGCGTGGTCTTGTGGAAGAGCATCCGGTCGCGCGGATCAGTGCGCTCAGCTGAAATGCGAATGCGGACGGGCTTTGCGGCTGGACTCACCGCACTCTCGGGCAGAATTTCGCTCTCGATCCGCAATCCGCCTTCGGGATCGAGCAGCAGGCGAACCTTGCGCGGGCCTGGTTTCGGCGGCTGGTGCGGCGACTGGCTTGGCTCCGGGCTCAGCTTTGGGCTCGGCTCTGGGCTTGCGAAGGTTGCGGCGTGGGCCATGAGCGCGGCCCGGACCTCGGCTCTGTCACAGGCGAATCCAAAGTAGCCGGCCGAATCCTCCAGCCGGTCGAGGTGCAACTCGAACAACGGAAAGCCCTCGCGCCAGAGCAGCGTCTCCACCAGCGAAAAGCGCTCTGGAAAGCGATTGGGCGGGCCGGTGAGAAATTCAGCCTTCAAGAGGCATTCGCGGAACTCGCTGGCCGCATCGGAGTCGGCGACGATGCCCCCTCCGACGCCCATCCGCCCAAACTGGAGGCCGCTTTGTCCGTCAAGTTCACCGCCGGGTTTCTCGCCTTCTCCGTTCGACTCCTCGCCTTTGCCGTTCAACGCCCTGCTTTGTCCCTCCAATTCTCCGCCTTTGCCGTTTAACTCCAGCGTCCGAATGGCCACGTTGAAGACCGTCCGCTCGCGCGAGAAGTAGCCGATGGCCCCGGTATAAACGCCCCTGGCTTCCGGCTCGACTTTGGCCGTCAGTTGCATGGCCCGCACCTTGGGCGCGCCGGTGATCGAGCCGCAGGGGAACAGCGCCCGGAAGATCTGCTGGAATCCAACCTCGGGGCGCACTTCGCCGGTGATGGTCGAGGTCATCTGCCAGAGGGTCGGGTAGCGCTCGACGGCGAAGAGGTTTTCGGCCCGGACGCTGCCGAAGCGGCACAGGCGGCCCAGATCGTTGCGCAGCAAATCGACGATCATCAGGTTTTCGCTGCGGTTTTTGGGGTCGTTGCGCAGCCACTCCGAGAGCTGGCGGTCTTCGCCGGTGGTGCGGCCGCGATGCGCGGTTCCTTTCATCGGACGGGTGGTGATGCGGCGCGTGGAGCCGTCGTCTTCCAACTGAAAAAACAGCTCGGGCGAGAAGGAGAGAATGCGGTGGTAGGGCTGGGCGTGC
This sequence comes from Acidobacteriaceae bacterium, assembly GCA_003161045.1. Classification (GTDB taxonomy): domain Bacteria; phylum Acidobacteriota; class Terriglobia; order Terriglobales; family Acidobacteriaceae; genus Telmatobacter. The sequence continues at coordinate 6,371 of PMPH01000050.1, forward strand.
AGAAAGGCGCCGTACTCGACCGGCTGGCGGTTGCGCAACCGGGAGTAGAGCGCCGCTGGAGCGGCTGACGTCCGCACCCGCATGGGAACCGTGAAGTTGAGCTGATAAATCTCGCCCGCGCAAATCCACTCATGGATGGCCGCAATGCGTTCGGCATACTCGGCCTCCGAGAGGCCGAATTCGGCCTCCAGCAAAGCCTCGGGAGCGGGCTCTTCGTCGCGGCGGCCGGTCGCGAAGCGCTCCATTCCCGGTGGATCGCCGTCCACAAAGCCTCCTGTGCTGTGGTCGAAGCAATAGCAGCGCTCGTAAATGCCAAACCAGGCCAGCGGCACGCCGAATGGGCCGGGAGCGGGGCTGGGCCGCACGGCCGCAGTAGGTTCAAAGCAGCCGCCGCACTCGTAGGCGAAAAACCCCGCGGCAAAGCTGCCGGCCGCCACCGCGCCTTCGATTTCAGCAAAGAGGCGGGGAATCTCCGCGAGCTCATTGGCCGCAACAATACGCGCAGGCTGGGTAAAAAGCCGGGTCCAGGGCTCGGCGGCGCCGGGCTGGGCGCACTCCAGCAACACCGTAGCCGCCCTCTGCTCCACCAATTCGTACAACTCCACCGGAAGGGAGTGCCAGTGGTTCATGCGGCCTGTGGCTTGCCTTCTAATTTACCGTTAGCACAAAGTTGGCGGAGTGCGTTGTGGCGCTGACGCCGTTGTTGTACACCCCAGTGACGGTCACATTGTACGTCCCAGCTGGAGTCGCCGCGTTGGGGGACGGGCTGTGATTCAAGTAGTCGTAGCGCGGATTGCAGGCGGTCGTGCCCAGCAGGGTGACCAGGCCAACCAGCATCAGGAGCGAAAGTCGGCTGAGCCAGCGGCTGGCCGTCCCACGGACACCCCGGCGGCGGCGCGTTCCCCAGGCCAGTCCGCCCAGCCCCAGAGCACCGGGCAACAGAAACGCCCAGGCGATGGGACTGGGGCCATTACGCCGCTGATGAGCCGGCGAGGCCGAGGCCGTGGAAGCCGCCTGCGTTTGAATGGTCATCGTGCTGGTAAGCGCGGTCGTGGTGGTGCTCAGAATCTCCACATTCTCCGGAGTAAAGTTGCAAGAGGCATTATCGGGAAGGCCCGAGCAGGAGAGCGTGACGGTCGCCGGAGCCGTCAGCGAAGAAACAAACTCCTGGGAGGGGATGACGGAAACGATGGCCGTGCCCGTCTGACCGGGCGTGAGGGTATTCGCGGGAGTTGTGGCCGGCGTGAAATTTGAGACCCCCACCATAAATTCGCACTGCGAGTTAACGCTCACGGCAACCGGCGATGAGGTCGAGACCTGGTCGGCCGTGGTGCCGTCAAAGACCGCAGTCAGGCTGTGGCTACCCTCCGCCAGGGAGACCGTCGGGCTGGCCGTACCGGAGCTCAGAGCCACGGAGGCCAGTTGAATCTGACTGCTGCTGCCATTGAACTCGTCTTCGATGGTGACAGTGCCGGAGGAGACCGCATTTCCACCCGCGGTTACATTCACCGTAAGAGCTTGCGAGCAGCCGCTCAGCGTGCCTGCGGTCAGCGTCGTCGTCGTGGCCGTCTGCGCGTGCGCCGCGACCACGGTCAGCGCGGGCGTCAAGAGCGCGATTGTCAGTCCTGCAACCAGCTTGAGCCGCAGACCGCGGCAGTTTATGCCTCTCACGTGCACCTGCTCCAGAATTCAAAAATCGTGCGCCGCCCGTCTGCCGCAGCTCAGAACCCTATTGTATCCGGCGGGGGTGGGCCGGAGCCATTTCCGGATTTATCTGAATTTATCTTGGGACGCGGCCGGGGCTGCGGTTGAGCGAGATTGGTGTTCCTCAGGCGGCCGGAGAATCTACAATAGGGCACCATGATCGCTCACCTGCGCGGAAAGCTCATCCACAAACAGCCTGGCCAGGCCATCATCGAGGCGGCCGGGGTGGGCTATGACGTCACCATTTCGGTGCCCACCTTCACGGCGCTGCCCTCCGTGGGCGCCGAGGCCGCCCTGCACATCTATACCAAGGTCGCCGAGGACCAGATCGCCCTCTTCGGCTTTCTCGACCGCGAGGAAAAACGGCTCTTCGAGCGGCTGATTACCGTCTCGGGCGTCGGCCCCAAGCTGGCCGTCACGATTTTGAGCGGCCTTTCTTCGGAGCGGACGGTCCAGGCCATCCGCGGCCAGGACCACGCGCAACTGACGCGCATTCCCGGCGTNNGGCAAGAAGCTGGCCGAGCGGCTGGTGGTTGAGCTCAAGGACAAACTGGACGATTTCGCCGTTGCGCCCGCGCCGTCGGCGGTGCGCGGACCAGCCGTCGACGATGTGCTCTCGGCGCTGGTCAACCTCGGCTACCAGCGCCCTGCCGCTGAAAAGGCCATCGAACAGGCCATCGCCAAGGACAAAGCTCTGGCCGCCGACTTCGATGGACTCTTCCGCGGCGCGTTGAAGGTGATCCGGTAACCACCTGCGGCGGGGCCAACTGGCACCTGCGGTGCGGCCGACTGCCTTCGGCGTGGATTCCGCGGAAGGGTACAGGCTTCAGCCCGTCCCCTTCAAATCCTGCAGATTTTAAAGAGCCTTGGGGTGGTCTTCGCGCTAAACTCCCCTTGTATGGTTCCCAAGCCCAAGCCAACGCTGCCCATAGCCGCCCACCTGCGCCCCGAGGGCCTCGCCTTTCTGCGCGCCCTGGCCCGCCACAACGACCGCGAGTGGTTCACGCCGCGCAAGGCCACCTTCGAGGCGGAGCTGAAGGAGCCGATGCTGGCCATCATCGCCAAGGTGACCGAGGAGATGGAGAGCTTCGCGCCCAGCTTTGTGCGCCCGCCGGAAAAGTGCCTCTTCAGGATCTATCGCGACACCCGCTTCAGCGCCAACAAACTGCCCTACAAAACCCACGTGGCGGCCTGGTGGTCGCACGAGGGGCTGGAGAAGACCTCCGGCGCGGGCTACTACTTCCACATCGACGCCAAGGAGGTGGTGGTCGCCGCCGGAGCCTGGATGCCGGAAAAGGAGCAACTGGCCGCCATTCGCCACTGGCTGCTGGAGCACCACCTTGAGTTCCGAAAAGTCTTGCAGACGGCTGCGATTCGGAAGACTTTTTCGGAATTCGAAGGCAATCCGCTGGTCCGTCCCCCGAAGGGCTTTCCCAAGGAGCACCCGGCGCTGGACCTGATCCGCTGCCGCCAGTGGGGGCTGAGCACGACTCTGCCCGCCGCGACGGCCCTGGAGGACGGCTTTGCCGCTACGCTGATTCGCCATTTCCGGCTGGCCGCGCCGGTGGTGGAGGCGCTGAACGCGCCCATCGCGGCGACCCTTGCGCCCAGGAAAAAGGTACTCTTCGGCCTGGATTGAGGCGCCGCGCGCGGCAGCCTGCGAAATGGGGTTTCACCTCCGGACGGCCCCGGCAAAACCGACTAAAACCGGAAAAACCCGGTGAAAATCGGCAAATTCAGGCAGAAATCGCACAAATCCCCAAGAAAATTGTGGAAATCGCGGTTTTTTCATTGACTTCTGCCGCCCGAAAGCCGCATTGTAACGAACGACAGGGTTCTCCGAACCCGCATGAATGCAGGGGTTTCGTGCAAGCGTTGCCTCGGTCGCACTCCCTCCATGCGGTTCGCACTTCGCGAAGGAAGCCCAGGCAACAGCGGCGCGCCCCAGGGCACGCCCCAAAGGAGAACACAGAATGGCTACTGGACTGACCAAGACTGCCCTGACTCGGCTTCTGGCCGAGAAACTGGAACTGACCAACAAGCAAGTCGCGGCCTTCCTGGACCTGCTGGCGGAGACCGCCGTCAAGGAAACCAAGAAGAACGGCGTCTTCGTAATCCCCGGCATCGGCCGCCTGGTCAAGGCGGAGCGCAAGGCGCGCGTCGGCCGCAACCCCCAGACCGGCGAGGCCATCAAGATCAAGGCCAAGACGGTGGTCAAGTTCCGCGTGGCCAAGGCCGCCAAGGACGTGATCGCCCCCGTCAAGGCCGCCTCCGCCAAGGCCGCCGCCAAGAAGTAGTCCCGCGCGCCGAGCGGGTTAGAAGCCGTCCCCCAAACTGCGGACGACAAAGAGGAGGAGCTTGCGGGCTCGTCCTCTTTGTCTTTTACGAAGATGGCGATCAGAGGGCCAGGAGGCCGGGTGCAAGATTGAACAGTATGCGGAATTGGGCCGTGGAAAACTCTTAAGGAATCTTCGAGGAAAGTCCTATGAAAAAGATCCTTGCCGTTCTTGCGACAATCTCGGCCGCTCTTCTGATGCTGCCGGCAAGTGGCGACGCGCAAACGCCGCAAAAGGCTCCCATATTCACAATCACAGGGCACCCAGGCGAAGCACAGATCCTTCAGATCAATGGAAAGTCGTATGTCGAAATTGAGGCGCTTGCGCTTTTGACTCAAGGAACCCTATCGTTCAAAACCAATCGGACGATTCTCACGCTTCCCTCATCAGGTTCAGAGGTGCAGGAACCCGCGCCCCAAGTTAAGGTGGGCTTCTCGACAGCTTTCATCCAGGCGGGCATCGAAGAGATGAGCTTGATCCGGGAATGGCGAATCGCTATCGTCAACGCGGTTGAGAATAACACTCCGGTGTCAGAAGAGTGGGTAGCCGGGCGGCAAAGGCTGGCAGACAAGAATCTGGCTCTCGCTTCGGCCGCTGTCTCCACGGACGACGATCGCAGCGCGTACCCGCTCCTCACGGCTGAATTCAACAGCATGCAAAAGCTGAGTGAAGCCTACCTCGCAATGCGCAAGCGGGCCGCGTTCATATCACCGGACACCTTCAACAACAGTTCTCTTGAAGAACAGGTTCTGAGTTGTGCGCGAGGCTTTGTAGCGATGGCGGAAAGCCATGAGTTTCAGGACCAGCCAGCCTGCCGCTAGATCCTGCCCTGAACAAATTTGGGTGCCCCACCCTCTCCGCTGTCATCCTGAGCGGAGCGCAGCGGAGTCGAAGGACCTGTTTCTTGCAACTTTGCAGCTGGGGTGGAAACCAGTGTCACATTCCAATGGGGCCGGATCAATCAAGCAGTGACCGTGTGCTGCGTGAGACGCAAACCCGCGCCTCACCCCATCTCATGAGGGTCGGGGGCGGTCTTCATGCTCTTGTAGTGGCGCACGTCGGTGCCCTGCACCCAGAAGATCACCTCTTCGGCAATGTCGGTGGCGTGGTCGGCGACGCGTTCCAGAGCCCGGGCGATCATCAGCGCGTTCAGGGCCTGCGGGGCCAGGTGGCTCTGCTCCTCCATGACGCCGGTCAAGGCTTTATAAGCGGCGCGGTTCATGGCGTCCACGGCGTCGTCCATGGTGAGCACCGTGCGCGCCAGCACGGCGTCGGCCTCGATGAACGATTGCAGGCTCTTGCGCACCATCTCGGAGGCCAGTGAGGCCATGCGCGGAATATCGACCGGCAGCTCCACCGCGCCCATCTGCTCCATGCTGCGCACCCGGTCGCTGATGGCCTTGGCCGCGTCGCCCACGCGCTCGAGATCGGCGTTGATCTTGATGACGCTCAAAATAAAGCGCAAATCGATGGCCATGGGCTGCTCCATCGCCAGCAGATCGAGGGCCGCCTGGTCGATGTCGCGCTCCATCCGGTTGATGGCGATTTCGCTGCGGCTGACCAGGTCGCAAATCGACAGATCGCGCACGCGGTAGGCCTCGATGGCGCGCTGAATGGCCTGCTCGGCCAGACCGGCCATCACCAGCAGTTGCTCCTTCAGTTCGTCGAGGCTTTGTTGAAAGCGTATGCGCGTCATCCGAACCTGCCCGTAATGTAGTCTTCGGTGCGTTTGTCGCTGGGATTTGTGAAGATCTTGTGCGTCGAGTCGAATTCGACCATGCGGCCATTCAAAAAGAAGCCGGTGTTTTCGGCCACGCGGGCGGCCTGCTGCATGTTGTGAGTCACGATCACAATCGTATACTGCGACTTCAACTGGAAGATCAGATCCTCGATCTTCGAGGTGGAGACCGGGTCCAGGGCCGAGGCCGGCTCGTCCATCAGCAGCACCTCGGGATCGACGGCCAGGGCGCGCGCAATGCACAAACGCTGCTGCTGGCCGCCCGAGAGGCTGGCACCGGATTTCTTGCGCAGATCGTCCTTCACCTCGTCCCACAGCGCCGAGTTTTTCAGCGACTTCTCGACAATTTCGTCCAGTTCGTGCCGGTTGCTGTAGCCGTTCAGTTTGAGCCCCGCGGCCACGTTGTCGTAGATCGACATGGTGGGAAAGGGATTGGGCCGCTGGAAGACCATGCCCACGCGGCGGCGAATCTCGACCGGCTTGGCGTCTTCGTAGATGTCCAGATCGCCGATGCGCACCGTGCCGGTGACGCGCGCGATGGGGTTGGTCTCGTGCATGCGGTTGATGCAGCGCACAAAAGTGCTCTTGCCGCAGCCCGAGGGGCCAATCAGCGCCGTGGCGTGGTTGGCCGGGATCTTCAGATTGATCTCCTGCAGCGTGTGATTGGTTCCGTACCACGCGTTCAGGTTGGTTACCTCGATGCCGACGCCCACTTTAGCTTGCCCCTTTCAAAACACCGCGGCTGGTCACGTAGCGCACCAGTGAGACCGCCAGCACAATCAGCACAATCAAGACCAGCGCTCCGGCCCACGCCAGCCGGTGCCAATCCTCATAGGGTGAGATTGCGTACACATAAATCTGCAACGGAAGAGCGGCGATGGGCTGGTTGAGGTTCGAGCTCCAGAACGCATTGCCGAAGGCGGTGAAGATCAGCGGCGCCGTTTCGCCGGCCACGCGCGCAAAGGCCAGCATGCAGCCGGTGATAATGCCCGGCGAGGCGGTTTTTACGGTGATGGCCAGCACCGACCGCCAGTTGGGCACACCCAGGGCCAGGGCCGCCTCGCGGACGGCGTTCGGCACCATGAGGAGCATCTCCTCGGTGGTGCGGCAGATGGTGGGGATCATCATGATGCCCAGCGCCACGCCACCGGAAAAGGCGGAAAAATGCCCCTGCGGCACCACCACCAGCGAGTAGGCAGCAATGCCCATCACGATCGAGGGAACCCCATTCAGCACATCGGCGGTAAAGCGGACCGCGTTGGCCAGCTTGGTGCCGCGGCCGAACTCGGCCAGGAAGATTCCGCCGCCGATGCCGATGGGAACGCCGATCAGACTGCCCAGCCCCAGCAGCATCGCCGATCCGCCGATGGCGTTGGCCATGCCGCCGCCCGACTCGCCCACCGGCTTGGGAATCTGCGTGAAAAAGTCCAGGTTCAGGGAACTGGCGCCCTTGTAGACGAGATAGACGAAGATGGCCACCAGCGGCGCCACCACCAGCACGGTCGCCAGCACCGCCAGGCCAGTCACCGCGTGATCGGTCAGCGTCCGCATTCGCACCCGCAGCTTGTGTTCAGTCTTCAGCTTGCCTTCTCCTGAAAACAGCTTTTAGCTCTTAGCTCTTAGCTTTTAGCTAAAGGCTAGCGGCTAAGAGTTGGAAGCAAAATCAGATTCCTGCCGCGCTCGAACAGCCGCTTGCAAATCTTCCCTTCGCCGCTGCCCGCTCCCAGCTTTTAGCATTCTGCCAGAAGCTAAAAGCTAAGAGCTAAAGGCTAAAAGCTAAAAGCTGCTTTTAGTGCGTCGACGACGGTGCGCCGCGCGTCACCATCCAGACCAGCAGCCGGGCAAAGGCATTCACGATGATGGTCACAATAAACAGCGCCAGCCCGATTTCCATCAGCGCGCTCAGGTGCAGATCGCCCGAGGCTTCGGCAAACTGGTTGGCGATCACCGAGGCCATGGTGCTGCCGTTAGCCAACAGCGAACGGTGAATCTCCGAACTGTTGCCGATGACCATGGTCACCGCCATGGTCTCCCCCAGGGCGCGCCCCAGGCCCAGGATCACCGCGCCCACAATGCCGATGCGCGCATTGCGCAGGACGCCCATCCGGATCATCTCCCAGCGCGTGGCGCCCAGGGCCAGCACCGCCTCGCGCTGCGAATGCGGCACGGCCAACATCACCTCGCGAGTCAGCGAAGAGACAATGGGCAGAATCATGATGGCCAGAATCACGCCCGCCGCCAAAAATCCCAGGCCGGTGGGGTTGTCGTCACCGAAAAATCCCGTCCAGCCGAGGCCCTTGATCAGCCAGGGATTCACATGCTCCCGGAGCAGCGGCACCAGCACGAAGACCGCCCACAAGCCATAGATTACGCTGGGGATGGCCGCCAGCAACTCGGTGGTGAAGGCCAAGGGAGCGCGCAGCCACCGGGGGCACATTTCAGTTAAAAACACCGCTATGCCGATGGCCAGCGGCACCGCCATCAGCAGCGCCAGAAAGGACGAGACCAGCGTTCCATAGAGAAACGGCAGGGCGCTGAAATGCCCGTTCACCGGATCCCAGTACATCGGCTGGCCGGTGTAGGTGTCGAGGTACGCCTTATAGAAAAAATCCAGCCCGAACTGGCCCCAGGCCATCTTCGAGCGCAGCACCAGTTCGGTGGCGATCAGCGCCACAATGCCGAAGATGCTCAGGGCGCACAGCACCATCAGCCCGTGGAAGCCGCGATCCGCCATCGCCGAATTGCCGCGCGAGAGCAGAAAGGCACGAATCGCCGAAATCTCGCGCGAAACTGCCTTTGCCGGCCGCTTCTCTTCTGGAGAGCCGGGCGCGGGCAGAAGCTGAGATTGATGGATGCGAATCTCGGGCACTTGGGCTATCACCATAATCAGGCTACCGGGCCAAGATGAATAGAAGGTTACAACGCCGCAAAATCAAGCGCATAGAACGGGGAGTTCCCCAGGGCCAGCAGCCCCCGCCAGCATGAGCCAAGGCCGGCTGAAAAAGCCGAAAAACGCGGTGCACGGCCTGCCATTCGGCGAAAAAACCAAGCGAGGAAGGGAAAATGCCGCTCCAAAGCAAAGAATCTTCTCCGCGCTTAATGTTACAGTGAAGTTTCGCACCCCATGTTTGCCACCTCCCAGCACGCGCACTTCATCGGCATCGGCGGCATCGGCATGAGCGGCATTGCCGAGATTCTGCTCAACCTTGAAATGAAGGTCTCGGGCTCGGATCTGCGCCGCGGGCCGGTGACCGACCGGCTGGCCCGGATGGGCGCCACCATTTACGAGGGCCACAAGGCCAGTAATGTGGCCGGGGCTACGGTGGTGGTCGCCAGCTCGGCCGTTCCCGCCACCAATCCGGAAGTAGTCGAGGCGCACGATCGCAAGATTCCCGTTATTCAGCGCGCCGAGATGCTGGCCGAGCTGATGCGCCTGAAGTACTCGATCGCCATTGCCGGAATGCACGGCAAAACAACGACGACTTCCATGGTGGCCTCGGTGCTGGCGGCCGGCGGCCTGGACCCCACAGTTGTGGTGGGCGGCCGTGTGGACTCTCTGGGCTCGAATGCCAAGCTGGGCAGCTCGCAGTACATGGTGGTCGAGGCCGACGAGAGCGACCGCTCCTTTCTCAAGCTCTCGCCCATTCTGGCCGTGGTCACCAATCTCGACCGCGAGCACATGGACTGCTACCGGGACATGGCCGATGTCGAAGAGGCCTTTCTGGCCTTCATGGACAAGGTGCCGTTTTACGGCGCGGTCACCGCCTGCGTGGACAATCCGCTGCTCAGGGAGATTCTGCCCCGCGCGCAGCGGCGCGTCTTCACCTACGGGGTGGCGGACAAGGCCGACTACCGGCTGGAGTTTCTCGCTTCCGGCCAGGGCAGCCTCTCGTCCTCCGAGAGCTGCTTTGCGCACTTTCAGGTGAGGACCGCCAGCGAACTGCTGGGGCCCTTCGAGTTGCGCGTTCCGGGGCGGCACAATGTGCTCAACGCCACCGCCGCGGTGGCCATCGCCCACCAGCTTGAGGTCTCCGCCGGGCAGATCGCCGAGGGGCTTCAGCGCTTCAGCGGCGTAGACCGGCGCTTTCAGCGGCGCGGCCAGGTCGGCGGCGTCACCGTGGTGGACGACTACGGCCACCATCCCACCGAGGTTCGCGCCACCCTGGCCGCCGCCCGCCAGTGCGCCCATCGGCGCATTCACGTCGTCTTCCAGCCCCACCGCTACTCCCGCACCCTTGATCTTCTGGAGGAGTTTCGCGGCGCGTTTACTGACGCCGACACCGTGATCGTGCTGCCGATCTACGCCGCCAGCGAGGATCCCATCCCCGGCGTCACGGCCGAGCGGCTCGCCCGCCGCATCGAGGGGCCGCAGGTACAGTTTGCGCCGGATTTCGCCTCTGCCGTGGCCGCCGTCGCCGCCCAAGCCAAAGAAGGCGACCTGATCCTCACCCTGGGAGCCGGCAACGTCAGCCAGTTGGCTCCGCAGATTCTGACGGCGCTCGGATCGAAGTAGCTCTCTGACCGCTCGTCCTTGTGTCGACAAATAGGTGCGGGGGTGATGGGGACGGGTGTGGTCGCCCCAAATCCCGCTTTTGGGAGCTGGGACAGGACCGGCTGCGGACTTGGCTGCTGATACCGCCGGCTTCAGCAGCCAAGTCCTGGGGAAGCCGCTCTAGAACACACCGGCCAGGCAGGCTTCAAAGGGGCGCAGTTGAGCCTCGATCGTGCCGACGCCGCACTCGGCCAGCACCACCGGCGACAGCGTGATCACCGGGCAGTGCGCATAGGCCAGTATCTTGTAGACGACGCCGGCGCGGGTAATGGCGGCAAACCGGGAGGCGCCGTGCGCGCCCAGCACAATCAGGTTGGCCCGCTGAGACCGGCTCTGGTAGAGCAGTTCCTCGGTTCGATCGCCCACCACGGCCCTGATTCGAAGATTGATTTTGTTCCGCAAACGGGGCGGCACCAGCGAGGGCAGTTCCGCCGCAATCTCGCCGATGGTGCGGCCAGCGAGAACCTCGTCGCATTCCTGCGGCGGGAGGACGTACTGCAGGATCAGATGGGCGTTGAATTGGGCGGCCAGCTCGGCGGCAAACTCCGCCACCACGCGGCTGGACTCGTGCGCGTCCACCGAGCAGAGGATCGTGTAGATGGCGCAGTTGCGATAGGAGTTCTCCGCCACCTCAGGGCCGACCACGTTCACCGGCACACTGGCGTTGCGCAGCACGGCCTCGGTCGTCGCGCTCACCAGCAGCTTGCCGATGGGCCCGGGAGCGTGCGCGCCCATGATGACTTGGTCGATCTTCTGCTCGCGCAGGTAGGAGAGAATCTGCTCGGCGGCTGCACCGGGGCGAACCACGATCTTGCAGTGCAGGCCGAGATTGCTGGCGCGCTGGGCGAGAGGTTCAAAGCATTGTTTTTCGGCGCGGGCGCGGGCGTAATCGCAGCAACTGATTCCGAGGCCTTGCGGCGCCTTCGCGTCGGAACTGTCGTAGGCGTGAAAAATGATCAGATCTGAACCAAATTTGGCGGCTTCGGCCAGAGCAACGGCAAAGGCCTTTTCATTGACGGGCAATTCGGAAGCAAAAAGAATGGTGGCCGGCTTGCTCCAACCTGGCTTGATGGCGGCGAACATGGAAACCCCCTGAGCTGAAACTTCCTGGTTATGAATGCCTGACGGTAAAGAACGCCTGATTTGAATTCAGAATGAGACTCCAGGCGGGAAGGAGAAACTACCGGAAGAACACCATGCAACGACAGCAACGGTGCCGATGACGGTGAGGGTTTTGGCGCGACGGACGCAGGACTGGGCCACCACAAATGAACAAGGGCTAAAGCCTCCATGGTTTAGACTTATCGCTCTCTCTGAACTCTTCGCCGGCCGCACATCTTCAATGCCGCGGCGGAGAGAGGTTAAAAAGGCCCCTAGTCTGGTCTGTTATCAGGAACATAATCTGTGTCGGCCATCACAAACGCATGTGACAACAGAATTTCCCTTATTTTTCCCCCATCACCGCTCCCTTTTCCCTCATACTGCGTCCTTTTTCTCCTGATGCTGGGCACTTTTCTCCCTGCGCTGCTCCGCCGCGGTGCCGAAAAGTGCTCTTCGCTAACTTGTCCAAAATGGGAAACTGCCGCAAAGGCCGATCGCGGCCAACCCCCTGGGCAGGAAGACGCGGCCGCCAGGCTGAGTTTTTCTCGTCGCCGTTCTGCGTAGTGGACAGCCAGTGGATTCTCGGGGGTATGATGCACGTATGTTTTTTGATCGCAACCGAGTTTCGTTGTTGGCGGCCTGGCTTGTTCTGGTGGCCGGGGCAGTTCTATTGGCCGGGGAAGCGTGGGCGGAAGATGCAAGCCTGTCCGCACCTGCCAGCCTCTCTTCCGCTCAGATTGTGGAGCAGATGCAGCGCCATAACCAGGCGCGGGCCGAGGATATGAAGCATTACCAGTCCGTGCGCCATTACCAGGTGGAGTACCGGGGTTTTCCCCACAAATTTGCGGCCAGCATGGACGTCGAGGTCAACTACGACGCCAAGTCGGGGAAGAGCTTTCGCTTCCTGGCCCAGAGCGGCTCCAAGGGGCTTTGCGAGAAGGTGTTGAAGCGCGCGGTGGAAAGCGAACGAGAGGCCCAGCAGGACAAGGGGGCGACGGCGCTGACGCCGGAAAATTACCGCTTTCAACTGGCCGGAAGCGAAAGCCTGAGAGGCCGGCCGACTTATATTCTGGCCGTGGAGCCGCGCGTAAAAAGCAAGTTTCTCTATCAGGGCAAAATCTGGGTGGATGCGGCGGATTTCGCGCTGGCAAAGATCGAGGCGGAGCCGGCGAGGAACCCCTCGTTCTGGATTTCGCGGACGCTCATCCGGCAAACCTATGCCAAGACAGGTGATTTCTGGCTGCCGGAGCAGAACCGGAGCGAGACCAAGGTGCGGATTGGCGGCACGGCGGTCTTCACCATCGACTACGGAAGCTACCAGATCGCATCGAACGCGTCGCATTGACGAGCGCGGCCGGCGGGCGGAGCCCACGAACGGGGACAGAGGGACGCAGGCCGAGACAATTTGGCCTGTGCCGCTAGAGCGGTTCTCCAGTTAATGTGGAGTTTTAAGAATCGTGTAAGGTGGCTTTTTCTTGAGGAAAAAGCCACTCAGCGGCAGTGGTTTCCCTCCATAGCAACTGGAGAACCGCTCTACCGCCAACCAGCAAAGTCGGCGCAAAATGCAATGGAGCGGCAGCCCACGGTGCTTGGGCTTCTGCCGCTCCCGTCCGACCCGCGCCTGCTGTGTTACCGTTGCAATATTGTGTCCCTGAGCCGGAGGTTTTTTTCGACCGCCGGGCCGAAGCTCTGCCGGACGGTCTTCCCAGCACGGAAGACGGCCGGAGATTCCAGCCGCACACGCGCGATCTGGCCGTGATCTGCCGGATTGAATGAACGGCGCGGCGGAACTCGGGGGATGGCGAGCGTAGACCCAAAATGTCCCAGAAGCCGGAATTGACATTGTTCCCTCTTGACCCGAGCCCGGCTCCCGCGCCTGAGGCCGGATCCGGCTCTGTGTCTGGGGCAGCATCGGGCTCCGCGCCCGGCATTGAGCCCGCTTCCGCGCCTGGCTTCCAGCCACGGCGCACCCCGCGGCGGATTCCTCGCTGGCTGGAGCGCGCCGAGCTGTTTTTGCGCGTCTTGCTGAGGATGTACATTGGCGTGGCGGTCTGCTATGTGCCGTGGTCCAGGAGCTTTTGGGACCAGAACCCCCTGTTTGCACACTTCCCCCTGCTCGGCGCTTTTGCGGCCCACGGAGCGGTGCGCGGCCTGGTGTCGGGACTGGGGCTTTTGAATCTGTGGATTGCGTTTCACGACGCGCTCCGCCGCCGGGACGGATAATAGATGAGCGACGAAAAAGAAGAAACAGGGACCAGGGAACAGGGAATAGGGAATAGGGAAGAGAAATCAGGGAGCGGGGAGCAGGGGGCAAGCCAGCCTCCCGCCGATCTCCCCGCGGTCGTGGGCGCCTCCAGCGCTTCGCCGGCCCCGGAAGCAAGCTCGGAAAACCTCGCGGCGCAGGCCGCGGCCCCTAATTCGTGTTCCCCTGTCGCTACTCCCGGTTCTGCCGTCATTCCCGGTAACGGGTCGCCTCCGCCGCTAGAGAATGCGCCGCTGGCCTATGAGAACCCGAACTTTCTCAGCAGCTCCGACGGGCGGCTGATCCGCATTGTCTCCGAGTACATGGAGCCCCTGGCGCGCTTCCGGCGGGAACGGATTCAGGACACGGTGGTCTTCTTCGGCTCGGCGCGCTTTCACGGGCGCGAGGAGGCCGACCATGCCCTGGAGCTGCTGGAAAACACCGGCTCGACGCAGCCCGCTCCCAGCGAGGAGCAGCCGGCCAAGGCGCCGGAGATCGCCTCTGGCAAGGCTACGGGTTTGCAGCTCAAGCGGGCCGTGGCGGCCGTCGAGATGGCCCGCTATTACGAGGACGCACGGCGGCTGGCGCACCTTCTGACCGATTGGGCCAAGCGGATTCCCTCGCGGCGGCACCGGTTCGTGGTCACCTCGGGCGGCGGGCCGGGCATTATGGAGGCGGCCAACCGGGGCGCGCACGAAGCCGGCGGCAAGACCATCGGGCTGAACATCCGGCTGCCCTTCGAGCAGCGGCCCAACCCCTACATCACGCCCTCGCTGAACTTCGAGTTCCACTACTTTTTCATGCGCAAGCTGTGGTTCGCCTACCTGTCCAAGGCGCTGGTGGTCTTTCCCGGCGGCTTCGGAACCCTGGACGAGATGTTCGAGATTCTGACCCTGGCGCAGACCCGCAAGCTGGCCAAGAAGATCACCGTGGTCGTCTACGGCTCGGAGTATTGGAAGAAGGTCTTCAACCTGGGCGTGCTGGTGGACACCGGGGCCATCTCACCCAAGGACCTGGAGCTGTTTCAGTTTGCCGACACGCCGGAACAGGCCTTCGAACTGCTGCGGCAGGGGCTGACGGAGAACTACCTGGCGGTCGAGGCCGTCAAGGGCGCGCCCCCGGAGAGCCTGCCGACGCCGCTTGGCCGGGAACTGATGGCCGGCTGGAGCCTGGAGGATTTTCTGGGGCCGGAGCTGGCGAAAACCAGCAAATAGAGATTTTCGCCCACCACGCCAAGAGGATTTCCTCGCCCCGCGTCCAGAATTTCTTGCAATTGCCGGGAGATTTTTCCCGATTGCACGTTACCTCCTTGATTCTCGGGCGAATTGAAGGCAGATTCGCGCTATGTTAACCCTCCTTTTATCTTCGGCATAGGATACTAGCTTCAGATTCCAACTTGTCAGCGGAATTGAGGAGCAGAAATGGCCCGCTCGACCATCTCATACCTGTGGCGCGACAAGAAGGCCTCGCAGGGCTTCCGGTGTGGCGTCTCGTTGCACAGCCACACCAACCAGTCGAAAGAAACGCTGGATTTTCTGGCGAATCTGGGCAATCAGTACCCGCTAACCCGTCCCCTGCTCACGCGGCTGGAGCAGCGCTCGGAGCGAATGCACGGGCTGCGCATCGACTACGCGGCCAGCTACTGGACGCCGCCGATGACGCCCAAGCTGGCCTTCGACCTGGAAGGCCGCCAGATTGAGAAACTGGAACTCGGGCCGATGGTCTCCATCACCGACCACGACAGCATCACGGCGCCGATGCTGCTGCGCACCGTTCCCAGCGCGCGGCAGATTCCGGTTTCGGTGGAGTGGACGGCGCCCTATAACGGGCAGTCCTTTCACCTGGGGGTGCATAACCTGCCCAGCGCCCGAGCCACGGAGTGGATGGAGACGCTGGCCGATTTCACCGCCCACCCCAGCGACACAAGGCTGACCGAGATTCTGCGGGCGCTCGACGCGGAGCCCAATGTGCTGGTGGTCTTCAACCACCCATTATGGGATCTGTATTTGGTCGGCAAGGAGAAGTATGAGTTCCTGGTTGGCCAGTTTCTCCAAAAGAATGGCAATTATTTGCATGCGATGGAGTTGAACGGGCTGCGCAACTGGGGTGAGAACCGGGCGGTGGGGCAATTGGCCGAGCGGTGGAATATGCTGTTGATCTCGGGCGGCGACCGGCACGGCGTGGAAGCGAACGCCAACATCAACCTGACCAATGCGGCCAGCTTTACCGAGTTTGTGCACGAGGTGCGGCGGCAAAAGAGGAGCGATGTGCTCTTCATGCCCCAGTACGCCGAGCCGTGGAAGCACCGCCTGCTGCAATCGACCCTCGACGCGATCCGCCACTACCCGGAGTTTCCGCAGGGCTCACGCACCTGGGACGAGCGCGTCTACCATCCAGACGCGAATGGTGTGGCGCGGCCGCTGAGCCAACTGTGGCCGGGCGGAGCGCCGCCCAGGGCGATGAGCATTGGGATTGGACTGGTGCAACTGATGGGCGCGGGCCTGGTTTCGGGCGGATTGCGCATGGCCTGGAGCGAGTCGCGCCAGTTGCGCCTGGCCATGGGCGAGTATGACAGTTGAGAGTTTTGCCGGTTTGAAAGAGCATGATCCGGCAGGCGGCGAACAGCTTGCAACCGAAAAGCTTACGGCTTGGAAAGGGCGCGTGTGGCAGGCGATCTGAAGGAACTGCATGAACGGTAGAATGCCGCGCGTGGCCTACTTCCCCGACTCATTCCATGAGGTGAACGGGGTGGCGCACACCAGCCGCCACTTCGAGGCCTTTGCGCGAAGGCGGGGTCTGCCCTTCCTGTGCGTCCGCGCGGGAGAACGCGCCCAGGCCATCATCGAGGACGGCAGCGTGAGCACGCTGGAGCTGCCGCGCGGCTTTCTTTCCTTTGCCCTGGAAAAAGACCTGCGCTTCGATCCGGCCTTTCTGCGCCATATTCCGCTCATCGGCGAGGTGCTGGAGCGCTTCAAGCCCGACCTGATTCACATCACTGGCCCCAGCGAGGTGGGAATACTGGGCGCGGGACTGGCTCACCACCTGGGGTTGCCGCTGGCCGCCAGTTGGCACACCAACGTGCACGAGTACGCGGCGCGGCGGTCGGGCTGGTTTCTGCGCCTGCTGCCGAAGCGGCAATCGGCGGCGACAGGGCAGAAGATCGAGGACCTGGCCCTGGCCGCGGCGGCCCGGTTTTACTCCGTGGCCCGCGTCCTGTTTGCGCCCAACCCGGAGTTGTGCGCGCTGCTGGAGCGGAGCACGGGCCGAAGCTGCTACCTGATGCCGCGCGGCGTCGACGCGGAGCTCTTCCATCCCGCCAAACGCACGCGGCTGCCCGAGGACCGCGAATTCATCCTGGGTTTTGTGGGCCGCCTTTCGGTTGAGAAGAACGTCGCTTTGCTGGCGCAGGTGCAGGAGGAGCTGGAGCGGATGGGGCTGACGAACTTCCGCTTCCTGATCGTGGGCCACGGCGGCCTCGATGGCTGGCTGCGGGAACGGCTGCCGCGCGCCGAGTTTACCGGAGTGCTGAAGGGCGAGGCGCTTTCGGCGGCTTACGCAAATATGGACCTGTTCGTCTTCCCCTCGCACACCGACACCTTCGGCAACGTGGTTCTGGAGGCCCTGGCCAGCGGGGTTCCGGCCATCGTCACCCCCGACGGCGGCCCGCGAACCATTGTCCGCGACGGCCAGACCGGGCGGATTGTCCGCGATGAGGAGTTCGCCGCCGCAGGCGCCGGAGTCTTGGCCGACCCGGCGCGCCACGCCCGGATGCGGCAGACGGCGCGGGCCTATGCGCTCACCGCCAGTTGGGACGCGGTTTTTGAAGGCGTCTACGCGGCCTACGAGACGCTGCTGGCACCCTCGGAGCAGGTGACGTCAGCCGGATAAGATTCCGCGCTAACGCTCCGGCCGCGCCCGGTAGCCAAGAATCCACTTACGCTGCTCCTCTGTATCGGGAACCGGGCGGCCGCGGGCGGATTTAATGGCGGCCAGGGCCGCCGCCGGCTCCCAGCCAAACTCGATCAGCGCACAGGCAGCTGTGACGGTGCTCCGGCCGATGCTTCCCAGGCAATGCACACCGATCTGTTCCCCGGCGCGCAGGCGGTCGGCCAGCCCGGAGACGAAGGCCCGGAATGCGCCTCGGTCGGGCGGGGTGCTGTGGTCGGGAAGGGGGTGGGAGAGAAATTGCAGGTCCAATTGCTTTGCCAGTTGGCCTTCTTTCGCCAGATCGTAGCCGCACGCCTCCTCCTCTTCCAGC
Source organism: Acidobacteriaceae bacterium (assembly GCA_003161045.1). Classification (GTDB taxonomy): domain Bacteria; phylum Acidobacteriota; class Terriglobia; order Terriglobales; family Acidobacteriaceae; genus Telmatobacter. Next base: position 24,302 of record PMPH01000050.1, read on the forward strand.
AGCGAAACCAGGGTCTGGATGCCGCTGTGCCTGATGGCGAGCAAATCGTCGCGCAGCCGGCGGCCGCCCTGCGGACAGAGCACAATGGCCAGCGCCGGGGGCGGATAGCGGGAGATCCAGAAGATGGATTGCCGGAATGGGCTGGGCATATAGCGGTTCTCCAGTTGCTATAGAGGGAAACCACTGCAGTTAAGTGGCTTTTTCCTCAAAAAAAGCCACCTTACACGATTCTCGAAACTCCACATTAACTGGAGAACCGCTCTAGTGCTCAGACTCCAATGAAGCTTTCGAGGCGGTCGCGGACGCTGGGAATGGCCTGCGGCCAGCCTCGGCTCAGCTCCGCGCCGTCTTCGATCAGCGGNNTCAGCGGAATCAGCTTGTCGAACTCCGGTCCGGAGTGAGCGCCGGTCAAAGCGATGCGCACCGGGTGAAAAAGCTCCTTGCCTTTGACGCCGGTGGAAGCCTTGATCTCGTTCATCCAGGCTTTGAAAACCTGTGGCGTCACCGGGCCGGTGTGGGCGCGAACGCGGCCGGTGAGCCCAGCGAGCACTGTGCGGGCAGAATCGGCGGCAAGAATGGCGGCGTTCTCTTCGCCAGCGCGGGCCACTTCGGGGTCGAAGCCGAAGACTGGCGCGGCCTTCGATGGAAGCTGGTCGAGGTGATCGACGGCGGGAACAAGAAGGGCCAGCAGGCGGGCAAACCAGTTTCTTTCTGGTTCTGGACAAGTGTCGCGGGTTGGCAACCTGTCCGCAAAGTAGCCCCAGGCCAGCACCGCCAGCCGCTCCATGGCCGCGAGCTTCAGATAGTGGCGATTGAGCCAGTTGAGCTTGTCGAAGTCGAAGATGGCCGGGCTCGGGGTGACGCGCTCCAAGGAGAAGGCCTGCGTCAGCTCGTCCAGGGTAAAGGTCTCGGTCTTGCCGTCCTCCGCGCCCCAGCCGAGCAGGGCCAGGTAGTTGACCAGCGCCTCGGGCAGGTAGCCCATCTGGCGAAAGGTGGAAATCGAGGTGGCCCCGTGGCGCTTGGAGAGGCGCTCGCGGTCGGCTCCTAAAATCGTGGAGAGGTGAGCAAACTCCGGCACCGGCCAGCCGAAGGCCTGGTAAATGGCCACCTGCTTGGGGGTGTTCGAGATGTGGTCGTCGCCGCGGATGACGTGGGTGATTTGCATCAGCGCGTCGTCGACGGTGACCACGTAGTTGTAGACCGGGACGCCACCAAAGCCGGAGCCAACCTCGAAAACAGAGAGGCCGCCCGCGCCGCCCATGGCCGAGCGGACCAGGATGGGGTCCGAGACCGACTCGGCGGCAAACTCGACCTCGCCGCGGACCAGATCGTGGAAGCGCAGCGGCTCCGCGCCGATCTTGAGCCGGACGGCGAAGGGCCTGCCCGCGGCCAGGTTTTTCTCGATCTCCTCCGGCGGCAGAGCCCGGCAGCGGCCGGAGTAGACCTGCGGACGGTGCTCGGCGGCGGCCAGTTTGCGCTCGGCTTCCAGCTCCTCCGGGGTGCAGAAGCAGCGGTAGGCCTTGCCCTCGGCCAGCAGGCGCTCGGTGTGCTCAGCGTAGATTTGCAGCCGTTCGGACTGGCGATAGGGGCCGAAATCGCCCTTTTCTTCGCCCTTTTCAGCCTCGGAAAGCCCGCCCGCCCGGCAAGGACCGGCGGGGCCTTCGTCCCAGTCCAGGCCCAGCCAGCGCAGATCCTCGATGAGCTGAGCCTCATAGCGTGCCTCGGAGCGTTCCAGGTCGGTGTCCTCGATGCGGAGGATGAACTGGCCGCCGTGGCGACGGGCAAAGAGCCAGTTGTAGAGCGCGGTGCGGGCATTGCCCACATGAAGCAGGCCAGTGGGCGAAGGAGCAAAGCGGACGCGGGGAGTGGTAGTGGTCACAGTTTCGATGATAGACGGTGAGGGATGTGAGGGGTGAGGAGCAGCTTCAAATCCGCGCCGATGAAAAATGCTCCCAGCCGTGGGGTTCGAGGGGCTGAGGGCCCTGCGAAGTGAGCAGCGTCAAAGCTGGCTGGCCGCGCCGGAGCTTCACAATGCGGCCGATTCTCGTGATTTTGACGCCGGCGATCGAGCGGGGCAGGCGGGCTGAGGCCGGAGCGGTGAAGACGAGTTCGTAGTCCTCGCCGCCGTGGAGGGCCTGGTCGAGGGTTGCGGCCGGGTGGGTGGGCACGAGAGCCGCATCAACCTCGGCGGCCACGCCGGACTCCTGGCAGAGGTGAGCCAGATCGGTCGAGAGGCCGTCGCTCACGTCGAGTGCGGCCGAGGCCAGGCCGTGCCGTTGCAGCCAGAGGCCCTGACGGACGCGCGGCTGGGGGTAGAGGTGCGGGGCAAGCTCGGCTTCCAGCTTTTTGGGGATGCGCGGCGGATTGGGGCGGCCGGGTCGGGCTTCGGCTCCGCAACAAGAAGCGTTGGCGGGGGAATTGCCCGTAGATTTTCCCTCAGAGGCTAAAGTCCCCAGTTGTTCCATCGCATTGATGTACGGGCTAAAGCCCGTACCCTTCAAGCTAAAGCTCATCCTCTTCAAGCCAGGGCTCCTCCCCTTCGAGCTAGAGTTCGTGTCTTTCACACTAGAGCCCGTGCCCTTCAACGGAAGAGCCGATTCCGCAGCCCGCCCGGCCAGTTCAGCCAGCCGGACTAGCCCGGCGGCGGCTCCGCCCAAGGTGCCGGTGACGTAGAGCAGGTCGCCGGGCTTTGCGCCGGAGCGGAGCAGGGCGCGGCCGCGGGGAACGGCTCCAACCAGGACGATGTCGGCCACGGCTAGAGGGGATTCGGCCAGGTCGCCGCCGGCCAGCGGGGTCGAGTGAGCCTCGGCCAGGGCCAGAAAGCCGTCAAAAAAACGCTCGACCCAGGAACTGGAGCCAGGCCTGAGTCCACCTTGGCGGCGGCCGGAGGCGAGGGTCAGCGAACGCGGTAAACCCAGGGAAAGAAAGGCGGCCACGGGACGCGCTCCCATGGCGGCCAGGTCGCTCAAACCACGCGCCAAGGCCCGGTGGCCGACGGCTTCAGGCTGGTGCCAGTCGAGCCGAAAGTGGCGGCCGGCGATGGAGAGGTCGGTGGTGATGGCCAGTTCCTCGCCCCGGCGCGGGGCCACCAGGGCGCAGTCGTCGCCAATTCCCAGGCGAAGGCCGCCAATCTGGCTGCGGCTGGCGGCATGGGCAGCCCGCTCTCGAATTTCTGTGAGCAGGGCGAGTTCGCCTCGTCCGCGCATGGTTCCGAAATGGGTCTCTTGCAGGCGCACCTTACGAGAATAGGACAAAGCTGCGGAATTTTTCCCGTCAAGTGCTCATTTCCTGGTGCATTTTCGCCGATTTTGCGCCAAGATGCCCGTATTCATTGGGGCAAATTTGTTGACCGGCAGGAAACAGCTTGTTAGTCTAAAGTAACGTCACAGAAAATGCGCCGTCGGTGCGTGTGTTGTTTTCATGGGCTGAAGAGTTCATGTACCTTGCGCTTTCATCGAGTACGCGGCAAATTGCGGCCCTGCAAACGGCAGGGATGAAAGGCGAAAATGCTACGCAAACGCTATTACATTTTATTTGTCGCCAGGGGTGAGGACGGGCAGATTCGCAAGATTCCCCTGCCGCTTCATTACGTATACGGATTTGTGGCCGCCGCGCTGGTGGGAGCCTTCACCATCGTGGGGCTGGCCGGTTCCTACACCCGCATGCTTCTGAAGACCGAGCACTATAACCAGGTCCGCCAGGATCGCGAGACGCTGCGCAAGAACTACCAGCAGATGGCCGAGATTGCGCATGATCGCAATGTGCAGGTGGCCTCGCTGGGAGCCTTGGCAAATGAGGTGACCGCGCTTTACGGCCTGCGGCAGAACAACCTGGCCACGGCCAAGACGGCGGCAGACGGCGCCGCGGCCGCTCCCGCGCCCGCCAGCCTGGCCCTGACCGACGACGCGAGCCAGCAGCAGGTGAAGCTCTCCATTAACCAGTTCTATGCGCTGCGCACCCAGGCCATGTCGGGCCAGGTCGCCCGCGCCCTGGAGGGCGGCCTGTCGCCCAGCTCTACCGGCGATTGGACGGAGTTGGCCGACGCGCCCTCGCTTTGGCCGCTCGAAGGCCGCGTGACCTCCAGCTTCGGCGAGCGCCAGGACCCGATCAACGGTGAAGGCGCCTTCCACTCCGGCATCGACATTGCCGCCGCTTACGGTTCGCCGGTGCGCGCCTCGGCCGATGGCGAGGTGGCCGAGGCCAACATGAACGGCGGCGGATACGGCCGCGAGATCGTGCTCGACCACGGGCACGATTTGCAGACGGTCTACGGCCATTTGTCGGCGATAGCGGTCGTGCCCGGCCAGCGCGTAATGCGCGGCCAGGTGATCGGCTACGAGGGCCAGTCAGGCCGCGCCACCGGCCCGCACCTGCACTATGAGGTGCGCGTCCATCATGTTCCGGTCAATCCGTACAAGTATTTGCGCGTCACCTACGCGCAGCTTGCGCTGGACAGCCCCGGCACGGTGGCCTCGCTGAGAAAATAGAGCTATTGCCGCAACGCATTCAGCCTCGGCTCCCCATTGCGCGGGAGCCGAGGTTGTTTTTTGGGGCGTTGCTGCTGCTTTGAAAGGGCGCGGCTTTAGCCGCACCGCTGGATGATCAAAATTCGAATACCGGGATTTAACACCCTATAAAATGTATTTTCATTAACTTGCATTCCCTCGGCGGCTAAAGCCGGCAATTCTACTTGGCTCTCAACGGACGGGCTGAAGCCCGTCCCCTTCAAAGCACAGGGTCGTTAAACAGATTCCTATGCCATCTAGCTCCGCCTACGCCGCCGTACTCCTACCTGTTCGCGCCGGGGCTGGCGGGAGACTCCGGCGGAGCGTTTTGGCCGGCGGCCGGAGCGCTGAAGAGCGAATGTGTGAGCGTGGCCGTGACCACCACCCGGTTGCGCTTCTCGACGGTAACCTCGGCGGTCTTCAGCAGCTCTTTCAGGCCGTTGTTGGTGGCGTTATCGGCCAGCGGAAGGGTGAATCCGCGGGCCAGGGTAACCAGAATGGCCAGTTCGGCGGCCTGGCTGTCGGCCACCTTGTCGTTGGGAGCGATCTCCTCGACCCGGAGGCGCAGCACGCCGGCCATGGACAACTCCGGCGCCACGCTGGCGATCAGGGTGGAGTTGTCGGCCAGGTGGAGGGAAAATCCCAGGATTTTGATGGCCCCATTCTCGGAGAAGGGCAGGCCGATCTGGCCCACGGCCCAGGCAATCGAGAGCAGCGGCACGTCGTGATAATGTTGCCGGAGCAGCGTGGAGCCGGCAAAAGGCCAGGCGGCGGTGGCGTGGCGGTCGAGGATGGAGTGGATCTGCTCCGGGGTGGGAGTGTTGGAGACGGCCACCATGTCGTAGCCGATTTGCGCGACCCTGACGGTCCGGCCCTCGGAGGGGATGGAATAGACCGTGTGCCCGGCGTAGAACTCGCGGGTGGTGGCGTGGGCGTCGAGCCAGGCGTTGAGCTGCGGGCCGGTAATCTTGCCCATCAGCACCATCGAGTAGGCCACCGGCCCGTTGGGGCCGTTGGGGTCGCTCATGCGGTGCAGCGCGATGGCCGCCTGGTCCAGGTCGCGCTCCCAGTCGATGCCGGTGGCGTCGATGAACTGCTGGTACTCGGGCGCGTGCTGGGGCGGCTTCAAATCCTGGTGGAAGAAGGCGTGGACGGGCTTGAGGTTGACGTAGACGATGCCGTCGGACTCGGGCAAGAGGCGTGCGGCCTCGGGCGGGGCCTTGGAGCGCAGGAAGATGGCCACGGCCAAAAGCAGCAGGACCGCGGCCACTCCCCAAAGCGTTCTGCGTGTGCGTTTGTTCATAGGGGCCGTCAGGAATAACGTATCACCTCCGGGCAAAGCCCGAGATCGCTCCGGCGACTCAATTCAAAGCTGCTTCGCTGGTTCCTGTTCCAGTTCGGCGTTCAGGTGAATCGTGCCGCCAGTGACGTTGAGGGTCTTGGTCCAATCGGTGAAGCCCTTCTTCTTGACGGCAATTTGATGGCTGCCAGGAGCTACGGTAACCGTGGAAGGCGTGTTGCCGACGAATGCACCGTCGATTTCGACGTCAGCTCCGGTCGGGGTGGAGTCGATGGCAAGTGAGACTTGAAGGGGCACAGCCGGAGTTTTGGGCTGTCCGGTCGGGGACTCGGAGTTTGCAGGGGGATTGGCCTTGAGTTTGGCCAGCGACTCATCGACCCGCTTCTTCAGGTCGCCCGCGTCGTTGTTTGCCCATCCGCTGAAGGCGGTCTGAATCTGCAATTCGCAGCCATTTCCATTGTCCTTGTTGTTGAGGACGGCGGAGTTGATGCGCTTCCCAGTCAGATTGCCGCCTATGTTGTACGACGCCGTCATTTCGACGTTGTCAATGGCGATAATGCCGTACTTTCCGGAGTTTCTGAGGGTGTCTTTGAGCGCGGTCCACAACACACTGCAAGGAGCATTGTAGGGTTCCTTGTGAGTCGAGGCGAATCCTGGTACCGCAAGGGTTAGCAGTAACATCACAAGTACGATTCGTTTCATGAAGAGCCCTCCTTACTGGGCATGGAGAAATCTGATCAATTTATGTCGTCGAGCAAGGGCTTCCTGCTCACAATTCAGAACCACCAAAGCTGTTAAAGAATGGCGAGAGAATCATCAACCTTAGCCCTGCATTGCGCAAGAAATTTCTCTTGGAGCGGGAAAAAATCCGTGCGCGGGCGGCCAATCTGCTAAGGTTCGCGGGCGGTTTCAGCGTACTGCTATTTTTGTGTTGTGTACGCTTCGCGTTCGCAATGCGTCGTGTTACTATCAGGCATGATCGCCGGGTTCCGGGATGCGGAGACCGAACGGCTTTGGACGACGGGCCGGTGCAAGAAGCTGCCCGCTCAACTGAACCGGCAGGCGTTGAAGAAGCTGTACATTTTGCATGCCGCGCTGGCGCTGGAAAACCTGACCGTGCCTCCTGGGAACCGGCTCGAAAGGCTGCGCGGGGACCGGGAAGGCCAGCACAGCATCCGCATCAACAACCGATACCGCATCTGCTTTGTCTGGCGCGAGGGAAATGCGCAGGATGTGGAAGTGGTGGACAATCACTGATGGGCCTGCCGAGGGGGTAGAAATGCCTGTAAATGCCGCGCTGATTCATCCCGGAGAGATTCTGCTGACCGAGTTCATGGAACCGCTGGGGCTGACGGCTTACCGGCTGGCCAAGGATCTGGCCGTGCCTGCCCCGCGGGTGGGGGATATTGTGCGCGGAAAGCGGGCCATCTCCGCCGATACGGCGCTACGGCTGGGAATTTATTTCGGGCTTCCAGCGCAATTCTGGCTGAATCTGCAGAACGAGTACGACCTGCGGCGGGCGGCGGCGAGCCCGGCGCTCAAGCAGGTTGTGCCCCGGGCGGCCTGAGTTGCTGAAGCGCGGACACCGGTTGGCCTTGTGGTTTTCAGGCCTGCACCGGGAGCGGCCCGGCCAACTCCAGGCCCGATGCATTAACCTCATAGCAGCAACTCAAAAGCGGCTTTGAGGACTTCATTTTGCGCATTGTTCTCTCGAATATCGGCACCTTTGGCGACATCAACCCGCTGATCGCCATTGCCCTGGAGTTGAAGCGGCGGGGCCACAGGCCGGTGATGGCGCTACCGGCCGTCTACGAGCCGAAGATCAGGCCGCTGGGCCTGGAATTCCACGCCGTCCGCCCGGACATCGACCCCTCGAACACTATCCTGGCCGAGATGGTCTACGACGTGAAGAAGGGCACGGAGCGGGGGCTGCGGGATTTTCTCTTCCCTGCCCTGCGTGAGACCTACGCCGACCTGTTGGATGCGGCCACCAAACCGGAACGGGCCGACCTGCTGCTCTTGGGCGAGTTGAACTACGCCGGCCCGCTGGTGGCCGAGATGACGGGGATTCCGTGGGCCAGCTACGTGCTGGCGCCGCTCTCGTTCTTTTCCGCCTACGACCCGCCGGTGCTGCCGCCGTATCCGCGGCTGGCGCGGGCCGACAAGGCGATTCCCGGCTTTGGGAGGGTCATCAAGCGAGTGGCGCGGTTTGTGAGCCGCAGGTGGCCCGAGCCGATCTACGAGTTGCGCCGCGAACTGGGATTGCCGAGGGGCGCGAATCCGCTCTTCGACGCCAAGCACTCGCCCTATCTGGTGCTGGCGCTGTTTTCCCGCGTGCTGGGCACGGAACAGAAGGACTGGCCGGAGCGCACGCGGATTACCGGCTTCTGCTACTACGACGCCGACGCGGGCAATGCGGCCCTGCCGCCGGAGCTGGAAAGGTTTCTGGCCGCGGGCGAGCCTCCGGTGGTCTTCACGCTGGGCTCGGCGGCGGTGCTGGCGGCGGGCAGGTTCTACGAGTTTTCGGCGCGCGCGGCCATCCGGCTGGGGATTCGCGCGGTGCTGCTGATTGGCACCGACCCGCGCAACCGGCTGAAGACCACGCTGCCGGAGTCGATATGCGTGGCCGAGTACGCGCCCTACTCGGCGCTCTTCAACCGCGCAGCAATGGTGGTGCACCAGGGCGGGGTGGGAACGACGGCGCAATGCCTGCGCGCGGGCAAGCCGATGCTGATTATGCCCTTCTCGCACGACCAGCCCGACAACGCCCGGCGGATGATGCGGCTGAAGGTGGCGCGGGTGATGCAGCGCGGCAACTATACGCCCATGCGGGTGGCGCGGCGGCTGCGCTCGATGCTCGCTGATCCGCTGCTGGCCCGGGGGGCCGAGAGCGTGGCCCAGCAGCTCAGCCACGAGGACGGGGTTGGCGCGGCCTGCGATGCGCTGGAAGAGCTCTATAAGAACAGCCGCTAGCTTCTAGCCTCTAGCTGACTGCGGGCCGGTTGGGGGTCATGGCCTCCCCACCCTTGCGGCAAAGACAAAAACGCCGCAAGGATGGGGCACCCAGACCTCGCACCATCAGTGAAAATGCTCTAACGCACCCCGTTCAGATCCAGGTGCAGCAGCTTGGCGGGGTCCAGGTAGGCCTCCCGCCAGCGGACGGCCCAGTGCAGGTGCGGCCCGGTGACACGGCCCGTCGCCCCGCTCAGCCCCAGCAGGTCGCCCGCAGCCACCGGCTGGCCCTCGCGCACGGCAATCTGCGAGAGGTGCATCGAGATCGTGAACAGATCCAGCCCGTGGTCGATGACCACGCAGTTGCCCTCGTAGTAGAGCGGGCGGGCCAGCACCACCACCCCGCGATTGGCGGCCCGCACCGGCGTCCCCTCCACGGCGCGAAAGTCCATCCCCTTGTGAATGCTGGCCAACTGGCCGTTGAAGATGCGGCGCGTGCCGAAGCTGTCAGTGGGCGGAGCCGTCACCGGCGGCAGAAAGCTCCCGGTCCACAGCGGCTGGGGAACGCTCACGGCAAAAATCCTCTCCTTGAGCTGCTTCTCCGCCTCGATCCGCTTCAGATCTTCCGGTCCGGGCTCGACAAACTGCGGCGCCACGGTGAGCGAGCTGGTGCGGTAGTGAGCGGGAAGAATCTCGACCGTGCTGTCCAACTCGCGCACGCCGCCTTGCTCTAGCCGCACTGAGATCTTCAGCTCCGAAGGCCCCGTGGCCGCCTCCACATCGACGCCGGCCAGCGCAAACCACGCCCGTCCATCAAGCCCGCGAAAGAACTCCAGTTTGCGCCCCATCCATTCGCCGTCAATGCTCGCCGCATCGGCCGCCTCCACGCGAATCAGCTCCGGCGAACCAGCTTCGACCAGCGCGGGCGTGAGCGTAACGGCGGGAGATTGAGCGCGGGCCGCCCCCAGCACAAAAGCAAAGAGGTAAAGGAGAGAAAGTGCGCTTCGAGTCGTCTTGAGAAACAGTGCAAATCGCATCATCTTCAGCATACGGGCTCGATTGCCGAAGGAACAGCAAAGTTATTCGCTCCGGCCCCATAGGAATGCGACACCGGTTCCCACCTTAGCCGCAAAAACAAAGGCGCGGCGAGGGTGGGGCACCCAAATTTGTTTGGTTCGTTCAGGGCCGGATCAATGTTCGCTCCTGCCAGGACGCGGGTGCGCGGCCTGCCATTTGGCCACCCGCTCCTCGATCTCTTCCAGCTCATCGACGGTGATGTGAGTGCCGGCCATCTGCCGGTTTTGGGCGTACTGCTGCTGCCGCGGCCCCTCGACGGCCGCCGCCAGGTCAAGCCAGTAGTAGGCCTCGACGTAATCTTGCGGAACCCCCTGGCCGATCGAGTAGAGCAGGCCAAGAGTGCCCTGCGCGCTTGCGTCTCCCTGCTCGGCGGCCCGGCGGTACCACTCCGCCGCCTGGTCCATATCGCGCGGAAAGCCCTTGCCGCCGTCGCGATAGAGCGCGGCCAGATGCAGTTCGCCGGCCACGTCGCCCTTTTCAGCGGCTCTCCGATACCACTCCGCCGCCTGCCTCAAATCCCGCTCGACGCCCTGGCCCGCCGCGTAGCACTCTCCCACGCGCACCTGCGCGGCGGCGTTGCCGGCGCTGGCCCTGGCCACGAGAGCCGGGTCGATGCCCGCCGTCTGCGCCCAGGCTGGCGCCAGCGCCAGCATCGTCATCAGGGCCAATCGCCACACACGCCCGCTCATCGCGCCTCCCGGAAGCTAGAGCGGTTCTCCAATTCATGTACACTGACCAACTCTGTGCATGGTGGCTTTTTCTTGAGGAAAAAGCCACCATGCGGCTGTGGTTTCGGTGTAGTGCAATTGGAGAACCGCTATACTCCCAAACGATAGCAAAAACCGGCCTCCAATGCTGAAGCGGAGGAATTTCCTGGAAACCGCGGGTAATTGCTAAAAACCAAGAGAGCTTCTATACAAGCCGATTCGGTCATGTTTTGAAAGGGCGTGGCTTCAGCCGCGCCGTTCGATTGGCCCAAAAACATTCGGGCTTTAGCCCCTGAGGGAATGTATTTTTTCTATTTTTCTATAATTTACGTTCCCTCGGTGGCTAAAGCCACCCTTTCGTGCTTGCGTCTTGCGGCACGGCTAAAGCCGTGCCCTTTCAAAACAGCAACTTAAGCAGTGGTTCCTAGGAAAAACGCTGATAACCAGACAAAAAAATGGCGGCCTCCTCAAACCAGCGACTGACTTTCATCGCTGGCTGAGGAAATCGCCATTCTATAGAGTGCAACAGGGGCTACAAAGAGCTGCCTAAGCAGCAAAGTCCCTTAGAAGCCGTACGAAGCGCCGAAGACAACGCGATCGTTGACATTGACATTAAGAGGCGTGTCATGATCGGTCGCCTGCAGAAAAGCAACATCAAAGTTAAGCTTGGCCTTGGGCGTGGGAACGATGCGCACCGCATAGGTGTGAGTGGACGGAAAGTCCCCCCCAGCCAAATTGCCAACCTTGACCTGCCGCGGCTGCTGCGCGAACTCGGTGCCCAGGATGATAGCGCTCTTTCCGGGGCCGGTGAAGACCAGAGCCGCTGATGCAAAGGCGCGCAATTCAAATCCGGGAGCATTGCCGGCCATGCCATACAGCTCGGCATCGGTGCCGCGCAAGCCGGCGCTGAACAGCAGCGGAACCCGCTTGCAGATCTGCGTGATGGTCTTGCTGCCAACTACATAGATGTCGCCGTTCCGGGTGTTTTGCTGCCGCGTTGTTGTTGTGCGCGTGCGGACATCGGAAAGATTGGTAAACACGGTCGTGTACCTCTCCGTAGCCCCGTCGCCCACAAAGTGGTCGCCAAAGCGGAAGATTCCGCCCACGGAGATCGCAGGGACCCACCTGGGGTTCTCGGAGATGACGTTCACCTTGCCGTTGACACTGCTGAAGCCCGCATCTGTGGGCTTTCCGTAATGCAGATTATCCCAGCTTCCGGCGGAACCGTCATACAAATTATCCCAAGTGCCAGCGTGCTCAGAAATGGATGGCAACTGATTTTGGCCATTGGCATGCATCACGCTGGTGTAGCCAACCTCAAAGCGCTTGGCAAAGCCTTCAGTGATGGAGGCGGTGGCGAAGTCGCCGACCTCGCTGCCCAAAGGCATGTAGTGGAAGCCGACGTAGGGCCTTCCAAAATTATGGTGCGAAGAGGCTGCGGTGTAGGCGAGCGGCGTGACGTAGATGCCCGTGGGGCCTTCAAGACTCAACTGCGCCTGCGCGGTGGTTGCGGCAAAACAGAATCCCAGGAACAGGACCGGCACAACCAGCTTCCAGTTGGCGGCAGAACGTAAGAAATTCTTCATACTGGCTTTCTCCTTAGAGTGGTGATGCATTGCGGGGCTCTTCAATCCGGGCCGAATCCGCTGCCCCGGCAGTAAAAATCCGGGAATAACGGGGATCGCGAAGCGCGTTCTATTGCCCCTCTGAACGCAATCTTCGAGATCCGATATGGCCCATTTACATGATACACGCCGCCCCCGCAGCCGGCGAACGGTCAGCCATATGCGGATCATGACTGAACCAGCGTAGCCAACAGCGCAAACCAGCAGCGCGTGAGACGATCCTAGTCGTGAGACGATCCTAGTGTTGAGTGATTGAACAGTTATAGTCCAATATCAATCCGATCGAATCGAGCAATTAGGCTCGAGTAATGGAACAATTATAGCCCCAGATCAACCCGATAAACTATCGTAATTCACGCCAGATTCATAATCTGTGACGGAGGGCACTTCCGGATGTGATTCCTATGTGACATGGGTTTATGCCGGCATGGTGACCTGGGCGCGCCTTCCGCCATAGGAATGAGCGTGAATCTCCGCGCCGGCGGTTGTGCGCGAGAGAGGCGCTGCTCCCCCGTTCTCCGCTCTATTAATGAAGAACCGGCACGAGTTAGAATTTCAATATGACCGATCGCATCTCGCTCTCCCTTGCCCAGGCCGACCCTGAGGTAGCCGCCGCTCTTGAACAGGAAACCCTCCGCCAGCACGAGGGGCTGGAGATGATCGCCAGCGAAAACTTTGTCTCCGAAGCGGTGCTGGAGGCGGCTGGCTCCGTCTTTACCAACAAGTACGCCGAGGGCTACCCTGGGCGGCGCTACTACGGAGGCTGCGAGTTTACCGACGTGGTGGAGAACCTGGCCCGCGAGCGCGCCAAGCAAATCTTCGGCGCCGCGCACGCCAACGTGCAGCCGCACTCCGGCTCGCAGGCCAACGCCGCGGCCTACATGGCCGTTCTGCAGACCGGCGACACCATTCTGGGCCTCGACCTGGCCCACGGCGGCCACCTGACCCACGGGTACAAGTTGAGCTTCAGCGGCAAGCTCTACCGGCCCACGTTTTACCACGTGCGGCGCGACACCGAGATGATCGACTACGACGAGATGGAGGCCATCGCCCTGCGCGAGCGGCCCAAGGCCATCATCGGCGGCGCCAGCGCCTATTCGCGCCTGTGGGATTTTGCCCGCATGAGGCAGATCGCCGACAAGGTGGGCGCGGTTTACATCTTCGACATGGCCCACGTCGCCGGCCTGGTGGCGGGCGGCGTGCATCCCTCGCCGGTGCCTTATGCACACATCACCACCACCACCACGCACAAGACGCTGCGCGGACCCCGCTCGGGATTGATTCTCTGCGGCGAGGAGCTGGCCACGGCCGTCGACCGGGCGGTCTTCCCCGGCCAGCAGGGCGGCCCGCTGGTGCACATCGTCGCCGCCAAGGCGGTGGCCCTTGGCGAAGTGCTGCGGCCGGAGTTCAAAACTTATGCCGCGCAGATTGTGGCCAACGCCAAGGTGCTGGCCGCGAGCTTGCAGGAGGCCGGCTTCCGCATCGTCTCGGGCGGCACCGACAACCACCTGATGCTGGTGGACGTCTTCCAAAAAGGCATTCTGGGCTCCGAGGCCGAACTGGCCCTCGGCAAGGCCGGCATCACGGTCAACAAGAACTCGATCCCCTACGACGCCAACCCGCCGCTCAAGGCCTCGGGCATTCGCCTTGGCACGCCCGCCCTGACCACCCGCGGCATGAAAGAGCCCCAGATGAAGCTGATCGCCGCCTGGATCGTCCAGGCTCTGGACAAGCGCAACGACGACGCGGCGCTGGGCAAGATTCGCAAGGAAGTGGCCGAGCTGACCAATCAGTTCCCGCTTTATGCGTGGCTGCGCGGGCGCTAAGTCAGGGCGCGAAGTAAGTCTGGGCGCCAGGTTCTTGCCCGTGTGATTTCATCCGTTGCAATTGAGCTTTATCCTGCCCCAGCTCCCATGAACGGGATCTGGGGCAACCTTTTTTGAATCAAATGGCGCTATTTTCGATTTAGCGGCATTATCTTTTGATCAAGTTGCGCTGTTTGGATCAAGCGGTCAAAGAGCCGGCCGTAGAGTCTCGGTTTCTGCCCGGCGCAAAGATTTTCTTTCTTTGCAACTTACCTCTCTCGCCGGGTTGAATCTAACATTGTTGGAGATGACCCGGCAGAGGCGCGAGGGATGCAGAGATTTGTTGCTCCACCCCGGGCATCCGGAGGAATCCATGAAATCCATGAAATTTGTCCAGCTTTCTCTGGCCGCCTTGCTGGTTCTTGCCGTTCCAGCCTTCGCCCAGCATGGGGGAGGGGGTTCACACTCAATGGGCGGCGGACAGCAGGCTATCCCGTCCCACGGCCCCAGTGCCTTCACCGGAACGCCCCATGCGCCCGGGCCCAATCGCAATTACAACAACCGGCCCGGCCAGCCCAACGCCCCGCACGTCGAGGGCAATAAGTGGGTAGGTCACGACACCGGCCGCGGCGACGTAAACTATCACCTCGACCACCCCTTTGCGCATGGCCGCTTTAACGGCGGCTTTGGCCGCGGACACGTCTGGCGGCTGGTTGGCGGCGGTCCAGGCCGCTTCTGGTTCAGTGGCTGGTACTGGGACGTTGCGCCCTTTGACGTAGGCTTCTGCGACGACTGGCTGTGGGACTCCGACGAGATCGTAATTTACCCCGATCCGGATCACTACGGCTGGTACCTGGCCTATAACGTCCGCCTCGGCACCTATGTGCATGTAGAGTACCTGGGGATGTAATTGGGAAACAGAAACGGAAACTGCCGGAGCAATCACGCGGCAAAACAGGGACAAGCCACAAGGTTTGTCCCTGTTTTGATCTTTGATAGGCCGATGGCGCGCGGGCAAAGTGAATCAAGCGCCTTCAACCTGCTCCGGAATATGGAACTAATAATTTCGTCAAACTATGCAAAAGTGGATTAGTGAGTTACTCTTGACTAATGGCTACTGACTCCATTATTGCCCTAATCGACGACGAAATCGCAAGGCTTACGCAGGTTCGCTCCCTGTTGGCCACCACCGGCAAAGCCACCACCAAGGCTACTGAGCGCATAACCAAGAAGGCGGCGAAGGCCGTACGCGGTGTGAAGGCCGTACGCAGCGTGAAGGCCGCGCCCGCCACCAAGGCGAAGAAGCGGCGCGTGCTAAGTCCCGAGGCACGCCAGCGGATTGCCGATGCGCAGCGCAAGCGCTGGGCCGCGCAGAAGGCCAAGGCGTAGAAGAAAGCGGACAGTTAGAGAAAAACAGGGCGAAGGATGGAGTGCGAGAGAGGCTTTTTGCCCCTCCCGTTCTGCCTGTTCTTCGCCCCTGCGGCGCCGTGCGGCAAATCAATTTATCCAGCTTGTTCATCCGCTTCTACAGCCCCGCCACGACCAGCATGCGCGGCTCGGTCATCTCCTCGATGGCCGAAGAGACTCCGTGCCGAAAAAGCTTGATCCCCGCCTCATTCGGGTTTAATGTGTTGCCAGCAAGCCAAGCGTCTCCAATGAACGGAGGTCCGTGATGCGCCGGTCCATTCCAATTCTTGCGGCGGTTTTTTTGCTGTTGCTCTTGGTCTTGCCGGCCGCCCCGCAAGTGTCCAACAGCGCAGGTGAACAAAATCCGGAAGCACTGACAGTTCTCTTTAACCAGGCGATGCAGGCAAAGGAGTGGCCCCGCGCCGTCGCTGCCGCGCAGCAACTGGTAGCGCAAAAAGCAACGTCTGTGAACCTGAGGTTGCTGGCGAACGCGCAGCTTTACTCCGGCTCGGCGGATGCTGCCCTGGCGACCTATGACCAGGCCCTGGCCGCTGCACGACATGAAAAGCCCGCCGGAGGCCAGCCAATGAACGAGTGGAATGACGGCCTGGCGCAGATTTACATTGGCAGGGGCAACGCGCTGCTCAAGCTCAAACGCACCGCGGAGGCGATCGAGACGTATAACCAAGCCGCGGGGTTAGCGTCCAACGCCGGGCTGGCTTACTTCAATGTCTGCGCCATACTCTACAACATCGGCAACACGCATGATTCGGCGGCGGCCTGCCGCAAGTGCGTGCAAGCGGACCCCACCAGGGCCAATGCCTGGTTCATCCTGGGGTCAGATCTCTTTGCCGATGCACCTATAGACAACGGCAAAGTCATAGCCACTTCCGAGACGCGAGAGGCGCTGGAGAAGTATCTTGCTCTCGCCCCAGACGGCCCTCACGCCGCCGACGTGAAAGCCATGCTGCAGATGATCGCCAAGTAGGAAGATTCCGGCTTCGGCATTTGCTAGCTACAGCCCGGCCATGACCAGCATGCGCGGCTCGGTCATCTCCTCGATGGCCGAACGGATGCCTTCGCGGCCCAGGCCAGAGTCCTTGACGCCGCCAAAGGGCATGGATTCGGTGCGCCAGCTTGGCGTGTCGCCGACAATCAGCGCGCCCACCTCCAGCTCGCGATAGGCGGTGAGGATGCGGCCGGCGTCGCGGGTGAGCAGACCGGCCTGCAGGCCGTACTTTGAGTGGTTCGCATCGGCCAGCGCCTGCTCGAAGTCGTCGTAAGGCTCGATGGCCACCACCGGGCCAAGGCCCTCTTCGTCGCGCAGCTTCATGCCGGGCTTGGTCGCGGTCAGAATCGTCGGCGTCACCACGGAGCCGTGGCGCTCGCCGCCGGCCACCAGCTTGGCGCCGCCCGCGACAGCCTCCTTGATCCAGGACTCGACGCGCTCGGCGTCGGCGAGACGAATGAGCGGGCCGATTTCCGTGGCCTCATCAGAGGGATTTCCGGCCGGCAGCTTGGCGGTTTCCTCGACCACCTTCCACAAAAAGGTCTGGAAGACGCAGCGCTCCACAAAAACCCGCTGCACGCTCACGCAGGATTGGCCTGCGTAACCAAAGGCCGCGTGCGCGGTGCGAACGGCCGCCTCATCCAGATCGGGCCAATCGCCGTGGACGATCAGCGCCGCATTGCCGCCCAACTCCAGCAGCACGCGCTTGCGCCCGGAGTGGGCCTTCAGTTCCCAGCCCACTTTGGCCGAACCGGTAAAGCTGACCAGCTTGATGCGGTCCTCCTTTTCGGCCAGCCAGGCGGTGTCCGCGTCGCTCAGCGGCAGCACGGCCAGCGCCTCCTCGGGCCAGCCGGCCTTCAGAATCACCTCGCCCAAAGCCAGCGCGGTAAAAGGGGTTTCCGGCGCGGGCTTCAGGATCACCGGGCAGCCGGCGGCCATGGCTGGCGCCAACTTGTGCGCCACCAGATTCAGCGGGAAGTTGAAGGGTGTAATGGCCAGCACCGGCCCCACCGGAAAGCGCTGCACCAACCCCCATCGGCCCTCGTTGCCCTCGGTCAGATCCAGCGGAAGGCTCTCGCCGCCCAGCCTCGCGGCCTCTTCGGCCGCGGTCTTGAAGGTGAGCACGGCGCGATCCACCTCAGACCGCGCCATACGCACCGGCTTGCCTGCTTCGGCGACGATCAATTGCGCGAAGCGCTCCTTCTGCTCAATGAGAGCAGCGGCCACGTCCTCCAGAATCTCGCGACGCTTCCAGCGCGGCAGGGCGCGGGCGCGGCGCAGGCTGGCCACGGCATGGTGCACGGCCTGGCGCGCATCGGCGCGGGTGGCCATCGTGACCCGGCCTACCAGCCCCTGGTCCCACGGCGAACGCACCTCCAGCGCTTCGCCCTCCGTCCACTCCTTGCCGCAGAGCAGAAATCCCGTTTGTGTTCCCGGCCGCATCTTCATGTTTTTGGCGCTCCTTGTCCGTCCCTGCCCTAGATGTTACAAGGGCTGGGCAAACGGCGCATCTTGCGTGTGCCGCGTCCGCCTGTGCCGCCGCGACGAAATCCCAGCGCGGTACACTGTTCCCCTGTGATCCATGACGGCCGCAGCCCGAAACTTCCCTTCGACGCCGCCGAGGCGCTGGCTCACTTGCGCGCCCGCGACCCAAAGCTGGGCGCGCTGATCGACCGGGCCGGCCCGTTCACGCTCAAGCTCGACCCCGCGCCTTCGCCCTTCGCCTCGCTGGTCGAGTCGATTCTCTACCAGCAGTTGCACGGCAAGGCCGCGGCCACCATCCACGGCCGGGTACGCGCTTACTTTGGCGGCGATCCGGCGCCGCAACTGCTGCTCGACACGCCCGACGAAGTCCTGCGGACGGCGGGCGTTTCGGGGAACAAGGTGCGCGCCCTGAAAGACCTGGCCGCGCGGACCCTCGACGGCACCGTTCCCAGCCACGCGGCCATTAAAAAAATGAGCGACGCCCAGATCGTCGAACGGCTCACCCAGGTACGCGGCATCGGGCCCTGGACGGTGGAGATGCTGCTGATTTTTCGCATGGGCCGGCCCGACGTGCTGCCGGTGACCGACTACGGCGTGCGCAAGGGCTTCGCGCTGACCTTCCAGCGCGTGCCCAAAACCCGCCCCCTGGCCGCTGAAGACCTGCCCCTTCCCGAGGTGCTGCTCAAAAGGGGAAAGCGCTGGGCGCCGTTCCGTTCCGTAGCCAGTTGGTACCTGTGGCGGGCCTGCGATTTGGCCAAGGGAACAGCCGCATCGGGGCGGTCGGGCCTACAATAATCAAACGCCGCCTCTATTCCGGCAAGTTGATGGGGAATGTCATGTCCACAAGCAAGTATTTTGTCTGCATTCACGGTCACTTTTACCAGCCGCCACGCGAGAATCCCTGGCTGGAGACGGTCGAGACGCAGGACTCGGCCGTGCCCTACCACGACTGGAATGAGCGCATCTGCGAGGAGTGCTACGCCCCCAACGGCGCGGCGCGCATGGTGAACAGCAAGAACCAGATCACGCGCATCATCAATAACTACGCGCACATCAGCTTCGACTTCGGGCCCACGCTGCTGAGCTGGCTGCTGGAGAACGCGCCGCGCACCTACCGCATGATCCTCGAGGGCGAGCGCCGCAGCCGCAAGAACTTCAACGGCCACAGCTCGGCCATGGCGCAGGTCTACAACCACATCATTCTGCCGCTGGCCAGCCGCCGCGACCGCATCACCCAGATTCGCTGGGGCATCGCCGACTACCAGCGCCACTACGGCGCGCAGCCCGAGGGCATGTGGCTGGCCGAGACCGCGGCCGACAACGAATCGCTGAAGCTGATGGCCCAGCACGGCATCAAGTTTACGGTGCTGGCGTCGCACCAGGCGAAGCGCATTCGCCCGCTGAGAGGCGGCGTGGGCGGGGTGGGCTTGGCCGGCGCGATCTGGACGGATACTCCCGGCGCCAGCGTGGATACCACCCGCCCCTACCTTGTCCGCTTCGACTCCGGCCTCTCGATAGCCGTCTTTTTCTACGACGACCCCGTCGCGCGGGCCATCGCCTTCGGTGGGCTGCTGAACTCCGGCGAGGGCCTTGCCGCGCGGCTCACGGCCGGCTTCAAAGATAACTCCCAGCCGCAAAAAGACAGCTCCCAGCCGCAACTGGTCCATGTGGCCACCGATGGCGAATCCTATGGCCACCACCACAAGTACGGTGAAATGGCGCTGGCTTACGCACTGCGCCTGCTGGAAGAGGACAAGACCGTCGAGCTGACCAACTACGGCAGCTTTCTGGAGCAGTTCCCCCCCGAGTACGAAGCCGAGATCGTCGAAAACACTTCCTGGAGCTGCACGCATGGCATCGAGCGCTGGCGTTCGGATTGCGGCTGCAACAGCGGCAAGGCGGGCTGGAACCAGGCCTGGCGGGGACCGCTGCGCAAGGCGCTGGACGAGCTGCGCGACGCCCTCGTCCCGGTGTTTGAGCGTGAGGGCGCCAAGCTCTTCAAAGACGTCTGGACCGCCCGCGACGAATATATTCTGGTAATGCTCGACCGCAGCCCGGAGACTGTGGAAAGCTTCTTTGCCATGCACCAGAACCACCCGCTCTCCGAGACGGAGCGGGTGCGCGCCCTGGAATTGATGGAGATGCAGCGCCACGCCCAGCTGATGTACACCAGTTGCGGCTGGTTCTTCGACGACATCTCGGGCATCGAGACGGTGCAGGTGATCGACTACGCCGCGCGGGTGCTGCAACTGGCCAGGGAGGCCTTTGGCGAGGCGGCCGCGCCGCTGGAGCCGGCGTTTCTGGCTCGCCTGGCCCTGGCCCGCTCGAATGTGGCCACGGCCGGCGACGGCGCCAAAATCTACAAGGTGCAGGTCAGCAGCAAGCAGTTGGGGCTGGAACAGGTCGCGGCCCACTACGCCATCAGCTCCATTTTTTCCTCCTTTGCCGAGGAGACCGACCTCTTCTGCTTCCGCATCTGGCGCAACTCGTACGACGTGTACACCTCCGGCCCGGGACGGCTGGCGCTGGGCCGGATCAAGATCGTCAGCGCCATCACCGGCAAGCAACGGAGCTTCTCCTTTGCCGTCCTGCACTTTGGCGACCAGAACATCACCGCCGCCGTCAAGGCATACGAGCCGGATGACGCGGCCGCTTTCGAGGCCTTCGGCGCCCAGGCCGCCGAACACGTGCAGCGCGCCGACTTCCCCGAGGTGATCCGCCTGCTGGACCGCTACTACGGCCACATGGACTACTCGCTCACCTCGCTGTTTACCGACGAGCAGCGGCGCATCATGCTACTGATTCTGAACTCGACGCTGGCCGACATCGAGAACTCGCTCACCTCCATCTACAAGGACCACGCCACCCTCTTGCACTTCCTCTCCCAGGCCGGCCTGCCCAAGCCGCCCGCCCTCACCCTGGCGGCTGGCTTTGCCATCAACGCGGGCCTGCGCCGCGCCCTGGAGACCGACCCCATCGACGAGCCCCAACTGCGCTCCTTTCTTTCGCTGGCCAAGGCCGATCAGGTGCCCCTGGAGACGGTTACGCTCTCCTATCTTGCTGACCAGCGCATGAAGTCCGCCATGGTCGAGCTGCAAATGTCCTCTGGAGCGCTGGAGACGCTGGACCGGGCGCTGGCGCTGGGCCGCACCCTGGGCGAGTTGCCTTTCGAATTGAACCTATGGCAGGCGCAGAACATCTGGTACGAGATTCTGCGCACCTCCGGCTACGCGCTGACCGCGCTGGGCTCCGAAGAACGCCCGCTCTGGGAAAAGAACTTCGGCGAACTGGGCTCTTGCCTGTCGATCGACTGCAGCGCCATCAGCGACCAGTACCTGCGCGCGACGACGGCGGAGGATTAGAGCGGTTTCACTGATGGTGTAAGGTCTGGGTGCCCCATCCTCGCCGCGTTTTTGTTTTTGCGGCTAGGGTGGGAGAGCACAATGCACGCCTTATAGGGACCCTGAAAATGCTCGAAGCCGGTTCGCCCACAATAGCGGTTCCGCTTACTCTGGCGGCGGGTAGAAGGGCAGCTTGTCGTTCTTTTTGTTGGCGCGGCGGACGGTAACGTCATCCAGCAGCAGCGCCGGCGCCAACACCGTCTCCGGCACGTCGCCAAAGTAGTTGGCCACCCATGGCTTCTTGCCCGCCGCCACCACGCCGGAGCGCAGCGCGCGCTGGTCCAGGTCGTCCAGCACCGCTCCGCGGACCAGTTCCCGCTGACCTGCCTGGGGGCCGTCCAGACGCACGCGGTAGAGCAGCCGCGGCGTCAGCTCTCCGCCCATGGTGGCCACATAATAGGCGTTTTTCAGGCCCCGATCCCCGGCCAGGTCCAGCAGCTTGCGGTTCAGCTCCTCATCCGTCAATCCCTCGTGCGCGCTCACCTTCAGCACGCCGATCACGGGCCTCGGCGGCTCGGTAATCCCAGCGCGTCCATGGCCGTTCGACAGGGGAAAATCGCGCACTGGCTGGCGGCCAATCAAATAATTCTCCAGCCGGCCGGCGACAATCAGCTTTACCGGCTGCGCCGGAACGCCCTCGTCGTCCACATCGTAGGCTCCAGCCAGCCCCTTACCGTCAAAACTCTTCAGGCCGGGGTCGTCGGTCACGTCCAGAAACTCCGGCAGTACGCGCGCCTGAAAGCTCGACGCAAACGGTCCGTTGGTCCTGGCCTCGGTGCCCAGCTTGGGCCGCGTCGCCGCCAACTCGGTAGACAGCAAGGCCGTCAGAGTGTCGGTGCTGGCGTCGGAACTGAGCAAAACCGGGCCGTGATACTCCTCCCCTACGATCGGCGCGTTGCGCAGATCGGTGAGCGAGGCGATCAGCCCGGCCACGTGCTGGGCGAAGACCGCCGGCGAATCCAGATCTTTCAGCGCCGGTCCATTGGTCGCATAGGAGCGGTCCAGGCTCATGCCGTCGGCCGCTTGCGCGCCCGCCGCGAAATTTTCCTGGTAATAGCCCGCCGACTGGCGCACGATCGTGCCCTCGCTATTGACCAGCCAGGTGGTCGTGACCCGCGCGGTAAAATTCCCGGCCGAATAACGCACCTCGCGCTGGCTGGCTTTCAGTGGGGCGCCGGTCCGATAAAGCCCGGTGTCGCGCGCCACCTTGGAGGCCCACGCAGCCTCATCCACCTTCAGCTTAAGCGGTTCTTCCAGCCGGATCACCGGCGTCTCCCGGCTAAAATCGTTGGCCTGTGGCGGCGTTTGCACCTGTTTCAGTTCGGCCTGCTTCTGCGCGTAGTCCGCCAGCGCGCCCTTGTACGCCTGGTCGGTTGCCGCCCACAGCGCCGACCGCAGCGCAACCGGGTCGTCGTCCAGAGCCTCCAGCTCGAGCACGCCGTTGCTCCGGCCTCCAGAGCTGTCGGTCTTGTAATCGCCCACCCGCACCGTCACCTGCGCCGCGCGCACGTGGTTGTGCTGGGAGCTGCTGGTAGCTCCAAACTCCGCCTTGGTCTCGAAGTTGTCGATCTCTTCGATGCGGTACTGGATGAAGAATGGCTTCTCAAAGCCCGGCAACTGCAACTGGCTCTTGCTGCGGTCCAGCTCTTCGAGCATGGCCTTCAGGACAGGGTCTTTTTCGGCGTCGGCGCGGGTTTGCCGGGCCGCTGTCTGTCCGGACGCGCTCAGGCCGAGGCCGCCCAGAATCGCCGCCAGAAATCCGGCTCCGGCAAGCAGAGCCACGGAACGAATCGGCTTCATTGCGCCTCCTTTTTGGGAACCGCGGGTTGGGGAACAGCGGGCATAGCCGACGCGGCTTCCACCCCTGGAATGGGCAAGATCGGCGGCCGCGCCGTGCCCTGCGGCTGGCGCTGCGTCTCCATCTCCCGCACCAGCATCGCCGGGGCCACCGCGCTGACCGGAATTGTGCCCGACTCCGCGCCGCACTCGCCATTGAAGACCTCGTTTTTATCGCCCGTGGCCAGAATGCTCTTCATCGCGGCCAGCGGCGTGCCCACAATGCCCACGCCGCGGACCAGCTCATCCGGCCGCCCGTCCACGTACACCCGCCAGACCACCAGCGGGACCACGGAAAAAGCCTGCGGCGAGCTGCGCTGGGTTACGGCGAAGCCCGAGGAGATGTCCTCGAAGTAGAGCCCGTAGGGCTTGCCCTGCTTTTTGGCCTCCTCGATCAACTGCTTGCGCAGTTTGTTCTCGGACTCCATCTTGGTCGAAGTCACAATCAGGTTGCCCTGCCGCCCGGTGGGCATCTTGCCGGTCTGCGCGCGGCCGTGGCCATTCGAGGCGGTAAAGCCGTCAATCGGCTGCCGGGACATCAGGAAGGTCTTCAGCACACCGTTCTGAATCAGATCGACCCGCTGCGCCTTCTGGCCCTCGTCGTCGTACTCGTAGCTGCCGCTCAGCCAGGTTTTGCCGAAGCTGGTCTGGGTCGGATCGTCGGCCACGGAGAGAAAGCCGGGGAGGATTTCCTTGCCCACATCCCTGGTGAAGGTCTGGCCCTCCTCGTCGCCGCGCTGCCTTTGGCCCTCGAGCCGGTGGCCCAGCACCTCATGGAAGAAGACCGCTGCCGCCCGTCCGGAGAGAATCGCCGGCCCGTCGAAGGGTTCGGTCACCGGAGCCTTGCGCAAGGCCTCCAGGCTGGCGCCCAGTTCGCGCATCGCCGCCTCCATCTCCGCCTGCGAGGGCAGGCCCTCGACCGTTTCGGCCTCGAAGGTCTGCGCCCGGAACAGATCCATTCCATCCTCGGCGCGGGTGACGGCAACCGCCACCAGCCGCGCCTGCTGATGCGGCGCCACCACCTTCGAGCCTTCCGACGAAGCAAAGTAGTCGGTCTCGTTTTCAGCCGTCAGCATCACCACGTTCTGGTACACGTCCGGGAACTCGCGGAAGATGCGCGACAGCCCGCGCGTCCGCTGCTCCCAGACGGCGCGGTCCACCTTCACCGGCGGAGCCGGCTTCCCCAGGTAGACCCGCGGAGCCTCTTGGCTGAAGTCCGGCGAGTTGTCGGCTTCCTTGGCCCGCACCTCGGCCTCGGTCTTCACCCGCAGGTAGTTTTCGACGGCATTTCCATAGCCGGTATTGGTGGCCAGCCACAACGACCGCGCCAGCGCCTCCCGGTCGTCGTTGAGCGGCAGCGCGGTACTGGTCACCGCCGAACTGCGATGGGTGCCGTGCGTGTTGTCCAGTTTGGGAGAGCCCAGCCGCACCTGCACGTCGGCCAAGCGGATGTGATTGGCCGAGCTGCTCACCAAAGCCCCAAACTGCGCGCGAATGGCCACCATAGTGGCGTCGCCCACCGAGTAGCTCAGGAAGTAGGGCGGCAACGGCCGGTCGGATCCCTGCTGGCCTTCCTGCTGGCCAGAGCTTTGTTCCTGCTGGCTGGCGCCTTGCCTGCCGAGCGAGGTGAAAGCGCGGTGCAGTTCAGCCGTCATTGCGTCCAGCAGCACCGGGGTTCCCGACGACTCGGGGCCCCCGGCGAGCGATTTCTGCTCGCTGGGGTGAGGGGACAGGTCCACCGTCGCTGGGGTGGTGATCGGGGTCCCCGGCGACAGGTTATCGTTCGCGGAGTTGACCACCGGCGTCCCCGGCTGCTGCGCCACGGCGGCCAAGGCTAACGTCAACGCCAACGCGGCAAAAATCGCGCGTATTCCGATTAGGTGTACGTGACGGGGAGCAATCCGCCCCGAAGCGGCGAAAGAAATCTCTCTCATAAGCTGAAAATCCCAGTAAAGTCTCTTCAAGCTGGATTGTCTCAGAGTAATCCGCTCTCGCGGAGGTGTCCGGCCAAGTTTATCCGCCAAGGGCTGCCGGTGCTCCCGCCTCGCCTTGCCGCTCACCGGCCTCTTCGGTCTCGCTCCGCGCCGTCAGCTCACCCGTTTCGGGCCGGGCGGCTCTGCTCCGACGTAAATGAGGTTTTCCTTCACTCCCCTCTGGTCGTACACTGGGGCTTCACTTTCAGGAGGAGCGGACTCATCATGGCCTACCCCACAAACTTCCGTTACACCCGCGAACACGAATGGATCGAGATCTCGGGCTCCATCGGCGTCATTGGCATCACCGACTACGCTCAGGCCTCGCTGGGCGACATCGTCTACGTGGACCTGCCCAAGGTGGGCGACCCGGTCACCGCCAACGAGACCTTCGGCTCGGTCGAAAGCGTGAAGGCGGTCAGCGACCTCTTCTCGCCCGTCACCGGCACGGTCACTGCCATCAACGAGGAACTGAAGGACTCGCCCGACAAGATCAACGAGAAGCCCCACGAGACCTGGATCGTCAAGGTCGAGCTGGCCGACCCGGCGCAGATCAACGCCCTGCTCGACGCCGCCGCTTACGAGGCCTTCATCGCGGAAGAGAGCTAGAAAGCAGTGGTCAGTTATCAGTGCTCAGTTGTCAGTAGAACGGAACTGGCGTCACTGGCACTGACCGGCAAGCAGGGATGATCGACTCCGACCCGGTTTTCGGTTTTGACGCGTAAGCGAATCAACAGCCTCCGGTCTCCATGCGCCGGATAACTGACCACTGACAACTGACAACTTTTCCGAAGGAAAACAATGCGCTACCTTCCCAACTCTCCCGCCGAACGTGAAAAAATGCTGGCCGCCATCGGCGCGGCCTCGATCGACGGCCTGTTCGCCGTCATTCCCGCCGAATACCGCCTCGACCGCGACCTGGACCTTCCCCGCGCGCACGCCGAGAGCGAGATCATCGACTGCTTCCGCGCGGCCGGAGCGAAAAACTCGACCGACTACGCCAGCTTCCTCGGCGCGGGCGCCTATCGCCACTACCGCCCGGTCATCATCGACTCGCTCATCCAGCGCGGCGAGTTTCTCACCAGCTACACGCCCTACCAGGCCGAAATTTCGCAAGGCACGCTGCAGGCGATCTTCGAGTTCCAGACCATGATCGCCGAGCTGACGGCGATGGACGTGGCCAACGCCAGCATGTACGACGGGTCAACTGGTGCATCCGAAGCGGTGATGATGGCCACGCGCGCCACCGGCCGCCACCAGGCCGTCGTGGCAGCAACCGTTCATCCCGAGTACCGCGAGGTCCTGGCCACCTACACGAAATTCCGGAGCCTGCCCACGACTTTGGCCGGCTACGACCGCGAAACCGGCCGCATCGATCTGGCCGCGCTCGATGCCGCCGTCACCCAGGAGACCGCCGCGGTTCTGGTGCAAAGCCCCAACTTCTTCGGCGTCATCGAGGACATTCCCGCCATCGCCGCCATCGCCCACGCCAAGGGCGCGCTGCTGGTTGTCTCCATCGCCGAAGCAATTTCCCTCGGCGTAGTCCGTCCGCCGGTCGAAGCCGACATCGTCAGCCTGGAGGCGCAATCGTTTGGAGTGGCGCTGAGCTACGGAGGCCCATTCTGCGGCGTCATCGCGGCCAAGGAGCAGTTCCTGCGCCAGATGCCCGGCCGCCTGGTCGGCCAGACCACGGACAGCTCCGGCTACCGCGGCTTTGTGCTCACCCTCGCCACCCGCGAGCAGCACATCCGCCGCGAAAGGGCCACCTCGAACATCTGCACCAACCAGGCCTTGGTCGCGCTGATGGCCACCATCTTCCTCAGCGTCTACGGAAAGGAAGGAATCCGCGAACTGGCCGAACACAACCTGGCCAAAGCCGCCTACGCCGCCCAGAAACTTGGTTCGCAGCCCGGAGCGAAGCTCTTGTTCACGGGCGCGCCCCGCTTCCACGAGTTCGTTCTGCAGACGGAAGAGTCTCCGGCGCAATGGAGCCAGCGGCTCCTCGATCAAAAGATTGTCGGCGGCATCGATCTGAGCCGCTGGTACCCCGAACTGAGCAATGCAACCCTCTGGTGCGCCACCGAAGTTGTGACCCGCGAGCAGATCGACACCGCGGCTGGCGCTCTGGCGGCCCGGCCGGCGGGAGCATAGGCCAGGACTGATTGGCCCGGTCTGGTTTTTTATTCGCAAACGGAGGAGTGAAAATGTTCGATCGCTTCCGATCCGCAGTACGTAGCCGGCAGCGCCGGAAGTGGGAGAAGAAGCGAAGGCACGGCAAGCGAGCTTTTATTTTCTACCGGGGCTTGCTGAAATGGGGCGGCATCATGTTCATTTTGACCACCTGCACGAATGTTTTTGTTCGCCACCAGAAACTGGATTGGCTTTCCGTGGCGAGCTCGCTGATCGCCTGTTTGCTGGCCGGATACATCTGGGGGCGCTGTACGTGGGTTTTGAACGAAAGGCGCTTTGGGTTCAGGGCAGGGCGATGATCTTCCTTCAATTTGGAACAAGCCTGAATCGGCTTTATGAGTTTGCAGCGAGGCAAAAATGTCATCATCCGAGGTTTCAGTAGCAAACGCCAACCAGAAAGTCCGCCCCCACCCGACGCAGAACGAGGCTCTGCTCTTTGAGAAGTCTTCGCCCGGCAAGCGCGCCTGCAAGCTGCCGCCGCTCGACGTGCCCGCTGTGGACGCGGCCGCCCTGCTGGGCGCGGCCCATCGCTCGCGGAGCGCGGAGCTGCCGGAGTTGAGCGAGATCGAGATCATCCGCCACTTCACGCGGCTTTCCACCTGGAACTACTCGATCGACCTGGGAATGTACCCGCTCGGCTCCTGCACCATGAAGTACAACCCGAGGGTGAACGAGTACGTAGCCCGCATCGAGGGCCTGGCCGAGGCTCACCCCTACCGGCCCGACTCGTTGGCGCAAGGGATTCTCGAAGTGATCGGCCTGCTCCAGCGCTGCCTCCTCGAAATCACCGGCATGGACGCCATCACCCTCCAGCCAGCCGCGGGCGCGCACGGCGAATTCACCGGAATTTTATTGGTTCGCGCCTGGCACGAATCGCAGGGCAATCCGCGCCGCAAGATTCTCATCCCCGACTCGGCCCACGGCACCAACCCGGCCTCCGCGGCCATCTGCGGCTACACGGTTGAAACCCTCAAGTCCAACCCCGAAGGCGGCATTGACCTGGAGGCGCTCACCCGTCAGGTGGACGAAGAAACCGCCGCGCTGATGCTCACCAACCCCTCGACCATCGGAGTTTTCGAGAGCCAGATTCACAAAATTGCCGACATTCTCCACGCCAAAGGGGCTTTGCTCTACATGGACGGCGCCAACATGAACGCCCTTGTCGGCAAGGCCCGTCCTGGCGACTTCGGCGTGGACGTAATGCACCTGAACCTGCACAAGACCTTCTCGACCCCCCACGGCGGCGGCGGACCCGGCTCCGGCCCGGTGGCCTGCAAGGCGTTTCTGGAACCGTTTTTACCGATTCCGATTCTGGTCCGAAACGAGAACGGCACGAAGTGCGCCCCAGGTCTCGATTCTGAGACCTGGGAAAGCAAGAACCCCGATACGCCGCGAGTCTCGCTCGGCTGGAACTACGACCGCCCCCAGTCCATCGGCCGGGTTCGCGCCTTCTACGGCAATGTGGGAATGTTCATCCGCGCGCTGGCTTACATCCTGGCCAACGGCCCCGACGGGCTGCGCCAGACCACCGAAGACGCCGTGCTCAACGCCAACTACATCCGCTCGCAGCTCGAAGACCTCTTCGAGCTGCCCTACAAAACCCCCTCTATGCACGAGGTGGTCTTCAGCGACAAGCGGCAGGCGGCGCGCGGCATCAAGACCGGCGACATCGCCAAGCGGCTTATCGACTACGGCTTCCATCCCTACACGGTCAGCTTCCCGCTCATCGTCCACGGCGCGCTGATGATCGAGCCGACCGAGAGCGAGTCGCGCGAGGAGCTGGACCTATTCATCGCGGCGATGCGGTCGATTGCGCGCGAAGTCGAAGAGAATCCGGAGCTCGTCAAAACCGCTCCGCATTCCACGCGCGTTTCGCGTCTCGACGAAGTGCAAGCCGCGCGAAAGCCGATCCTGCGCTGGAGACCGCAGCCGTAGCGCAGTTCGCGTTTCGTTGCCTTGATCCTTCGGTCGCTTGATCCCTGCTTAAGGTACCAAGGCCGGTATATGATCCACTGCGCCTGCTGGCTACACTTGGCACAGGAATGGCGAGCTCTCCTCCCAGCGCAACATCAGCAGATCACGCGCCGTCATCGGCGTATCGCGGACGCGTCGCGCCCTCGCCAACGGGCTATTTGCATGTGGGTCACGCGCGCACCTTCTGGACGGCGTTTCAGCGAGCTCGGGAGGCAGACGGCACGCTCATCATGCGCATGGAGGATCTCGATCCTGATCGTTGCCGCCCCGCCTACGCCGAGGACGCCCTCGACGATCTGCGCTGGCTGGGAATCCGCTGGCAGGAGGGCCCGGACAAAGGGGGCCCGTTCGCTCCGTATGTGCAGAGCAAGCGCCGTACTGCCTACCTTGAAGTCTGGCGCAGGCTGCTGCGAACCGGCCGCCTGTTTCCCTGCCGCTGCTCGCGCAAAGATCTGGCCAACGCACTTGGCGCGCCGCATGAGGGCGCGCAGACTGTGCGTGAAGGCAGCGAATTCGACAGCGTCGACGACGAGCCGGACGATGAGCCGCTTTATCCCGGCACCTGTCGGCTCTTCATGGGCGGCACACCGCAGCTCCCCGGTCCAACCGCTAGCGAGTTTGAAGATCCAGGCGGCACGAACTGGCGCTTCCGAGTTCCCGACGGCGAGGTGATCGAGTTCGTCGACCTCAACCTGGGTCCGCAGCGCTTCGTCGCCGGCGTGGACTTCGGCGACTTCGTCGTCTGGCGGCGTGACGGCGTTCCCAGCTATCAACTCGCCTGCGTGGCAGACGACGCGGCAATGGGCATCTCTGAAGTAGTGCGCGGCGCGGACCTGCTCAAGTCAACCGCGCGGCAAATCCTGCTCTACCGCGCTCTCGGTTTCAACCCGCCTGCCTGGTTCCATTGCCGCCTCGTTGTTGACCACAACGGCCGGCGCCTGGCCAAGCGCCACGATGCTCTGAGCCTCCGCTCTATGCGCCAGCGCGGGCTTACTCCCATGAACATTCTCTCGGCCGAGCTTCCAGTCGAGGCATAGGAAGGCGCATCGGAAGCCCGCCCGGCTGCTCACGGCCTGCCTTTGGGCTGGCTGCATTCCTGCTGCGTCGTTTGGCTTCCATGCTTTACCATCGTTGACGTGCGAAGGGTTTCCGCTGCGAGTCGGCCGGGCGCCCATTGCTCGACCGTTTGCCATGCAAGAGGATCTGCAACTTCGATTGAACCCATTGCGCAGCGCGCCCAATCTGCTCACGCTGATGCGCATCTGTTTGGCGCCGTTCCTGGTGGCCGCAATCCTCGAGGGCCACTTCCTGCTGAGCTTCATTCTCTTTGTGGCAGCGGGACTGACCGATGCGCTCGATGGCCTGCTGGCGCGATTGCTCAAGCAGCGTTCGATGCTCGGGCAGTATCTTGACCCAGTGGCCGACAAACTGCTGCTCAGCACGCTGTTTCTGGTGCTCTTTTACAAGG
>PMPH01000040.1:0-15289 GCA_003161045.1 Acidobacteriaceae bacterium
TCGAGGTCTACATCGCCAACTTTCCCTGGGGCAAGTACATCGCCGGCCACGGCGGCGCGGACGTCTGCATCTCCAGTTGGAATCGCCTGGCGCCCAACACCCTGCCTTCGCTGGCCAAGGCCGGCGCCAACTACATGAACTCCCAGCTCATCCACATGGAGGCCGAGATCAACGGCTACGCCGAGGGCATCGCGCTGGATGTGAACGGCCTGGTCAGCGAGGGCTCGGGCGAGAACATCTTCCTGGTCCGCAACGGCGTGCTCTATACGCCGCCCCTGGCCAACTCGGCTCTCTCCGGCATCACCCGCGACTCGGTGCTGACCATCGCCCGCCACCTGGGTTTCACCGTCACCGAGCAGTCCATCCCGCGCGAGATGCTCTACATCGCCGACGAGGTCTTCTTCTCCGGCACGGCCGCCGAGGTCTCGCCCATCCGCTCCATCGATCGCATCCTCATCGCCGATGGCAAGCCCGGCGAGATCACCAAGAAGATCGCCGACGAGTTCTTCAGCATCGCCAACGGCCTCAAGCCGGACCGCTTCGGATGGCTCACCCCGGTCAAGGTGAACGCCAGTGTGCCGGTCGGCGCATAATCCGTTGTGATGTTCAAAAAGGAAGATTGCCGCGCGTGAAACCCGATATGAAAGTCTCGCTGGCGGGCCTGGAGCTGACCAACCCGGTCATCGCCGCCAGCGGCACCTTTGGCTACGGCATCGAGTTCGAGGAGATCCTCTCCCTGGAGCGCATCGGCGGCTTCGTCACCAAGGGCATCTCACTTGAGCCGATGGCCGGCAACAGCGCGCCGCGCATCGTGCAAACCGCCGCGGGAATGCTCAACGCTATCGGCCTGCAGAATGTCGGCGTCGAGGAGTTCATCAGCCGCAAGCTGCCGCCGCTCCGCCGCTACCCCACCTGCCAGGTCATCGTCAACGTCTTCGGCGCGACGGTGAATGAGTACATCGCGGTCATCGAGCGGCTCAACCAGGCCGAGGGCATCGCGGCCTACGAGCTGAACGTCTCCTGCCCCAACGTCCACGCCGGCGGCATGGCCTTCGGCTCCGACCCTGGCGAGCTCGAGTGCCTCGTCCATAGCGCCAAATCCGCCGCCGCCCGGCCGCTGATCGTCAAGCTCTCGCCCAACGTGACCTCGATCGCCCAGATGGCCAAAATTGCCGCTGGCGAGGGAGCCGACGCCGTCAGCCTGACCAACACGTTTTTGGCCATGTCGATCGACGCTGAAACCCACCGCCCGCGCCTCGCGAACGTCACCGGGGGCCTCTCCGGCCCGGCCATCAAGCCCATTGCGCTGCGCATGGTCTATGAAACCGCCAGGGCCGTCACCATCCCCGTCCTCGGCATGGGCGGCATCGTCACGCCCGAGGACGCGGTCGAGTTCCTGCTGGCCGGGGCGACCGCCGTCCAGGTGGGCACGGCCAGCTTCGCCGACCCGCGCGCCGTCGAGCGGCTGGCCCGCGGACTGGAAGCCTGGTGCCGCGGCCACGGCGTCGAGCGGGTATCCAGCCTGACCGGCGCGTTGCAAGCTCCCCGCGACTGAACTGAAACCCTGGACCTGCTCCACAACCGAACTGAAACTCCGGATATTCTCCGCGACCGGCCGGGAAGGACTCGTCCGCTCCGGCGGGGCAGTCCCTCCTGACTTCGCCAAAAAAGGCCGCGCGCGATGCTGCTTTATCCCGATTCCGTGACTTAAGTCCTCGGCAATCTCTTCCCCCGCGGATACAAGGGTGACAGGGCTGAAAAAAGAAGCGCTGAGCTACCAGGGCCCGCGAATTGGAGGAGAAGCGATGAACAACACCATTGAGATTCACGCGAATATGCAGCTGCGCGATACGTTCCGGCAGAG
This sequence comes from Acidobacteriaceae bacterium, assembly GCA_003161045.1. Taxonomy (GTDB): domain Bacteria; phylum Acidobacteriota; class Terriglobia; order Terriglobales; family Acidobacteriaceae; genus Telmatobacter. The sequence goes on from PMPH01000040.1 coordinate 1,865, forward strand.
AGGGTGGAGCAATCCCCGCCACCTTCCCCTGGAAGGCGAAATGCCGGCGCTGGCGCTATTGGATCAGCTCAATATTCCAAAAGAAGACGTGGGCGTCATTTTTGTAAACCGGAAGGCATATCAGCCGTGGAGGGCCGTTATCCAGCCCGGGGACCGTGTCGCCCTGTTCTCGCCCGGGGCGCCGATGTTCCTGGAACTTGGCAGCCACGAGCGAGCCTACGGCTTTGTAAGTTGAGCGGTTGGGCGGCGTGACGATTCGCCGGAAGCGCCACCCTTGCGACAAAAACAAGAACATCGCAAAGATGGGGCACCCACTGTTTGAGATTTGAGTAGAAAGAACAAGGAAGTGTGGGCTTCTCGCCTTTCCCAGGTCCGAAAATCCGGACCTGGGGCACCCCGCCTCCCGGCCCGATTCACTCCGTCCGCCAGGATTTGCCTTTGTTTGCCTTGCATTCTTTTTCCCTGCCCTGCTGAAGCTTCCCCTGCTGAAATAGTTGATCGGGCCAACACCGGCTGAACAGGTGTGACGCAGAACACAGAACGTAATCCTTTATTCTGCGTAACTTGACCTTCATTCATCGGCGAACGGCCGGGGGCTTGTTCAGGACGTTTCTCCGCCGCGACGGGTTCCAGAGCGGTTCTCCAGCCGGTGTCCGCACCATGAGCGAGGTTGGCATGGGTCACACGATTTGGGAAGAAGCGCAGCAGAAGGGCGTCAGCCGCAGAGATTTTCTCCAGCTCTGCGCCGCGGCCGCGGCGATGGCCGGGCTGAGTCAGAGCAGCGTCGCCCAGGTGGTTTCAGCTTTTGAAAAGAAGGAAAAACCGGCGGTGGTGTGGCTGCACTTCCAGGAGTGCACCTGCTGCAGCGAGTCCTTCATTCGCTCCACGCACCCCATCATGGCCGAGGTGCTGCTGGACGTGCTCTCGCTGAACTACACCGAGACGCTGATGGCGCCGGCCGGCTTCCAGGCCGAAAAAAGCCTGAACGACACCATCCAGAACAACAAGGGCAAGTACATTGTGCTGGTAGAGGGCGCCGTGCCCACGCACGACGGCGGCGTCTACTGCATGATCGGCGGCAAGACGGCGGAATCGATCCTGAAGACTGTACTCCAGGATGCGGCCGCGGTGATTGCCTGGGGCAGTTGCGCTTCCAACGGCTGCATCCAGGGAGCCAAGCCGAATCCGACCGGCGCCACGCCGATCTACAAGCTCACCGACAAGACGGTGATCAACGTGCCTGGCTGCCCGCCCATCGCCGAAGTGATGGTGGGCGTGGTGACCCACCTGCTGGTGCTGGGCCAGATTCCCGCCCTCGACAGCCAGGGACGGCCCAAGGAGTTCTACGGTCGCCGCGTCCACGACACCTGTTACCGTCGGCCCAACTACGACGCCGGCCTGTTTGTCGAGTCGTGGGACGACGAGGGCGCGCGCAAGGGTTATTGCCTCTATAAGATGGGCTGCCGGGGGCCGGTCACCTACAACGCCTGCTCGGTGACCAAGTGGAACGGCGGCCTCAGCTACCCCATCCAGTCCGGCCATAACTGCATCGGCTGCCCCGAGGCGGGCTACTGGGACAACGGCCCGTTCTACCAGCATCTGGCCAGCTTCCCCGGCTTCGGCATCGAGAGCACGGCCGACACGGTGGGCGCGGTGGTGGGAGTGGCCACCCTGGCCGGCGTCGCGGCGCACGCGGTGGTCACCAACGTGCGCAAGCGCAAAGTGATTGCGGAAGTACACGTCGAAGATCAAAAGGAGTAGTGAGCGCCCATGACACGCGTAGTCGTCGATCCGATCACTCGCATTGAAGGCCACCTGCGCATTGAGGCAGTGGTGGAAAACGGCGTTATCACCGACGCATATAGCTCTGGAACCATGGTGCGCGGCATAGAGAAGATTCTCATTGGCCGCGATCCGCGCGATGCCTGGGCCTTCACCGAGCGCGTCTGCGGCGTCTGCACCACCGTGCATGCCCTCGCCAGCGTGCGCGCCGTGGAAGACGCGCTGGGCATCACCGTGCCGCCCACGGCCGAGCTGATCCGCAATATCATGATGGCCACGCAGTACGTGCAGGATCACGTGATCCACTTCTATCACCTGCACGCGCTGGATTGGGTGGACATCGTCAACGCCTTGCAGGCCGATCCGAAGAAGGCCGCCGAGCTGGCGCAATCCTTCTCGAAATGGGACAAGAACACACCGGCCTATTTTTCCGACGTGCAGGACAAGATCAAGGCCTTCGCCGCCAGCGGCCTGGGCATCTTTGCCAACGGCTATTGGGGCCATCCGGCCTACAAGCTGCCTCCCGAGGTGAACCTGATCGCGGTGGCGCACTACCTGGACGCTCTGGAATGGCAGAAGGAAATCTGCAAGATCCACACCATCTTCGGCGGCAAGAATCCGCATCCGAACTACCTGGTGGGCGGCGTACCCTGCTCCATCGATACCAATGAACTGGCCGCCATCAACTCCGACCGGCTGAACCTGGTTTCGCAGCTCATCAGCCAGGCCGATGAGTTCATCACCCAGGTTTACATTCCCGATCTGCTGGCCGTGGCCTCCTTCTACAAGGATTGGGCCAGCTGGGGCGGCGGATTGAAGAACTACCTCAGCTACGGCGAGTTCCCCACCAGGGGCTACGGCCAGCCGGAGGCCTTCAAGTACCCGCGTGGCGTGGTGCTCAATCGCGACCTGAGCACCGTGCATCCGGTCAATCCCCGCGATTCGCAGGAGATCAAGGAATACATCGCGCACTCCTGGTACACCTACAGTGGCGGGGACAGCCAAGGCCTCCAGCCGTGGGCGGGCGAAACCAATATCAACTACACCGGCCCCCAGCCGCCCTTCGAAACGCTGGCCGGCTATGAGAAGTACTCATTCCTGAAGACTCCGCGCTGGAAGGAACAGGCGATGGAGGTGGGTCCGCTGGCGCGGCTCGTGGTGGCCTACGCCTCCGGCCGCACCGACGTGCAGGAGCTGGTCAAGGACACGCTGGGCAAGCTCAACGTCCCCGTCGGCGCGCTTTTTTCCACCCTGGGCCGCACCGCGGCGCGCGGCCTGGATGCGGCGCTGGCCATGATCTGGCTCAAGGAGTTCTTCGGCCAGTTGATGGACCGGGTGAAGATCAACGAAGTCTCTACGTTCAATGGTGAGTTATGGGAGCCGAAGAGCTGGCCCAAGGATGCCGAGGGGGTTGGCCTGGCGGAGGCTCCTCGCGGCTCGCTGGCGCACTATATCAAGATTCACGACGGCGCCATCGCGAACTACCAGCTCGTGGTCCCGACCACCTGGAACGGTTCCCCGCGCGATGTAAGGGGGCAGCGCTCGTCCTTTGAAGAGGCGCTGATCGGCACGCCGGTGGCGAAGATCAACGAGCCCGTCGAGATTCTGCGCACCATCCATTCCTTTGACCCTTGCCTGGCCTGCGCGGTGCATTTGTACGACCCCGAGGGCCGGCACCTTCACCAGGTTTCCTTCGAGTGATGACTATGAGCACACCTGAGATTGGCGCGGGCAACGCAATACCGGCAAAGCAGCCGTTCGAGTATCGGCGGGTTTATGTGTGGGAGCTGCCGGTGCGCGTCTACCACTGGATCAACGCGCTGGCCCTGGTGACGCTGTGCGTCACCGGCTACCTGATCGGGGCGCCCATCCGCGCTTTTTATGCCGCTGAGGCCTACCAGCAGTACTGGTTTGGCTGGGTGCGGTTCATCCACTTCGCGGCCGCCTACGTTTACGTCTTCAACTTCCTGGCGCGGCTCTACTGGGGCTTCACCGGCAACAAGTACGCCCGGTGGAGCGCCTTCCTCCCGCTCAAAAAGTCGCGGCGGCAGGAGATCGTCGACGTCGTCAAGGCCGACGTGCTGCAAACCCAGATGCACGGGCCCATCTCCACCGGGCACAACGCGCTGGCCGGGCTGATTTACTTCTTCACCTTCCTGGCATTTGTGGCCCAGACCATTACCGGCTTCGCGCTTTACTCCAGCATGAGTTCCTCGTGGCTTCCCCGCCTCTTTACCTGGGTCGTACCGCTTTTGGGCGGCGACTTCGGGGTGCGCTTCTGGCACCATCTGTTCCTCTGGTTCTTTGTCACTTTTGTCATTGTTCACATCTATCTGGCCTTCTATCACGACTACATCGAGGGGCGCGGCACCGTATCCTCGATTATCGGCGGATGGAAGTTCGAACGGGAGAAGAGTGACCAGTAGCCCGAATGTTGCAAGTCAGAATACCGCCAGTGAGAATACTGACAGCGAGAAGGCCGCGAATCAGAGAGCGGGCAACAGGGGCAAGACGCTGGTGCTGGGCCTCGGCAACGTCCTGATGGGCGATGAAGGCGTCGGCGTGCATGTGGTGCGGGCCTTGGAAAAGCTCACACTGCCTGCCCATGTGGAGTGCCTGGACGGCGGCACGGGCGGATTCGTTCTGCTGGGGCCGCTGGAGAGCGCCGAACGCACTATTCTGGTGGACGCGGCGGCCGACGGCAATCCTCCCGGCGCCGTCACCCGCACCACGCCGCGCTTCTCGCGCGATTACCCGCCCACGCTCACCGCCCACGACGTGGGCGTAAAAGACCTGCTCGATGTCTTTTATATGCGGGGCGGAAGCCCCCATGTTGTCCTCTACGCCATCGCCATCGACCCGCGGCAGCCGCTCTCGATGGAGCTGTCGGCCGTCATAGCCCGCGCCGCCGGGGAGACCGTGCGGCTCATTCTGGCCGAGTTGCAAGAGCCTGCTCTTTGACGATGGCCGGCGGCAGCCGTCAAAGTCTTCAGTGCTATACTCTAGCCTTGAGACTGCCGTTCCGGGCTCTTTTTCGAGCGTCTGCCGCGCCGCAGTCCGGAGGTTTCTCCCGCCTATGACTCCCCGCGCCCGCCGCGCCCTGTTTGCCTTGGTCCTCTTTTTTGCCGTCTGCGCCGTCGCGGGCAGCATTCTTCAGCGCAAGGTTGGAGCGCAGTCCTCGGCCGACGAAGGCCAGCTCCGCGACGGCCTCAAAACCTTCAGCAGCGTCTATGCGCTGGTGGAGCAGAACTACGCCGAGCCGATCACCGGCGACAAGGCCGACCTGGCCATCTACGACGGGGCGATTCCGGGAATGCTGAGAGTGCTGGACCCGCACTCCAACTTTTACGACCCCAAGGCCTACGCCAGAATGCGCGAGGAGCAGCGCGGCCACTATTACGGCGTGGGCATGACCATCCAGCAGCAGAACAACAAGGTTTATGTCGTCTATCCCGCCGAGGGCGCCCCCGCCTTCCGGGCCGGCATCCACCCCGGCGACGTCATTTACGCGGTGGACGGCAAAATCGTCTCGGTGGACGGTAAGATTCCCGGCGGCCTGGCCTCCTCGGACCAGGTGGCCAAGGCGCTCAAGGGGCCCAAAGGCACGCACGTGCAGGCCACCATGCTCCGCGAGGGCCAGCCCAAGCCGCTGGTCTTCGACCTGGTGCGCGCCGAGATCGCCCACCCCTCGGTCGACCTGGCCTATGAGATTCGTCCCGGCGTGGGCTATATTCACCTGACCGAGTTTCAGGAGACCACTGCCCAGGAGGTAGTCGATACCATCGACGGCTTCAGCAATCTGAAGGGGCTGGTGCTGGACCTGCGCGGCAACCCCGGCGGCCTGCTGAGCCAGGCCGTTGAGGTCTGCGACCATCTGCTCGGCAAGGGGCAGACCATCGTCAGCCAGCGCGGGCGCGCCTTTCCCGACGTGATCTATACGGCCAGCCATGGCAATGGCGGCAAGACCTTCCCCATCGTAGTGCTGGTCAACCGCGGCACGGCCTCGGCGGCGGAGATCGTCAGTGGCGCCCTGCAGGACCACGACCGCGCCCTCATCGTGGGCGAGACGACTTTTGGCAAAGGCCTGGTGCAGACGGTCTACAACCTCAGCGAGAATACCGGCCTGGCGCTGACCACCTATCACTACTACACGCCCTCGGGCCGGCTCATCCAGCGCAACTACGCCGGAGTCTCGCTCTACGACTACTACTACAACCACGGCGGCGCGCAGCCGGCGAACACCACCAACCGCGAGGTCCGTCTCACCGACGCCGGCCGCACCGTCTACGGCGGCGGCGGCATCACCCCCGACGAGAAGATCGAAAGCCCCAAGAACAACGACTTCCAGGACTCGCTGCTCTATAAAGACGTTTTCTTTCACTTCGCCCCGGTTTATCTGGCCAACCGCACCGTGGACAAGAACTTCCAGGTTGACGGCGCGGTGCTGGCAGAGTTCAAAAAATATCTCACCAGCCAGAACATTCCCTGGACCGAGGCCAACCTGAATGGAGTGATGGACTGGCTGAAGATCAACATCAAGGAGAAGATCTTCATTATTCAGTTTGGCGAGTTGCAGGGATTGCGCGCACAAGCCGACTGGGATCCGGAGATACAGAAGGCGCTCACCTTCCTGCCCGAAGCCCAGGCTCTGGAAAATAACGCCCACAAGGTGCTGACGCAGAAGGCCATGGCGAGGAACGCGGCGCCATAGCGCACCCCATTCCCCTGCCAGGAACGGCCATCCCAGACGGGATGGCCGTTTTGCGTTGCGCCAGCGCATTCCAGAACACAACCCCTGATCCGACGGGCTTTTCTCCAGCCTGTCCGGCAGACGGGACCGCCATGAAGCTGAAGCGGAGCGGCTCAGCGGCGCTCCTACATGGGAAAAGAAAATGGGAACAAAAGAAAAACCTGAAACCACGTTCACAAAACACTGTCGGCAGTAGAATTTCACTGCATTTTCAACGCTTTGCCTCCTAACAGCCTCAAAATTCCATGGATTTCCCCACAGCCGCGTGTGCCCTGCATCACAGCACTGCCTCCCTGAGCGCCCGTAGCCTTTGAACAAAGTCGGGAGGACTTTTCATGCCAGCAGTTGCCGCAGAAAACGCAATCACCGTCCAAAACCTTTTAGCCGCCTTTGAAGGCGAGTCGAACGCACACGCCAAGTACACGGCCTTTGCCGCCAAGGCCGACGAGGATGGTCTGCATGGCGCCGCCAGCCTCTTTCGCGCCGCGGCGCGCGCCGAGCAGATTCACGCCGCCAACCACGCCCGCGTCATCGGCCAGTTGGGCGGCCGCGCCGAGTGCGAAATTCACGCGGCCGAGGTCAAGAGCACCCTCGAAAACCTGGAGACGGCCTTGGGCGGCGAGCAGTACGAGGTCGCCACCATGTACCCCGGCTTCCTGGAAGAGGCCACGGCGCGCAAGAACTCGCGCGCCATTCGCACCTTCACCGGGGCGCTGGAGGCCGAGAAGACCCACGCCCGGCTCTACAGCGAGGCGATTGCCCTGCTCGAATCGTCCCAATGGAGCACGCGCACCCCGCCGGCAACAACGCGGCTCTACGACGAGGCCATTGCCCTGATCGAGGCGGGAAAGAAGGATTCCTGGATCATTGAAGCGCGCAACTTCTACGTCTGCCCGGTCTGCGGCTACACTTCGGAGTTGAAAGATGTGCACGCAAGCTGCCCGGTTTGCGGCTATGCGTGGAAAAAATTCGAGGTTATTCGCTAAACCAGCGCAGCCCGGAATTTAACCACCGCAGCCTGAAAGCCGCACGGCTGTTTGAATGGCGCGGCCCAATTCCCGGAGACAGGAACTGGGTCGTTTTGCGTCCGTGGACAGGTTTAGAGCGGGTCTCCAATACACGTACACTGAACAGTTCCGTGAAAGGTGGCTTTTTCTTGAGGAAAAAGCCACTCAGCGGCTGCGGTTTCGGTGTATAGCAATTGGAGAACCGCTATAGGCCGCAGGGTCTAACGCACCGCCGTGGCGGCAAACTTCTTCACCATCGCCAGCAGCAGTTTGCGGTCGCTTTCGTTCAGATTCGAGGAGTAGCGGCGGATCTGGGTCAGGAAGCGCAACTCCTCGTCAGAGAGCTTTTGCGGATTCACCTGCTGACTCAGCGCGTCGTCGGCGAAGAACTGGGTGATGGGCAGATCGAGCGCCAGCGCAATCTTCGACAGCGTGTCCAGCGAGGGCACCGTATGGCCGTTCTCGACGCGCGAGAGGTAGCAGCGCAAGAGGCCCGTCTTCTTTTCAATATCGCCCTGGGAAAGCCCCTTTTGCAGCCGGTAAGCGCGGATAGTGGAACCGATCTTCATCACGGAAAGTGTCCTGTTTGATGGCCTTTGATGGCCGCCAGGGTTTACTTGCACGGCAGCAATCAAAAGATTATTGACATAAGAGTTAACATAGGCCGCGCGGGAAAGCAAGCCTGCCCGCTGCCAGTTCGGATGCGATGGTCCGGGGTGCGATGAGAGGGGAAATTGCAGCCTCGCCCTTGGCCGCCCCTGAGTTTACGATGAATTCATTAGGGTTGGACTCTGTAACCCTTCCAGGCGCCTGAGCCGTCTGAATGAATACCAGAGCAAAATGACAGGGAGCGGCAATGCGGCGGCAAGCCTGGCGATGGGCGGTGGTGGCGGAGATTTCTGTAGCCAGCGGCCCGGCCCGTTCTGCCGATTTCAGCCGCGCCAACTGCTCAGCCGCAGGGGCCAGTCCAGCCACCCGCACCGAAGGCGCCTGGGCTCTGACCATTCCCAGAATGGCCGTTATGTCGCCCGCCCCCAGTTTGCGGCCTTCGCCGCCGGCACCGAGGCCCAGGCCGACTTGTCCAGTCTGTCCGGAGCGGCCGGCGCGCAGATTCCCTTTGTGAAGGGCGGCGATCGGGACAAGGCCACGCTGGACATCATCGGACGGTCCTCGACGAGGCCAGGCGGCCCATCGGCCGGGCGCGCGAAACCGTCAAGCTCAATCTTGACCTGTCCCTGCAGGCGCGGCAGAAGAACATTCAGCACACCACCAGCTTCAATCTGCCGCCGGGCCAGTACCGCCTGAAATTCGTGGTCCGCGATAACCAGACCGGCCAGATGGGCTCATTCGAGGCCGATCTCACGCTGCCGGAGATGAAAAAAGCGCCGCTGAAAATGAGCTCAATCGTCCTCTCCTCGATGCGCCAGCCGAGCAAGAAGAACACCCCCTGGTGCGCGAGCCGCTTGCAGCGCCGGCGGCTGCGGCTGCAACTCATCCAGCCTCAGACTCCGCCGTCAGAATAGGCCGAGGGGATTGCGGCGCATGGGCTGGCTGGCCTTGTGGGCCATGCAGTGCAATTTCGACGGCGACGGCATCGCATAGGAGCGGGTGACGTGCAGCCTGGCCATCACCACGTAGCGGGTGCGCACACCGTCCACCGTTGCGGGCAGTGCGGCGGGAAGGCGGTTGCGGTCCACGTAGATGACCAGCGCGGCCTCTTTCGGATTGTCCAGGCTCTGGCCCACGCCCACGCCGAAAAAAGCCGGATTCCGCCGCATCAGGCTGGCGGCGACCTGATTTTTGACGGCCACGGCCTGCGCCAGCGCGGAGGATGACGGCGAAACGGCGCCGGTTCCAAGAGGAGTCTGCGGCGCGGAGCCGTAGGCCACTGCGCGGGCCGTCGAGGGAATCACCAGGGTGCGCACGCCCTCCACCGTGGATGGCGCGCTGACCGTCATACTCTCGCCGGTGTAAAAAATCACCGCGGCCTCGCCGGGGTGGTCGCTGCTCTTGCCAATGGCCACGCCCAAAATCCCTGCCGCCGGGTTGACCAGCGTGCGGGCCTGGGCCAGGGCCTGCTCGGCGCGCGCCGTCTCCGCCTCGCTGAGGGTGCGGGCCTGCGCCTGGGCGATGGTGCTGTCGCCGTAGCTCAGGCAACTGACCGCATGGTCGGCCGTGCCGACAAATGTATAAGCCCCCCCGCCCACCTGCTCGCTCAGCTCGCTCAGCAGATCAGAGGCCGGGTTGGCCACGGCCTGGCTCACACCGAGAACGTCCGTTCCCCCGGCAAAGTAGAGTCCCACGGGCTCGGCATTCGCGGCATCGACCACCAGCGCGCCCGAATCGCCCGCGTCGCTGAACTGGTTGCCGCTGATGGCCAATTGATGCGTGAAGGTCTTGGTCAGATAGGGCCGGGTCTCGGCGCAATCGAGAAAATAATCGACCTTCACGTCCAGGTCGACGGCCGAGACGCCGCCACACGTTAATCCCGTAGTCCGGCCGCTTTTGGCCACTTTTAAATCGAGCGCCGCAGCCTCGCCCCGTCCGCCCGTCGAGCTGATGCCGGGCGGCGCGGCGGCCAAAACGCCGTCCGGCTGCTTCGCGCCCAACTCCAGAATGCTGCCGCTGGAGTCCGCGGCGCGCGAGGCGACCTGCGCGATGGCCGCGTCCGCGTTGGTCAGCTTGGAGCTGAGCGGCAGCCAGCCGGTCAGTTGGGCCACCGGGGCGACCGAAGAAGCCTGTCCCGAGCCCGCGCTGTATCCCAGTGGCGTGCAGTTGTTGTCGATCAGTCCCGGCTGCACGATGGTGTCGCCCACGCTGGCGTGGTCGCTTTTGGCCAGCACGTGGTTGTTGCTTAGCAGGTACTGGCGCTTGCTGGCGTCCTCGACGAGCGCTCCCAGCGTGCCGCTGCAGCAGTCCACAATGTGGTTGCCCCGGGTGTCGTAATCCGTGTTGTTGCCGCCCGAAGTGCCCAGCATCACCGACGCCTGCGACTGGGCCTGATGCGTGGCGGGGTTGCTGGTGACTCCGGCGGCATTCACCAGCACCACGGCCGAGGCTCTGGAAACGATACCAGCCCCAGAGGCTGGCGCGGCCCCGCCCGCCGTGGCCACCACGTAGGTTGCGCCGGTCGCCTGCACCCAGGATGGCGCGGTGTAGGTGACCGTGCAGGAGGTAAAGGCCTGGCTGTTGCGCTGGCAACTGGTGGCGCCCAGTGAGCCTTGGCCTTCCCCTGAACCGGCAGGAGAGCCAGCCAGCGCAAAGCGAATGCGGGCCGAACCGCCCGCCTCGGCCAGAATGCCGGTGATGGCGGCCGTGCCATTGGCCCCCAGGGCCACGTTCTCCGGCGTCAGCGGCTGTAGGAATCCGGGTGTGACGGTCACCACGGAGCTGGCCCGCAGGCTGGGGTCCGCGGTGAGCGTCGCCGTCACCACCACCTCGGCGCGGTCGGCGGTCAAATAGCTTGGCGGCGTGTACTGGCCGCTGGCGCTGATGCTACCGGGCCCGCTCACCACGTCGCCGCCGGAGACGGACCAGGTGACCTCCGCCGGGCTGCCGTTCGCCAGCGTGGCCGCAAACTGGTGGATGGATGCGCCCTGCGCGTTGGCCGCGTTGCAGCCGGTGCAGTCGGTGTCGATCGAGCCTGTGCCGGGAGTGACCGAAAAGACAGAATTTGCGGAATTTGCGCCCATCAGGCCGCCGCCGCAACCGGCCAGCGTGAGCAGAGCCGGAGCCAGAAGCAGCGAAAAATTCCGGCCCGTCAGCTTCCGCATGGTCACAATCCTTGAAACCATTCTATCCGCGCCATTCGCGGAAACAGAGGAGCAATTGGCAAGCCATCTGCCCGCCTGGTTTCAACGCGGGACTTCCCGGCTCAAGGTTTCCCACGCGCAGACGGCGTCTTGGCTTGAATCAGGAGGAGGCCGGCCACCGCATGGGGATTTCGCAAACCAAGGTATCGGGCCTGCTGCGCGGCGATTTCTCCAATCTTTCGGAACGCAGGTTGATGGAGTGCCTGAACCGCCTCGGCTACGACATCGAAATCAAGTTGACTCCCGCCGTCGAGGCCGTTGGACACCGAATCTTGGCGATTGCGTGAGCGAAGTCTGCGCGTCCAGCAGGAACTCCCAGGTCCCAAAAGCGGGACCTGGGGCACCCATTTTGGGGGCCAGAGGGCTCAATGGGATCTGGGCCACCCGCCGCATACTACCAGAATGATCGCGGGGGCAGAACGTGCCAAACTTCAACCCGCACCAGCCTACGACAGCACCCTGCCCAGGAATCCCTTGAGGCCCCAGCGGCCGAGCGCGGCGGTGAAGAAGGCCAGAGCCACGAGAATCGCCCACCAGGGCATGTGGGCGATGCCGGGAGTGACGGCGGCGCGCAGGCCCTCGCTCATGTAAACGATGGGATTGAAGAGCACGCCCCATTGCAGCCAGGGAATGGGTTTCAGCCAGGCCCAGGGGTAATAGACGCAGCCCAGGAAGGTGATGGGCACAACGATGATGGAGAAGACCAGGCCGATCTGCTTGGGGTTGACAGTGGAGCCGATGACCAGGCCGAGCGAACCGGCCAGCAGGCTCGCGAGCACCAGCACCAGCCCGAGCAGAAACCAGTTGGCGATGTGCACCCGGACCGGCACGGCGGGAACATAGTAGGCCATGGGGATCACCAGCAGCGCGGCGATCACGCTCTGCATGGCGCTGAAGCAGACTTTTTCGAGAGCCACGGCCCACAACGGCAGCGGGCACATCACCCGGTCGTCGATCTCGCGCGTAATGCCGAACTCAGAGGAGAGCGGCAGGGCCACGGCGGCGATTCCCGAGAACATGATGGCCACGGCCATCAGTCCGGGGAGCAAAATGGTCCCGAAGTCCGCCTTGCCGCCGCCCACGGCCAGAGGATTGCCCCCGCCGCCACCCATGCGCGGCAGGATGAAGGTGAAGACGAAGAGAAACAGGAGCGGCTGCATCCCCACGCGCAGCAAAAAGACGTGAAACTCGCGGGTCAGCACGCGCAGGTCGCGCAGAATCAGGCCGAGGAAGGCTTTGAAGAAGATGGCCGAGCCGAGGCGGCGCGGATTATTGGAGCCAGTCGAGGATTGCGGATTCCCAGGTCCCAAAATCGGGATCTCCGCCCCACGGACCAAGACCCGTCCGTGGGGACCCCGGACCTGGGGCACCCCCGGATCTCCGGGGTGGGCGGAATTCGCAAGATGATTCGATAAAGGCAGCGAGTCAGCTCCCGCTTCGCGGGAATCGCGAGTTAGCGAGTTAGCGGTCTCCGAGCCCTGATCGCTGGTTCCTGATCCCTGATCCCTGCCCCCTGATCCCTGTAAGCTATTCACGCAAATCCCTCCCGGTGAGCTGAATGAAGACCGCCTCCAGGCTCGGCTCGATGGTGGTCAGGTCGCGCAGCCCGTAGCTCGCTGCGGCTTCAACCAGCGCCGGCAGCAGGCCGTCGGAGTTGTTCGCGATCACCCTCAGCCCGTCGGCGGTGGCCTCGGCGCCGATGACCTCCGGGAGCGCCTTCAGCGTGGCCACGAGCGTCTCCAGACCCTCTTGCGACTTCAATTTCAAGTTGAAAATGGTGTGCACGCCGAAGGTCTGCTTCAGCTTCTCGGGCGACCCGAGGGCCAGCACGCGGCCGTAGTCGATAATCGCCAGCCGGTCGGAGAGTGAGTCGGCCTCTTCCATGTAGTGGGTGGTCAACAGAACCGTGATGCCCTCCTTGCGCAGCCCCTCGACGGCCGACCACATCGCCATGCGGCTCTGCGGGTCAAGGCCGGCGGAAGGCTCGTCCAGAAAGAGCACGGTGGGCCGGTGGGCGATGGCGCGGGCAATCTGCACCCGCTGGGCCAGGCCGCCCGACAACTGCGCCGGGTAG
>PMPH01000040.1:15311-48664 GCA_003161045.1 Acidobacteriaceae bacterium
CGCGCATGGGCCGGATGCCGGACCACGTCGATGCCCGCAATGCGCACCGTGCCGCTGGTGGGCAGCGTGCGCGTGGTGGCAATCGAGATGGTGGTCGTTTTGCCGGCGCCGTTTGGCCCCAGCAGGCCGAAGATTTCGCCCTGCTTCAGTTCCAGGTCGAGGCCGTTCAAGGCCATCACGCGCTGTTTCGATTCATAGATTTTGGTCAGCGCTTCAATTTCGACGATCAAGAGTTTTCACCTGGCGAGGGGAGGAAGGTGCATATGCTTCCAGAGTAGCGCACCCCGGCGGAGTGAGAAATCATGAGCCCATCCAACTACGGAAACCGGAGCACGGCGAGGGCAAAAGCCCGGGCCTGAAGGCCTCGCTCAGGCGCTCTCTTTCAGGGGGGCTAAAGCCCCCTGCTCCCTCCAGAATCTTCGATTTACGACTGTAGTACTAAACGCTATCGCTTCGCCCGTTTGTAGAAGGGTAGCGGCACCTGCCGAGCGCGAACCCGGTTGGCGCGGACCTGGACCAGCAGTTCTTGCCCGGCGGAGGCCTGATCCAGAGCGGCCTGACCGGCGGCGGCCACCGGCGCGGGCACCAGGGCCAGGGCAATGTTGGTTTTGAGAAAGGGAGCGGGCGAGCCGGAGGTGATGGCGCCAATCTGGTTGCCGTCGAGGTCGAGCACCGCGTAGCCGTCGCGGGCGATGCCGCGCTCGACCATTTCGAGAGCGATAATTTTGCGCTTGGGCCCGCCCGCCACCTGAACGGCCACGAGCGCCTCGCGGCCGATGAATTCACCCTTGTCGAGCTTGAGCCAGTGCTCCAGGCCAGCCTCGAAGACGTTGATCGAAGCGGAGATTTCGTGGCCGTAGAGGGGCATTCCCGCCTCCAGCCGCAGGGTGTTGCGCGCGCCCAGGCCGCAGGGGCGGATGGCGAACTCCTCGCCCGCGGCGAGCAGCTCGCGCCACACCTGGACGGTGGCGGACCCCTCCGAGGGCAGGTAAAGCTCGAAACCGTCCTCGCCGGAGTAGCCGGTGCGGGTGATCAGCACATCGGGCACGCCGGCCACTTCACCCCAGGTGAACCAGTAGTTTCTGATCGGGGCCAGCTCGGTTTTCGTCAGTTTTTGCAGGGTTTCCTGAGCGCGCGGCCCCTGCAAGGCCAGTTGCGAGTAGCGGCTGGATTCGTCGCTGATGCGAACCGCCGGCAGCGAGGCCACGTGCGCCTGAATCCAGGAAAAATCCTTGTCCTTGTTGCTGGCGTTGACCACCAGCAGGTACTCGTTCTCGCTGAGCCGGTGGACCAGAATGTCATCGACAAAGGTGCCCTCCGGCGTGAGCAGGGCGGAGTACTGCACCTGCCCGTCCTTCAGACGGCGGGCGTCGTTCATGGTGATCTGCTCGATGGCGTCCAAAGTGCCGGGGCCGAGGAAGCGGATCTCGCCCATGTGGCTGACGTCGAAGAGGCCAACGCCGGTGCGCACGGCCAGGTGCTCGGCAATTAGGCCGCCGCCGGGGCCGGGGTATTCGACCGGCATATCCCAGCCGCCGAAGTCCACCATCTTGGCCTTCAGCGCGCGGTGCGTGGCATTGAGAGCGGTCTTTTTAAGCGGCGAGGCAATGGGCGAAGCGGGGGTGGTCATCGGCGTTCCCTTCGGCGAGGCTACAACGCCAGTTTACGACAGCGGCGGGGGCTGCTTCGGATTCAAAGCCGCCGTTCCGGCTGGGGAGCAGGAGGGCAAACCGGAACCGCATTGCCGCCGCCTCATCGCCGCCGCGCCCGCCAGAAGGAACTGAGGCCCAGGTAGAGGAAGACCGCCGTCATCGCGGCGGAAACCAGGAACTTTTGGTGGCCTGGGCCGTGGGCGTAGCTGCTCCTCATGCGCCAGAGAGCCTGGGCAAAGACCAGCACAAAAAGAAGGAAGAAGGCACCCGTCACCTCCAGCCAGACGATGCCGCCCACGCGGCGGAAGGGGCGCAGAAGGCCGCCCACCCCGCCGGCGAGATTGCTGCTGGCCGCTCGTCCAGCCGCTTGCACTTGAGCGCCAGCAACGGCTTCCGCAACGGACGCCGATGCGGCCGACGGAGCTTCGGCCTTCCCGGCGCCGGCGGCGATGCGCTGGCCGGCGAGGCGTCCGGCGACCCGCAGCCCTGTGCCCAGGGTGCGGCCGATACTCAGAGGCTTCATTTCGCTATGATGGTAGCAGCGTCGGCGGAGAGCTGTTTTTTAGCGGATTTCCGGCAATTCGCAGTTGCTCCTGGACGGTAACGGAAGTAAGGTAGAGAAATCCCACGCGCTACCCGCGCTATTCATTTCGCGCCGGCTGCGGCCTTTGGAGGTGCACATGACATCCCGAATGCGTGAACTGATTCAGCAACTGGGCGAGGCCATTCATGAGTCGGTCATCGAGAGCGAGCAGATTGCCGGCGTGGTGCAGGATATTCGCAAGCACGGTTTTGACGTGCTGCTGATGCTCGAGGCCACCATCGGCCTCAACGAAGTGACCGCCAAAGAGGCTAAAGAGAGTGAGGAGGACGAATCCGCCGTAGGCGAAAGCGGCGCGGAACCGCCTTTCACCCAGAACGATCTCCACTTTCTTCGCTCTCTGCGCATCTCGGTCGCCGGTGAGCAGCAGAGCGACGCCGGGCCGCGGGCCAAGTAATCTGTCCAGCTTCTGCCGGCCCTCCGCTGACTGGCATTCGGCTGGCGGGATGGGCGGGTGAAGCGGGCAAACGGGTAGTGGAGCGGGCAGGCGCAACGCCTGGCGGGGGTGTTCTTCTCTTCCCCACATCGGGCATGATCGCCATCGCCACAATTCTTCTGAGCTCTCCGGGCGAAACTTTCCCCCCAGGGACGGGTTGTTACAGGTAACAGCCCGCGTGGGTTCTCGTCTAATTTCAGGTAAAGCGGGAGCGAGGGATTAGGCGCAGGAGGAACAGAGAGATGAATTGGCCATCAGTCAAGCGAGTTTTTCCCCAGGTTCTGGTATGGACGGCAGTAGCTGCCCTCTCCGGGGCGATGGTGCTGGCCCAGGATATGAGCGCGGCCACCGCTTCGTCCCAGGAGGCCGCCGCCCGCTCGGACAGTCAGATCGAAATGGATGTGGTCCACGCCCTCGACGCCTCCCAGGCGCTGAAGAACGACCTGATCACCGCCGCCACCATTCAGGCCGAGGTCACGCTCTCGGGAACCGTGTCGAGCGAGTCCTCGCGCAAGCTGGCCGCGTCGCTTGCCGGCCAGGCGCAGGGCGTGACCAAGGTGCATAACAATTTACTGGTTGGCAATCCGCAGCAAGCGGCCAACGCCAGCGATCAGCAGGGCGCGGACAAGCAAGCGGAGGAGAATGCGGTGCAGCCTGCTCCAGAAGCGGTGCAACCGGCCCCAGAAAACGAGCCGTCCGCCTCCGGTTATCCTCAGCAGGCTCAACCCGGCTATCCCGAGGCCCAGCAGCCTCAGGAGGCTTATCCGCCTCCACCGCCGCCTCAGCCTCAGTACGCGCCGGATCAGCCCGACCAGGCTCAACCCGGCTATCCCGAGGCCCAGGAGCCTCAGGGGGCCTACCCGCCTCCATCGCCGGGGCAGCCTCAGTATGTGCCCGCACGGCCTCAGCCCCCGGTCTATGAAAGAGCCGAGGGACCGGTGACCGTGCCGCCCGGAACGCTGCTCCTGTTGCGGACCAGCGAGCCGGTCAGCACCAAGATGGCCAAACAAGGTACGCCGGTTCAGTTCCTGGTGATCCAGGACGTGGCCGTAGGCGGTGTGCTGGCCATTCCGCGCGGGGCGACCGTGCATGGAGTGGTGACCGAGGCCAAAAAGGCAGGCGCTCTGGGAGGCAGTCCGGAACTGGCGATCCAGCTCACCTCGCTGGACTTGGGCGGTGTGAGCTACCCGCTCGCTAGCAACGAGTTCAAGGTCAAGGGGCCGAACAAGGCCGGCAGCACAGTTGGCCATGCCTTCGGCGGCGCAATTCTGGGCGCGCTCATCGGCGGCGCCTTGGATCGTGGCTTCGGTGCGGCGGTCGGCGCCGGAGCGGGCGCGGCCGCGGGCACGGCGGCTTCAGCGGCTACGCCTGGGCCGGGAATCTGGATTCCCGCCGAGGCGCGGGTGGACTTCCAACTGCAAGCCCCGCTGACGGTTACGCCGGTGAGCCCGCGCGAAGCGGCCCGGCTGGCCGAGGGGCTTTACCAGGGGGGCCCGGTCCTTTACCGGCGCGGCTATTACCCCTACGGGTACCCGCATCCCCCCTATCCCTACGGCTATCCGCCGGGCTACTACCGTCCGTACTAAACCGTGGGCGGGTACTACTACTGGCGGTAACGGGCGGCAATTCAAGCAGAACCGGGCGGGCGCTCCTGTTTTTTTGGGCGCCCCCCGTTTTTTGGGCGCTGGCGGTGTTTTTTGCGCCACGTTCCTCCCGGCGAACCGGGGCTGGATGATCGCCTCCGTCCCTGCCCGCTTCTCCGCTCGTCTATAATGACAGTGAATCGCGTCAAGCGACAATTGCGCATCCAGGTCGATGCCCGCCTCCAGCCGCATCCGGGCTGGCCGAGGGGTTTCATCAATCCGCGCATAGAGAGTTGAAGGTCCAGAGTCCATCCATGATCCGTTTCCTGCAAAGAGACAGCCGTGTAGTCAAGGCATTTTTCATTGTCATCATCGCCGCCGCCTCGGTGGGCATGGTGGTGTACCTGATTCCCGGCCTGATGGGCATGGGAACCGCCTCCTCCGACGATTACGCCGTGATCTACCCCCACTGGTACAGCCGCTTCCTCTCTTCGGGCGAATCGGTGAGCCAGCAGCGGGTGAGCCAGATGGCCCGTCAGCAGTTGCTGCGGCGCAATCCTCAGTACGCCGACAACCCGATGATCGTGCACTACTTCGAGCAGCAGGTTGGCCAGCAACTGGTGGAGAAGCAGATTCTGCTGATCGAGGCCCGGAAGCTGGGCATCCTGGCCACTGACGACGATGTGAGCCGCCTCCTGCACCGGGGCCAGTTTGGCGAGTACCTCTTCCCCAACGGCCAGTTTATCGGCACCGACCGGTACGCCGACTTTGTCGCCAGGCAGTTCAACCTGTCGGTGACAGAGTTTGAGCAGGAGGTGAAGCAGGACATCCAGATCCGCCGGCTGCAGGCGCTGATTACCGCCGGAGTCACGGTGGGCGATGCCGAGGTGCGCGACGCCTATCGCAAGCAAAACATCAAGATCAAGTTCGATTACGCGGTGATCTCCTCCGATGACCTGCGCAAGTCGATCAATCCCTCGGACAGCGACCTGACGGCTTTCTTCAAGAAAAACGCCGCGCGCTATGCCACGGCTGTGCCGGAAGAGCGCAAGATCGTCTACTTTGCCTTTACGCCTGACCAGTTGCCGGGTGGAGCGCCGCGACCCAGCCAGCAGGAGATTCAGCAGTACTACGCCACGCACCAGTCCGATTACGCGGTGCCGGAGCAGGCACGTTCTCGCCACATTCTCATCATGGTGCCCGCCGGGGCCGACGCCAAGACCGACGCCGCGGCCAAGGCCAAGGCAGAGGGAATCCTGAAGCAGCTTCAGGGCGGCGCAAACTTCGCGGCCCTGGCCAGCAAGTTCTCCGACGACCCCGGCAGCAAGGACAAGGGCGGCGAACTGGGCTTTGCCAAGCGCGGCGCCATGGTGCCCGCCTTCGACAACGCCATCTTCACCCAGAAGATCGGCGAGAGCGCGATCATAAAAAGCCAGTTTGGCTATCACATCGTGCAGGTGGAAGAGCGGCAGTCGGCGCACACCCAGGCGCTCAACGAAGTGCTGCCCGCCATCCAGGCCGCGCTCGTCCGCCAGAATTCGGCCAAGGCCGAGCAGGACTACGCGCAGGCGCTCACCTCCGAGGCCATCAAGAACGGCCTGGGGAAGACCGCCGCGGCCCATCACCTGGGAATGGCGACTACGCCGCTGCTGGGCGAGCAGGGCGTGATCTCCGCGCTTGCCGACTCCTCCCAGATTCTCGCCAAGGCCTTCGCGTCCAAGCAGGGCGACCCGCCGCAGTTTGCCTCCACCGGCGAGGGCTACGCCATCTTCCAGGTCACCGGCATTGCCCCGGCCCATGCGCCCAACCTTGCCGAGTACAAGAGCAAGATCGCCGACGACTACCGCAATGAGCTGCTCCCCGGCCTGCTCAGCCAGAAGACCGCCGAGCTGGCGGGCAAGGCCAAGAGCCTGAACGATCTGGCCAAGGCCGCCCAGCAGGTGGGCGCTACCGTGAAGAGCAGCGACCTGGTGGGCGAAACCGGCCAGGCTCCCGATCTGGGCCAGGTGGGCCAGGTGGCTCCGCAGCTCTTCGACATGAAGGTGGGCGAGATCAGCGGACCGATCAACGCGGGCAGAACCGGCGTGGTGGCCAAGCTGGTGGACAAACAGGAGCCCCGCGCCGACGAGATCGCCAAAAACTTCGACCAGACCCGCGACCAGTTCCTCGAGCAGCGCCGCTCAGAAGTCTTCAACGTCTTCCTGAGCAACCTCCTCAACGACTACAAAAAGCACAACCGCATCCAGATTCCCAAGGCGAAAAGCGAAGGGGTTCCGGCCACCTAAGCGGAAAACGCACTGGGAACCACCCAAAAGGCCCGCATTCCCTGACCGGATGCGGGCTTTTTTGCGCCCGGCAGCTTTTTTGGAAACGAGCGGTTTGGGCTTTGCGGGCCATAAAAAACGCGCGTTTACACAAACTACAAGCGGATTTTTCGATTTCCTGCCGCCAGCGCCGATAATCAGGACATGGAGTTTCAGCGTTCCTCCGGAGTTCTGCTGCACGTCAGTTCCCTGCCCTCGTATGGGGGTATCGGCGACCTGGGCCCTGCCGCCCATGAGTTTGTGGACTTTCTCGCCCGCGCCAAACAGCACGTCTGGCAGGTTCTGCCCCTTGGGCCCACCGGCTACGGCAACTCGCCCTACGCGGGTTCCTCGGCCTTTGCCGGTAATTCCTTGCTCATCAGCCTGGAATTTCTCGCTGACTGGGGCTGGATTGACGGAGAACGCATTGCAAACCTGGCCGGACGGAGCGGCGCCGTGGACTTCGGCAAGGTGGAGCGGAGCAAGCTGCCCCTGCTCTACGAGGCGGCGGCGAATTTCCTTGACCGCGGGCCACACGACCCCAGGCTGGCCGCGCAATGGGGGCAGTTTGAGAAGTTTTGCCGGACCGAGGCGGGCTGGCTCGCCGACTATGCTCTCTATGCCGAGCTGCGCCGGCAATACAATACCATCGCGTGGACGGCCTGGCCCGAGCCGTTACGCCGCCGTGAGCCGCAGGTCCTGGCCGACGCAGCCGCCAAGCACGGCCGCGCGATCGCCCAGGAGCAGGCCTTGCAGTTTGCCTTTTCTGTGCAGTGGAATCAACTCCGCGAGGCTGCCGCCCGCAGTGGAATCAGGATTCTGGGCGATGTGGCCATCTTCGTCAACATGGACTCGGCCGACGTGTGGGTTCACCCCGAGCTCTTCGAACTGAACGAGGAACTGAAGCCGGTGCGGATTGCCGGGGTGCCGCCCGACTACTTTTCCGAGACCGGGCAGCGCTGGGGCAACCCACTCTACCGCTGGGATCTGCTCGCCAGCCGCGGCTTCGACTGGTGGATCAAGCGGATTCGCTGCGCAACCCAACTTTACGACATTATTCGCCTCGACCACTTCCGCGGCTTCGAGGCTTACTGGGCGATTCCGGCCGAAGAGGATACGGCCATCAACGGCGCGTGGGTGAAGGCGCCGGGCCTGGCGCTGTTCCGCGCGCTGGAGTTGGCGCTGGGGCCGTTGCCGCTGGTGGCCGAGGACCTGGGTCTGATTACCACCGAGGTGGACACGCTGCGGCTGGAGATGGGAATGCCCGGCATGAGGGTGCTGCAATTCGGCTTTAGCAACAAGAATGCGCATATTCACCTGCCGCACCGCTTCGCTCCCGCCACCGTAGCCTACACCGGCACACACGACAACAACACCACGCTGGGCTGGTGGCAAGAGGCCAGCGAAGTGGAGCGCGACGCCGTCGAGGCCTACGTGGGGCTGGCGCCGATCGGCGACAGGGTTGCCAGTCCGGTCTCCACTCCTGTCTGGCCGCTGATCCGGGCCGTCGAGGCCAGCGTGGCGCAGATGGCGATGGTTCCCGCGCAGGACTTGCTGGAGCTGGGCGCGGAGGCGCGCATGAATATGCCGTCGGTGGCCGCGGGCAACTGGAGCTGGCGCGCCCCGGAGGCAAGCTGGACGCCGGAACTGGCGGCGCGCCTGGCCGCGCTGGCCGAGGTGACCGACCGCGACAACGACCCGCTGGGCGAGGCGGAAAAGGAAACGGAAAACGCAGCGAAGTAGTCCGTCTGGCTGAGATGGCTGGTGAGGCCGCGGGCCGCCTTCTGTTATTGATCCGGCCCTATTGGAATGCGACACCGGTTCCCACCCTAGCCGCAAAAACAAAGGCACGGCGAGGGTGGGGCACCCAAATTTGTTGTATTCGTTCAGGGCCGGATCAATAGCCTTCCATGTGCTGTTCGCCGTCCTTTCGGTTTTCCTCCCCTGCGCGGCTGTTTTTCTGGCGGCGATTCCGCGCGGCTTATCGCCTTTTTCCACTGGCCCGGCGGGGAATCTTCATGGATTCCTTATGCACAGACTTTATAATTCACTCGAATGACTAAAACCTTTGACTGCGTCCAAAAGGAGATCCATGCCCACTGAATACCGCAATTTTCTGGCTCTTTCCTATGATGAGTTGGAAGAGAAGAACCTGCAAGCCAAGGCCGACCGCGCCAACCGCGTTTCGGCGAATGAAATTCGTGAAAAACGGCTGAAGTACCTGACCGACGAAAAGCGGATCAAGGCTGTCTCCGTGCTGTTTTCCGACCTCGAGGGCCGTCTGCACCTGCTCGACTACGACAAGAAGTTCCTGCTCGGCGCCTACGAGAACCTGACCTTCGACGGCTCCTCGATCCGCGGCTTCACGGCGCAAAAAGAGAGCGATCTGCGCCTGGGCATCGACTGGAGCGCCTTCTACTGGGTGCCGGCCGACGTGTTTGGCACCGGCAAGGTGGTGGTCTTCGGCAACGTCATCGACAAGGACGGGACCCCCTATTCTGGCGACCTGCGCGGCGTACTCAAGGCTTACGCCGAGGAGCAGTTCAAGAAGAACAGCTACACGCTCAACGCGGCCACCGAGATCGAGGGCTTCCTCTTTGCCGGCAAGGACACGGAGAAGACCTATCACCTGACCGGCCAGTTCGATTTCATCTCGACCGGCGGCTACTATCATTCGCTGCCTCTGGACCCGTTGCGCCAGTTCATCGACACCGCGGCTGAAGTCGAGCGCGCGATGGGCTTCCAGAACGAGAAGGANNGCCGATCAGATTCAGCTCTACAAGCTGCTGACCCGCCAGATCGCCAACAACATGGGCTACACCGCCTGCTACCTGCCCAAGCCCGTGGTGGGCGTCAACGGCAGCGGCATGCACACCAACGTCTCGATCTCCAAGGGCAAGACCAACCTGTTCTGGGACGAGAAGGGCGAGGAGCAGCTCTCGGCCTTTGGCTGGAGCTTCCTGGACCGCATCCTGACCCGTGCGCTGGACCTCTGCCTGATCTTCAACTCGAGCGTGAACGCCTATCGCCGCCTGGACCCGCACTTTGAAGCGCCCAACCAGATTCGCGCCTCGGCCACCGATCGCGGCGCCATGGTCAGGGTGCCCATCGGCAACCACCGGTCCATGAGGACTGAGGTGCGCGCCGTGGCTCCGGACGCCAACCCCTACCTCTCCCTTTACGGCATCTTCAAGACCGGCATCGACGGGGAGATCTCCAAGCAGGAGAATCTGCGCGCCGGCGGCCGCTATCTGCCGGACAACATCCAGAAGGCGATTGAAGACTTCCAGTCGTCGGCCTGGATCGCGAAGATTCTGGGCGCTGACGTGCAGGGCCGCTTTGCCGAACTGAAGCAGGCCGTGGCCAACCGCAGCCCACGCGAGCTGGGAGCGATCGTCAAGGGCTCCGAGGTGCAATTCCACCACGCGGTCTACAACCAGTCGCTGTGGAACCAGTTTTAAAAAGAGCCTTCGGAACAAATTCAGAGGCCGGAAAAGCGAATCCGCAGACCGGCTTCTGAAACAAACCGGATTCCAAAGCAGAAAGAACGAAAAAGCGGCGCTGCCTTTCAAGGGCGGCGGCGCTTTTTTGTTGCGCCGGATGCGTTTTTCGCTGTATCGAATGCGTTTTTTGCCGTTCGGGCTGCGTTTCCGCTGAGCCGATCCATCCGCTCCGGGCCGGTTCCCGGAGTTCAAGCGGCCGGTGATGGCTCCGCGCCGTCTCCCACCCATCCGCGCAGTTGCAGGACCGCGCAGCAGCTCAGGATCATCAGCCGCGGATCGATGGGGCGCATCCGGTAGGCCTCGGGATGGGAGAAGTAATACATCAGCGGGAACAGGAATAGAATCCCACCGTAGCGGATGGCCAGGGCAACCAGCACCATCAGGCGCAAATCGGGAGCGCGGAGCATACGCGCCGGGCAGAGCGGATCAACGAAGAACTCCTGCGTGGAAGCTACAGAACACACGCAAGCACATGGTCCGATTGTTTTCCGATTGCCTGCCAAGGCCTCGAAAACAGCGGATTACGGCATCTCGGGCCACGGTTTCTGCTGGGAAAGGCTGCCTGCCGGGCGCAATAACGTCCAGAGGCCCAACGCAAAAACACCAAGCAGAACCATAAGCTCCATCGGCAGCCAGTCTCCCCAGATTCCGTCGAGGATGTTGCAGGCGGCAAACCCGCTCACTCCCACCAGAATCGGCGCCAGGAGCTGGCGAACTTTGCGCGGCCTTTGCAACTGAGCTGGCGTAGCGTCCAGGTTGAATGAGCCGGAGGCGCGGCCCGCTTTCCGCCGTTCAAGCAGCTTTTGCAACAAAAGAAGGCCCCGCCAGGCGATCAGCAGCAGAGGAATCGTGAGGGGGGCTTTATCGTAGCCCACGATGCGCGGATTCAACAGGATCGTGCCCACCAGCGCGACGGGGATCCACATTTCGCGCAGATGGGGATTGTGGCGGACACGGCGGCTTATGGCCAGCAGCAGCGCCCCCAGCGCCACGGCCCACGCCAGGTAGGCAATCGTGGTTGCAGGCGAATAGGGTTTGTTCATCTGCCAAAGCCACCTGCCCAGAAGACCGGTCGGACCGAGGCCGAAATCGTGCGCACTGTCGAAGTGCAGGTGAACCGCCAACAGGAATTCCTTGAACTGCGCGGGCCACAGCAAAGGCTGGACGGCAAAGAGCAGGCAGCCAGCCGCGCCCGTCATGCAGGCCGGAAGCCATTGNNCAGATGGAGGCGGCGATAACAGCCAGGTAGAACCAGAGCCATTTGTTCCGCTTCCAGCCTGGAATGGCAGCGGCCAGAATCAATCCGTAAAGAAGATAGGCGACATTTCCAGACAGAATCATTGTGTCGCACAGCAAACCGGGAAAGAAAGCGGCGAAGGGCAAGAGGAAGATCAGCCAGCGGCGCTCCTTCTCTGTGGCCATCTTGTAGCCTGCTAAGAGTTGCAGCAGAAACCCAACCGCGAGCCCACACCTATACAGCGGACCCAGTAGCCAGCCCGGAAACCAGGCCAGCAGACGCAGCGCGGGAATGGTCAGGGGCGGATACCAGAAAGTGAGGGGCGGGTGAACGCCCGCGGAGTGCAAGGGAAGATTGTGATAGGCCTCCAGGGCCGCAATTCCATCGGCATAGGGGGAGTGGCCGTGGCCGACCTCCTGGATCGCGGTCCAGACCGGAGGCACGTCCCACCCGGTGGGACCGGCGATGGCCATTCCGCCTATGGAGATGACGGCCACCAGCCATAACAAAACAATCCATCGGGTGCGTGTGGCCGTTCGTGGCGCGGGAATGGTGGCGGCAAGGAGCTGCTCAGGCAAAATAGGACTCTTTCTCTTTTATTGTCAGACGGATTCTGCGTTCCAGTATACCGCCCCCCTAAGCAAAGAGGTTAGAGCGCCGGCAGCAGCAGCCGCAGCAGCAGAAATCCGCCCACGCCGGCGAAGAAGACCAGCGCCATACGGATGCCGGGCTCGCGGTTGACCTCGGGCACGAGATCCGTGGCGGCGACGTAGAGAGCCACTCCGGCCGAGAGGGGCAGACCATAGGGAAGCCAACTGGGAACCAGCTCGATGACCAGCACGCCGGCCAGCGTGGCCGCCGCCAATGCCACGGCGGAGTAGAAGGCCACCGAGCGGCTGCGTCCGCTGGCCAGCATCACCGAGGCCATGGTGAAGCCCTCCGGGGCCTTGTGCAGGAAAATCGCCAGAAAAATCAGCCAGCCCAGCCAGTTCGAGACCAGGAATCCCGAGCCGATGGCCACGCCGTCGAAGACCGCATGTAGGCTCAGCCCCACCAACACCGAGTTGCCGGTGTGGCGCGAGACGAATTCCTCGTGGTGGGTCTCTTCGCCAAAGTGGAAGTGGGCGTTGATGGTGTGCTCCAGCAGGTGGACCACGCAGTAGCCGCCCATGATGAGGACCGGCCCCAGCCGCGGGCTCAGGCGCATGCTCTCGGGCGCCATCTCGATGACCGCGGTGGCCATCAGGAAGCCCGCGCCCAGGCCGACAAAGTAGCGCAGGTAACGCTCGACTCCCTTGGCGCGCACCAGCACCAGCCCGCCAGCTACGTCAGCCAGCGCGGCAATGGTTCCGAGAATGAGGGAAAGCCTGAGCATTCGCCGTTACCCGCTGTGCCGGATGTGCATTACGTCGCCATCCTGCACCACGTACTCCTTGCCTTCCAGCCGCAGTGTGCCCTTGCTGCGCGCCGCGGCCTCCGAGCCAGCCTCGAGCAGGGTGTCCCAGCGAATGGTTTCGGCGCGGATGAAGTGGTGCTCCAGGTCGGAGTGAATGGCTCCCGCGCCCTGCGGGGCCTTCGAGCCCACGGGAATCGTCCAGGCGCGGCATTCGTCCTCGCCGGCGGTGAAGAAGCTGATCAGCCCCTGCAACTCGTAGCTTTTGCGGATCAGCCGCACCAGGCCGCTCTCGCGCAGCCCGTAGCTGCCGAGAAACTCCGCCGCTTCTTCGTCGTCCATCTCGGCCAGCTCGGCCTCGACCTTGCCGCAGATGGCCGTGGCCCCGGCATTGGGCCGGTGGGCCACCTCGTCCAGCTTGAAGCGGCTGACCGCCGCGTCCAGATCGTCGCCCAGCGTGGTGCTCTCGCCGATATTCAGCACGTAGAGAATCGGCTTCTGCGAGAGGAACATGAAGCCCCTGATGAGCTTCTTCTCCTCGGCCGTCATCTCCAGCTCGCGTAGCGGAGTCTCCGTTTCCAGAGCCTCTTTCGACCGCAAAAGCAGGGCCTGTTCGCGCTCCAGATCGCTGGTGCGCCCCTTTTTCAGGTCTTTTTCCAGCCGCTCCAGCCGCTTTTCGATTTGCGAGAGGTCGCTGATCATCAGGTCGAACTCGACGTTTTTGATGTCGCGCAGGGGGTCGATGGGGCCGACGTGGGGGATGGCGTCGTCCTCGAAGGCGCGCAGCACGTGGATCAGCGCGTCCACCTGGCGCAGACTGGCCAGAAACGCGGTCTCCTTCAACGCCTCCTGCCCGATGGCCGCCACATCCACGAATTCAACCGTAGCGTAGGTGGTCTTCTTCGGCGAGTAGAGGGCCGAGAGCTTGTCCAGCCGCTCGTCGGGCACGCGCGCCACGCCGATGTGCTCCTGGCGCGAGTGACCGCGCTCCTCAAGTTTGGCCTTGGTAAGGATTTTGAACAACGAGGTCTTGCCCACCTGCGGCAGGCCGATGATGCCAGTCTTCATGCACGTCCCATTGGGGCCCTGGCACAATGAAATGCGCGCGCAAGGGCCTCTTCGATGATACAGGACGGGGAACAGGGAACAGGGAACAGGGATTAGGGATTAGGGACTAGTCCCCTGCTCCCAGTACCGACGGCCGGCCGATCAGCCGCTGGATGCGCTCCCGCACCGGCGGGTGGGTCGAGAAGAGGTTGGCGAAGCTCTGCCCAGAGAGCAGCGGGGCGATGATGAACATGTGCGCGTTGCTTGCCGAGGCGGCCAGCGGAACCCGCTTGCTGACGCCGGAGATTTTTTCGAGAGCGCTGGCCAGCGCATAGGGATTGCCGGTCAGATGAGCGCCCGAGGCGTCGGCCTCGAACTCGCGCGTGCGGGAAACCCAGAGTTGAATCAGCATGGCCGCAAGAGGCGCCAGCAGCAGCATGAGAATGGCGCCGATCATGCCGCCGTTGCGCCGCCTCTCGACGCCGCCGAACCAGAAGGCCATGCGGGCCAGCAGGGTGATGGCGCCGGCCAGCGTGGCGGCAATCGAGCTGGTGAGAATATCGCGGTTGCGCACGTGGCTCAACTCATGGGCCAGCACGCCCTCCAACTCATCGTCGTTCAAGAGGGCCAGAATGCCGTGGGTGACGGCGACCGAGGCGTGCTGGGGGTTGCGGCCGGTGGCGAAGGCGTTGGGCGATTCGGTGGGGAGCACGTAGATCTTCGGCATGGGAATGCCGGCGCGGCCCGTCAGCCGCTCCACCACCGCATAAACCCGCGGCAACTGGTCGCGCGTGACCGCCTGCGCCCGGTACATGCGCAGCGCAATCTTGTCGGAGTAGAAGTAGCTGAAGAAGTTCATCGCCGCCGCCACGGCAAAGGCGAGCAATGCGCCGCCCTCGCCGCCAAAGTACTCTCCGGCCAGAACCAGAATCAGCGTAAGTCCCGTGAGAAGAATGGCAGTTTTGAAGATGTTCATTTCGATAGCTCCTAGCTGCTAGCCTCTGGCCGCTAGCTAGTCCGGCTCCCGGCCTCTGTGCGCCGCGTTTGCGCAATGTCGAGGCCCGGAGCGTTCTGATTCAATGCTACGTCATGCGATGAAGAATCTTCTCCGCACCGAGAAACCGCTACAGCATTTTCACTTCTGCTCTTTACAAAAACCTCACACTCAGGTGGCTTTTTCCTCAAGAAAAAGTCACCTTCCATGCAGCCGGAATGTCAATATGTGAAGTGAAAATGCTCTAGTGCTGCGACCACGCGAATTTGTAATTTTCCAGGTCCCAAAAACGGGACCTGGGGCACCCAAACTTTTGTAGCCGGCATTCCAAACCACACGGTCACGGTACTAGAGGCTAGCGGCTAGAGGCTAGGAACGCCTCTTCAACGCCCGCTTCAGCACCGTCTCCAGCGCCGCCTTCAGCTCCTCGTACTCGGCCGGAGTGAGTGTCCCGGCGACCTTTTCGCTCTCCAGCGCAAAGAGTTCTTCCTTGAGCGAATCCAGCAGGACCGCGCTCCGGGCCGCGGGGGTCGCCAAAGCCTGCGCCGCACCGGCGGCAGTGTTCGGCGCCGCGACTGAGGCTGGCTTGCGCGCCAGGAAGGCCGCGGCGACGGCCAGCAGAAGGGCCAAACCGCTCAGAATCCACCACTTGAACTTCGACAGCGGATCAGGCGTGTTGATGGGGCTGCTCATGCCGCCGCCGGGCTGCGCAGCAGAGGCGCCGCTCTGCTGCGATTGGCCGTTGTCCTGCGCACCAGAGGCAGACTGCTGGCCGCCTTGCGCAGCTGGTTGCTCGCGCGGAATGGATCCCGTGCCCGAGACGGTGAACTCCAGCGGCTTGCCGGGCGCGGCGTTCTGGGCCACGAAGGTCTGAAAGCCGGGGTCCTGCTGCGAGGAGATGAAGGCCGAGCCCGCGCCGGGGGCAAAGGTCATGCTCTTGGGCAGCATTACCCACACGGTTCTGGCCGGCAACGTCACCTGGGGATGGAAGGTGTACTTGCCGCTCTCATAGGGCAGTTCATACTCGACCTGGAAGAGTGTACCTTTCTCGCCGTCGTCGGGCTGAATGGGGAAGTTGAAGGCGTAGTGTCCCTTGGAGCCGTCGGGCACCAGCTTGAGCGAAGTGGGCAGCCCGCCGGGCCGCTGCGCCGAGGCTTCAACGACCATGGCCTCGGCCGGCAGCACAATCTGAAAGGTGCGCGGGCTCCACTGGGTGCGGGGCGGCACGCTGGAGTTGTGGACCGAGTAGCGCTCGATGACCTGAAGCTTCCCTTTGGCGCTCTCGACCACTCCTAGCACGTCCTCATCAATGAGGACGCCATCAACCTTGGCGGCCACGTCGTAGACCGTAATGTCACCCGCGGCGTTGCCCTGGGGCGCACCGATAAAGTAGGTTGCACCCTGGTGGGTGACCCGCACCAGCAAATTGCCGCCGCCGGACTTGGGCAGCACGTAGTGGCCATGGGCGTCGGTGGTGGTGTGGGCCGCCTCGCTCATGCCGGCCTGGGTGTCCACCAGCACTACCGTATCGCCCGTGGCGGGCTTGCCGGTGGTTTTATTGGTCACCGTGCCGGTGAGTTGAGCCTGTGCCAGCGCGCCTGCCGACAGCAGGCTCACAGCAACGATGCGGAAGAGAAACGGGGTCGATTTCATGGTCGTAAAGGAATCCTCTTGTGAAGCCTTCGGTTTCGTCTCAAAACCTGTCCGGTCATTTTGCCTGAGTCTGAAGGATACGGGCTTCAGCCCGTACAAAGAAGGCAGAAACCAGGCTGGGCTTTAGAGCGGTTCTCCAATTCACGTACACTGACCAACTCTGTGCAAGGTGGCTTTTACTTCCACCCCAGCGACGAAGACCTGTCGCCGGGGACCCCGGAGAGGAAAAAGCCACTCACCGGCTGTGGTTTCGGTATATGGCAATTGGAGAACCGCTTTAGCCCCTGAGGGAAGATTCTTGCGGCTATTTGCATTCCCTCGGCGGCTAAAGCCGCGAATCCCAATCTGCTCTTGACGGACGGGCTAAAGCCCGTCCCCTTCAACGTTCATCGTTACCGGCCAGTCTCAATGCCTGCCGCAACTGCTCGATCTCGGCCAGCATCTGCGCCGTCTCGTTTTCCAACTGCGCCCGCTGAACCTGAAACTCCGCCTCGGCGAACTTGCCGGCGCGGAAGTCGAAGTCCAGGTCGCGCAGGCTTTCGTCGAGCTGTTCCCGGCGCTCCAGCAGGTACTCCAGGCGGGGCTTCTCGCGCTGGCTGGCGAAGACCTTCACCGGCCAGAAGGTGTAAACCATCAACGCAATCAGCAACAGCACTCCGCAGAGCAATCCCTGGGGCGGCGTCATGAGTCAAAGCCCTCCGTGGCGAGCGGCATTGCAACCTGCAAGAGTTCAACTGACCACTGTCCACCTTTCATTGTCCACTGTTTTCGCGTCATGGCTGAAAAACCTCCTCTGTTGCTGGAGTATCGGCGAATCTCTTCCGCGCCGCCGGTTTCTGGCCGGGCGCCAGCGCCACCAGCGTTCCCAGCGTCATCAGCAGCGCCCCGGCCCAGATCCAGCTCACCAGCGGATTCAGGAAGGCCTTGATGATCGGCTGGCCGGTCGAGGGATCCGCGCCCTCGTAGACCACGTACAGATCCCAGCCGGGAACCGAGTGAATGGCCACCATCGTCTGCGGCTGTTCGCTGGCCAGATAAACCCGCTTCTCCGGAGCCATCTGGAAGAGCTTTCGGCCGCCCTTCGACACATCCAGCAAGGCGTACTCGGAGTTGTAGTTGGCGTTCGAGTCCGCGGTGAAGCCAGCGCACTCCAGCGTATAGGACCCGAGGTAAATCTTATCGTGGAGGGCCATTTCGCCTTCCACGCTGCGGTTGAAGGCCGCCCCGGCCAGGCCAACGGCGACCATCACCACGCCGATGTGAACAATATAGCCGCCGTAGCGGCGCGGATTGCGGCGAATCAGTTGAAGCTTCGCCCAGGCGAGGTTTCGCCCGCTCTGTTTGGCGACAACCCGTGCCCCGCGCAGAAATTCGGAGACGAGAGCGGTGAGTACGCCAGCCGAAAGCGCAAAGGCCACGAGCGCGAAGAAGCTGCTCTGATCGAAGAGGCCGTCCTTCCATGGCCGTACGCCCACCCCCAGGCAGACGGCGGCCGTAATCTCGAGCACGATGAGCGGCAGGACGAAGTTGCGGCGAACTCTGCCCAGCGAGACCCCTCGCCAGGGCAGCAGCGGCCCCACCCCGGCCAGCAGCAGCAGAAAGAGACCAATGGGCACAGCCACGCCGTTATAAAACGGTGCGCCCACCTCGATCTTGTTGCCCCCCACAAATTCCGAGAGGATGGGAAACAGCGTCCCCCACAAAATGACAAAGCAGGCGGCCAGCAGAACCAGAGTGCCAAACAGAAAGCTGGACTCGCGGCTGACCATGGACTCCAAGTGCTCTTCGCTCTGCAGGTGGCCGCGCTGCAAAATATAGGTGAAGATGCAGACCGCCAGCACGATCACCATGAAGGCCATGAACCAGTAGCCGATCGACGAGGCCGCAAAGGCGTGCACCGAACTGACCAGGCCGCCGCGCGTCAGCATCGTGCCCAGCAGCGTCAGCAGAAAGGTGGAGAAGATCAGCCAGACGTTCCAGTTCTTCATCATGCCCTTCTTCTCCTGCATCATCACGGAGTGAAGAAAGGCGGTTCCAGTCAGCCAGGGCATGAGGCTAGCGTTTTCCACCGGGTCCCATCCCCAATAGCCGCCCCAGCCCAGCACGGCGTAGGCCCAGTGCATCCCGAGGAAGATGCCGGCGGTCAAAAACAGCCAGGTCACCATCGTCCAGCGGCGCGTGATCTTGATCCACTTCTCGCCGGGGTAGCGCATCATCAGCGCTCCCAGAGCGAAGGCAAAAGGAACCGAGAAGCCCACGTAGCCGAGGTAAAGCAGGGGCGGGTGAATCACCATCTCCGGGTACTGCAAGAGCGGATTCAAGCCGTTGCCGTCGGCGGGAATGAATCCTCCGGCGACGAAATCCGGGAGCAGGGCAAACGGCGGCGCGGCAAAGTTCAGCACCGCCAGGAAGAAAACCTGAATTCCGGCCAGAATGGCGCCGGCGTAGGCGTAGAGCTTCGGGTCCTGCTTGTGCCGGAGCCGCAGCACAAAGCCGAAGGCCCCCAGCAGCCAGGCCCACAGGAGCAGCGAACCCTCCTGCCCGCTCCACAGCGCGGAAAATTTGTAGATGGCCGGAAGCGCGCGGTTCGAGTGCTCGGCGATGTAGGTGATGGAAAAATCGTTGGCGAAAACCGACCAGACCAACGCAAAGGCCGCCGCCGTGACGGCCGCAAAGCCGGCGATTCCGGCCCGGCGCGCGGTTTCGGCCAGCCGCTCGGGCGAGCCCACCGTGGGCTGTCCGGTCGCGATCAGGCGCAATGCCAGACTGCCTGCCAGCAGATTGTAGGCGGCCAGCGCCAAAGCAAGAAGAAGAGCAAAACTGCCAAAGGCTGCCATCAGGACTCCGCAATCGTTTCCAGAATGATTCTCGCACGCGAGCGGGCAGCCTCGGCGGCCAGCCGGCGAGGCAACTCTCAATTCATCCCGGAGTTCCGGGCGTGATCCAACTCACTTTACTGCCTGAAAAATGAGACCGAAGGGCAAGGAATCTGAGCCGCCCAGCAGGAGAATCAAATGTTCTGGGTGCCCCACCCTCGGCGCGTTCTTGTTTTTGCGCCTAGGGTGGGAGACCACAAACCCCAAACCCCTATCCGAACAAAAACTCCTTGTCGCGCAACTCCTTGATCGAGTCGCGCAGCTTGGCGGCCCGCTCGAACTCGAATTTCTTGGCCGCCTCGCGCATCTGGGTCTCCAGTTTGGCGATGAAGGCGTCCAGTTCGGCCTGCGTGGCGAACTCCGGCAGCCCGGCCGTCTCTTCCTCGACCACCTCGCCGTATTCAGCCTTCATAATCGCGGCCAGCCCCATCTCCATTTTATTGACGATCGACTGCGGCGTAATCCCGTGCTCCTCGTTATAGGCGCGCTGGATCGTCCGCCGCCGGTCGGTCTCGCCGATCGCCCGCCGCATCGAGTCGGTGATCCTGTCCGCATAAAGAATCGCGCGGCCCTCGAGGTGCCGCGCCGCCCTTCCCATGGTCTGGATCAAGGAACCCGCCGAGCGCAGAAAACCCTCCTTGTCGGCGTCCAGAATGGCCACCAGCGAGACCTCCGGCAGGTCAAGCCCCTCACGCAGCAGGTTGATCCCGATCAGCACATCGAACTCGCCCCGGCGCAGCCCGGCCAGCAGCTTGACACGTTCTAAAGTTTCAATCTCCGAGTGCAAATAGCGGCAGCGCACCCCGACCTCGGTGTAGTAGCCGGCCAGGTCTTCGGCCATTCTTTTGGTCAAGGTCGTCACCAGCACGCGCTCGTTGCGCTTTGCCCGGTCGCGAATCTCCCCGAGCAGGTCGTCGATCTGCCCCTTCACCGGGCGAATCTCGACCTCCGGGTCCACCAGGCCCGTCGGGCGGATCACCTGCTCGACCACCACCCCGGCCGAGTGTGTCAGTTCATACGGCCCCGGCGTGGCGGAGACATAAATCGCCTGCTGTACGCGGTTCTCGAACTCCTCGAACTTCAGCGGCCGGTTGTCCATGGCCGAGGGGAGCCGGAAGCCGTAATCGACGAGGTTCTGCTTGCGGCTGCGGTCGCCGAACCACATTCCGTGCACCTGCGGAATGGTCGCGTGGCTCTCGTCGACAAAGAGCAGAAAATCGCGGGGAAAGTAGTCCAGCAAGGTCGGCGGAGCCTCGCCCGGCAGGCGGCCCGAAAAGTGCCGCGAATAGTTCTCGATCCCGTGGCAGTAGCCCATCGACTTGATCATCTCCAGGTCATAGCGCGTCCGCTGGTGAATGCGCTGCGCCTCGACCATGCGGCCTTGAGATTCGAGCTCGGGAACCCAGGAGTTCAACTCGGCCACAATCGAATCGATGGCCTCGGATTTGCGCTCCGGCTGCACCACGTAGTGGCTCTTGGGGTAGATGGGCAGCCGCGCGTACTTCTGCTTCACCGTGCCGAAGAGCGGGTCGATTTGCGAAAGGCTCTCGATCTCATCGCCGAAGAGTTCAATGCGGTAGGCCGATTCGTCGTAGGTTGGGAAGACCTCGATCACGTCGCCTCTAACTCTGAAAGTCCCGCGCCGGAAGTCCACGTCGTTGCGCTCATAGAGAATTTCCACCAGCCGCCGCGTAATGTCCTTGCGGCTGATGCGCTGGCCCTTTTCGAGCAGCAGCAGCATTCCGTAGTAAGCCTCGGGCGAGCCCAGGCCGTAAATGCAACTGACCGAACTGACGATGATGGCGTCGCGCCGCTCGAACAAGCTGCGCGTTGCCGACAGGCGCATCTTGTCCAGCTCCTCGTTGATCGTCGCTTCCTTCTCGATATAAAGGTCGCCGGCCGGAATGTAGGCCTCCGGCTGGTAGTAATCGTAGTAACTCACAAAGTATTCAACCGCATTATTGGGAAAAAACTGCTTGAATTCGTGATAAAGCTGGGCGGCGAGGGTTTTATTGTGCGCCAGAATCAGCGCCGGCCGGTTGGACTGCTCGATAACCTTGGCCATGGTGAAGGTCTTGCCCGAGCCGGTGACCCCGAGCAGCACCTGGTGCCTCTCGCCCGCCGACAACCCCGCCATCAGCTCGGCAATCGCCCTCGGCTGGTCCCCCTTCGGCTTGTAGCTCGACACCAGTTGAAAGTCCATGCGGAGATTATACCCCGCATGGCGAAGATTGAGCGAAGACGAGAAATGCGAAATTCACAGTTGGCGATGCAATCGAGGAGAAAGCCTCGCGCCGGCTCATCGACGCATGGCATCGCGCCGAAAGCGGGGAGGGCTTTCGGGAGCGCTATCTAGCCTTTGTAGGCTGGAAGGCCTTCATGCGCGCCCTAATCGGCAAGTTGAGGCGGGAGGGCTTCAGCAGCTAAGGGAATGCAAATTGCCGCAAAATCTCCCTCCGGGGCTAAAGCCCCGATCTTGTGCTGCCTCTGATGTACGGGCTAAAGCCCGTACCCTTCATACAAGCCCGTGCACTTTGCACGAGCCGGTGGACTTCTCGTGAGTTGCGCACACTCTAACACGCAGCGCGCGAACTCGCGAAAGTTCGCGCGCCCAGCTAAAGCTCACACCTTTGGCGGGAGCCTGCAACCTTCAAGCAAGCTCGCCAAGCGAGGGAGCTACTTGCCTTCGCTGGTCTGCGTGATCAGATAGCGCTCGTAGCCGATCTCTTCAATCTGGTGCAACTGGATTTCGAAATAGTCTGCGTGCCCTTCCTCGTCCTTCAGCAGCTTGATGAAGAGATCGCGCGAACTATTGTCTTTTTCGTTCGCTGCGATCAGAGCGGCCTCGTTGTAGAGCGCAACGGCTCCGATCTCGAGTTTCAAGTCGGACTCGATCATCTCCTTGGCGTTTTTGCCAATCGACAGGGCCAATGGCTCCATGGCGGGCGCGCCGTCCAGGAAGAAGATGCGTTCGATGAGCGCCTCGGCGTGCTTCATCTCGGCGATCGACAGGCCCTTGGTGTGCTTGGAAAGCCCCTCGTATCCCCAGTTTTCGTACATCTCGCAGTGAACAAAGTACTGGTTGATGGCGGTGAGCTCCTCGCGGAGCGCACGATTCAATTGCTCGATGACCTTCAGATTACCTTTCATGGGGGAAATTCTACTCGAAACCGGGCCGGTTGATAGCCCAAAATTGCTCATAATCTGAAATTTTCTGACGCGCGAAAAGGAGCAGCGTCCACGCCTGCCACCACGCCCTCGAAGCCAGAATCGCCATCGGAGCAGTCTCCCACCTGCGCTTCCAAGCCTCTGCCGCGACGCGCTGAAATCGCTGCGCGCTACAATGCACGTATTCGTTGAAGGAGGTTCTATGCGCAGGATTCTTTTCGCCGTTCTCGCCGTAGTCTTTTTCGCTTCGTTATCCGTGCCGCTGATGGCGCAGGGCGCGCCGCCGCAGGTAAGCGCCGATCAGCCCTACACCATCGAGTACTACTACAAGTGCCAGTGGGGCCACCAGCAGGAGTTTTTGCAACTCTTCCTGAAGAACCACTACCCGCTGCTCCAGAAGATCCAGGCCACCGGCCGCATTCTCTCGATCAAGATCGAGTCGCCGGCCTACCACACCACCGAGGACGGCCGCTGGGACTACCGCGTGACCATCCGCTACAAGAACTCAACCGTGGCCACCACCTCGAATCCCGACGAAGAGGCCTTCATCAAGAAGCTGTGGCCGGACCAGGAAACCTATAAAAGAGAAGAGCAGCGCAGGTTCGAGATTCTGCTCGCTCACCAGGACCTGCCAGTGACCGACATTACGCCGGCGAAGTAGCGCGGGGCAGAGATCAGAGATCAGGGGTCAGGGGTCAGGGAATAGAAGCCAGTTCGCCGAGCACAAACCCTGCTACGAGAAGCTGAATTGCTTGTTCGTTTCGCTCCACTCTGACTAAGGACGCCAGACTCCCATACGGCAATGAACTCCCTATTCCCTGCTTTTCCACCGCCGCACCAGGTCTTCGGCGGCTTCAGGCCACGCGGGAAACTGGAACTCGAATCCGGCTTCGAGCAGGCGTCCGGGAACGGCGCGGCAGCTCTGGAGCACCAGTTCGGGCTCGGTGCGCAGGAAGAATGCACCGAGTTGAATGGCCAGCCAGGGCGCGGGCAGGCCGTTGGGCACATCCCAGGCCTCGCGCAGCGCCGCCATGAATTCACGATTGGTGAGCGGATGGGGCGCGGCAAGGTTGATGGGGCCCTCCAGATCCTCGCGGGCGATCAGAAACTCGACGGCGCGGGCGTAATCGGCCTCGTGAATCCACGAGACGAACTGGCGCCCAGAGCCCTGCTTGCCGCCAAAGCTGAGCCGGACGAGATGCGACAGAACGGCAAAGGCGCTGCCCGGCGTGGGGCTGAGGACGACCGCGCTGCGCAGGGCCACCTTGCGGGTGAGCGGCGTCTGGGCGGCAAAGAAGGCGGCCTCCCAGTCCCTGGCCACGCGGGCCGAAAAGCCCCGGCGCTGAAGCCACCGTTCTTTGGTCGGTTTGGATGCGGCTGAGGGGTTCACGCTGGCCATTTTCGACTGCGGCTGAAGGCTAGCCAGGAGAGCCATGCTGGCGGAGAACCCGGTTATCGCCGCCAGCCCGGTTGCAGCCGGCGGCGCATTGGCGGCAGGCTTATCGCCGCCCTCCACCTTCGCCGCCTCATCGAGCTCCGCCGCTTCATCGAGAGGCAGATCGACCCCGGTTTCGTCGAGAACGCGCCGGTAGATGGTGGCCGCCGAGGCGTTCATCCAAAGCCGCGGCGGCTCACTGAGCCCGGCGATGACCCGGCCCAGCAGGCGCGTCGAGCGAATGCGCGAATCGTAAATGGCCTGGCGGTTGGCCGCGCTGTAACGACAGTTGACACTGCGCCCGGCCAGGTTGATGCAAACGTCGGCGCCTTCCAGGTACTCGGTCCACGGACCGATCTGCTCGCCGTCCCAGTGGACCGTCTGCCAGGGCGCCGCATAGGGGCCGCGGGTCAGCACGGTCACCTGATGGCCACGCTGCTGGAAGTAGCGCGCCAGCACCTGCCCCACCTGTCCGCTGCCGCCGGGCAGGACGATTCGCAGGGGGCGCAGTGGGCCCGAATTCACCGCAGCCATCGCGTCCATCAAGCGGTTCTCCTGTTCGTGCAGCCTCTCCGGCAGCATGAAAAAGCAGCCAATTCTTCAGAAATTGCCACTCCGCGGCAGAAATGGCTGCTCCGCGGCGATGCTCTCACCTTACAGCAACGGGGAAACCGCTACGAATTCAGCCTGCGGCGGCGGAAGCGAGCGGCGGCAACAGCGGCTCGCCGATTAGAGCCGGGACTCGATCTTCACGGGACTGAGCGCCGCGGTCCAGTCGGCGGGTGTGTCCACGATTACATCGGGCGGAGCGTCCGACAGGCTGTCCGGCGCAAGGCCGAAGGTGCAGCCGACCGACCAGGCTCCGGCATTGCGCGCCGTTTCCACGTCCACCTTGCTGTCGCCGACCATCACCGTCTCTTCAGGCCACGCGCCGGCCTCTGTCATCAGCGCCAAAAGCCCCTCGGGATCGGGCTTCTTGGTGGAGAAACTGTTGCCGCCGTAAATGTTCATGAAGTAAGGCGCCAAGCCCAGCGCCGCGCAGATTTCGCGCGCCGGGCGAACCGGCTTGTTGGTCAGCACGGCCATCGCCTGCCCCCGGCTCCGGCCGGTTTCGTCCACCTGATCGTGCAATTGCTTCAGCGCCGCCAGCGCCGCCAGGACTCCCTCGTAGGCGTAGGTGAAGTCCAGCTTGTGCTCGCGATAGTAGTCGAGAAAGAAGCTCTGCGCCCGAGCCAGCAGCGACTCCTCCACCTGCTCCAGCGAAATCCCCTGCGTCCGCGCCAGCGAACGGCGCAGCAGTAGCGGCACGCCATTGCCCACAAAACTGGCAATCAGCGGGTCCGGCAGCGTCTCGCGCCCCACGTGGCCCAGCGCGGCGTTGACGCTGTTGCACAAATCCTGCGCCGAGTCGATCAGCGTGCCATCCAGATCGAAGACCAGCAGTTTCAGCGACTCAACCGGAAGCGGGCGTAGAACGCGAATCATGATTTCAGTGTAATAGGAGCAGCCTCACTGGCGTTACTGCTGCAGCACCAGGTTACTGCTGCAACACCACCTGGTCGCCTTCCTTCAGTCCGCCGAGAATCTCGGTGACCGAGCCGTTCGACAATCCAACCGTGACGGGAACCTTGCGCTTGCCTTCCTTCTGCTTCCGGTCGGGAATCTCCACGGTGGTCCTCTTCTGGTAGTCGTAGATGACGGCGCTTTCCGGCACCGTCAGCACGCCCTTGTGCTCATTGAGAATAATCTCGGCGTTGGCCGTCATGTTGGCCTTCAGCTCACCTCCCGGATTGTTGATCGAGACGCGCACCTCGAAGGTGGTCACGTTGTCCTTTTGGACGCCCATCGGCGCAATCTTGGTCACCTTGCCGTAAAAAACGCGGTCGCGAAAGCTCTCCACCTTGATGCGCGCCGGCTGGCCCATGTAGACGTGCGCGATGTCGGCCTCGTCCACCTTGCCCTGGACGTAAACCTGGGTGGTGTCGCCCTCGGTCATCACCAGCGTGGCCGTCGATCCCAGCACCAGGATCGAGCTGACCGCATCGCCGATCTCCACGTCGCGCGAGAGGATCACCCCGTCCATCGGCGCCACAATCGTCGTATAGCTCAACTGCTCTTCAAGCTGCTTGAGGCTGGCCTGACTCTCCATCACCTGCGCCCGCGCCTGCCGCAGTTTGGCCGCATCCACGCCGACCTGCGCCTGGTACGAATTCCGCCGGGTCAGCGCGGCCAGGTAGTCCTTGCGGGCGTCGTCCAGCGCCTGACGACTCACGACGCCCAGCTTCTCCATCTCCAGGTTGCGGTCCAGCGTGGCCTTGTACATGGGCAGGTCGGGAGCCGCGGCATTCACCTTGTCCTGCTCGATGTTGGCCTGGCAGGTGGAGACATTGGCCTGGGCGGCGGCCAGTTGCGCCCGCTGCGCCTCGACCTGCGCCAAAATCTCCTGCTGGTCGAGCTGCGCCAACGGCTGCCCCTTGCTCACGCGGTTGTTGATGTCCACGTAGAGCTTCTCCACAATGCCCGAAGCCTTCGACTTGACCTCGACCTTGGTGATGGGCTGAATCTGGCCCGTGGCCACCACCGAGCGCGCCACATCGCCGCGCGTCACCCTGGCCAGCCGGTTGGGGTCGATCGCCGCGCCCCGCCCCAGCCGCGTTACCCCAACCGCCAGCAGCAGCGCCACCAGTAAAACCACGGCACTCAGCCAGATCCAGAACCGTTTGCTCTTGCGCGATGCCGCCACCGGAACCTCCCAAATCTCGGAAAAGCCGCCACTCCTGCCACCCGGCCGGGCTGCGTGAATGCGTGAAGCTGAGCAGCCCGAAGCGGAGCCGCCCGAAGCTGGATTGCCCGGACAAAATGCTCCCATAAAGGGATGAAACCGGCTTCGCAGCTCGGACGAAGGCAATTAGAACATTTTCACTTCACCTGTTGGCATCACCGCCTTCATTGAAGGTGGCTGCATGGATTCTGTTAAGAAAAGAAGTGAAAATACTGTAGCCGCTCGTCCACCATGTTAAGCCCGGCAGCGCCAGTCCACTGCTTTTGATTCATACGCAGAGCGCGGCGGCCTGGTTCCAAAGGGGTTGGCCGAGGCTAAGCTGACCC
Organism: Acidobacteriaceae bacterium; assembly: GCA_003161045.1. GTDB lineage: Bacteria > Acidobacteriota > Terriglobia > Terriglobales > Acidobacteriaceae > Telmatobacter. Next base: position 42,301 of record PMPH01000040.1, read on the forward strand.
CTGACCCCTGAGGAATGCTATCCTCACAGGCGAGATGCACGGTTTGTCGCTGCTCGAATTTGTCGCCGTGGCCATGCTCATTCTGGTCAACGCCTTTTTTGTGGCCGCCGAGTTCGCCCTGGTCTCGATCCGCGAGACGCGCATCGAGCAGATGCTGGCCGCCAACCTGCCCGGAGCCCACGCCGTCCACCGCCTGCAGCAGGAGCTGGACGACTTTTTGCCCGCCGTACAGCTTGGCGTCACCCTCTGTTCGCTGGCGCTGGGCTGGATCGGCGAACCGCTGGCCGCCTCCGTGCTGCTCGGCTGGATGAGCGCGCTACCGCTCATCCAGACCCACGCCCGGATTTACGCTCACATCGCCGCCATCACGCTGGGCTTGGCCTTCATCACCTACGTGCAGGTCGTGGTAGGCGAACTGGTGCCCAAATCGCTGGCCTTGCGCCGCGCCGAGACGCTGGCCGTCGCCGTGGCCCCGCCCATGCTCGTCTTCATGGCGCTGGCCCGGCCGGCGGTGCGCCTGCTGAAGGGTTCGGCCGCGGCCATCCTTCGCGGCTTTGACATTCCCATGACCGAGCGCGCTCAGGTCCACTCGCCCGAGGAGTTGAAGCTGATCGCCACCGCCGCCCGCCGCATGGGCGTCCTGCCCCGCTTTCAGGAGACGCTCATCCACCGCGCCCTGGAACTGGACGAGGTGCCCGTCCGCGAGATCATGACCCCGCGCCAGAAGATTTTTTCCCTGCCCTCGAACCTGCCCATCGAAGCGGCCAGCGCCCAGGTCATCGGCCAGATGCACTCCCGCGTCCCGGTCTACGATGAGAGCCGCGGCCCGGAGCACATCGTCGGCGTCGTCTACTCGAAAGACCTGGCCCGGCTGATCTTCTTCCGCCCTGCCGCGCCGCGCATTCCCCTTCCGCCGCAAAACCTGGGAGCCTCGTCCCTTCGCCGTCCTTTGAGCGAAGGGGAGACGGGCTCAGGCCCTCAATCGGGCAGGCAGCAGGCTTTGAAGGGTACGGGCTTCAGCCCGTACATCAACCAGCCCAAATCACCCAGGGCTTTAGCCCCTGAGGGAGGCTTTTCGGAAGCTCCGGCCGACCGGCCCAATCCGCCCTTTGTCGAACTCAAGCTCTCCCAGGTCATGCGCGACGTGCTGGTGGTGCCCGAGACCAAGACCGTCCTCGACCTGATCCGCGACTTCCAGCAGCGCCGCCGCCAGATAGCCATCGTGGTCGACGAGTACGGTTCGACGGTCGGGCTGGTCACCGCCGAGGACGCCATCGAGCAGTTGACCGGGGAGCTGGAGGACGAGTTCGCCTCGCCCGCGCACCCCGTTCTCACCACCGCCAGCGGCGCGCTGCTGATGGACGGCGGCGTGAACCTGCGCGACCTGGAAACTCAGATGCAGTGGAGCCTGCCACGCGAGGGCGGCGTGGAAACCCTGGCCGGATTCTTGCTCGTGCGCCTCGGCCACATCCCCCAGCCCGGCGAATCGGTGACCTACGAGGGCCGCCGCCTGACGGTGGTTGAGATGGAGGCCCGCCGCATCAGCAAAATCCGCGTCGAGCCGGTCGAAGAAGCCGGTGAGCCAGCCGGGGAGGAGCCGCCGACAACCGCCTGAAGTCCCAATTCCGGCTCCGGCTTGTAAAATTGCACTCTGGAGCGGAAAATGCCAAGAATTCTCGACGGCGTGGCGATTGCCGCGGCCATCAAGCAGGAAGTTGCGGAAGAAGTGAAGCTGTTGATCGCCCAGGGCATCCGGCCGGGCCTCGCGGCGGTGCTGGTGGGCAATGTGGCCGCCTCGGAGATTTATGTCCGCAACAAGGTTACCAGTTGTGCCGGCCTGGGCATCTTCAGCGAGCAGATCGCGCCGCCCGCCTCGGTCACAACCGAAGAAATGCTCGCGCTGGTGGCCCAACTCAACGCGCGCGAGGAGATCGACGGCATTCTGATCCAGTTGCCGCTGCCCGCGCAGGTCGACACCAAGGCGCTGCTCGACGCCGTCTCGCCGGCCAAGGACGTGGACGGCTTCCACCCGATAAACGCTGGCCGTTTGCAGGCCAATCGGCCGGCCCTGGCGCCTTGCACGCCGGCCGGGATCATCGAAATTCTCAAGCGCAGCGGGATTCCCATCAGCGGCCAGCACGCCGTGGTGGTGGGCCGCAGCGACATTGTGGGCAAGCCGGCGGCGATGCTGCTTCTGCACCAGAACGCCACCGTGACCATCTGCCACTCGAAGACCCGCGATCTGGGAGCGATTACCCGCCAGGCCGACATTTTGGTGGCCGCCATCGGCCGCCCCGGCTTCATCACCCCGGAGATGGTAAAGCCCGGCGCAACGATCATCGACGTGGGCATCAACCGCCTCACCGACCGCGCCGGCTTCGACCGCTTTTTCGCGGGCAACGCCAAGCGCGAAGCCAGCTTCCTGAAGCGCGGCTCGACGTTGGTGGGCGACGTCGATCCCAAGGCCTTCGAGCTGGCTGGGGCCTACACGCCGGTTCCGGGCGGCGTGGGTCCGCTGACCATTGCCATGCTGATGGCCAACACGTTGCGCGCCGCCAAAATGCGGCGGGGAATCCAGTAAACCTCTGTATGAATGCTGTTTTGAAGGGTACAGGCTTCAGCCCGTACATCAGTTCCGTAAAATCGTCCGGGCTTTAGCCCCTGAGGGAATGAAAATGCACAGATGCGAACCTGACAGGGAGTTTTTCCGGTCATGCTGAGAGTCGGCCTCACCGGCAGCCTGGGCAGCGGCAAGAGCACCGTCGCGGCCGCCTTGCGCACGCTGGGCGCCGAGGTCATCGAGGCCGATGAGCTGGGCCGGACGCTGATGGAGCCGGGCCAGGCGGTTTTTTCCGAGATTGTCCGCGTCTTCGGACCCGAAGCCGTCGGCCCCGGTGGCCGGTTGAACCGCGCGCGGCTGGCCCAACTGGCCTTCAAGGACGGCCGTCTGCAAGAGTTGAACGCCATCGTGCATCCGGCGGTGATCGCCGCGCAGTGGCGGTGGATGGAGCAGGTTTTTGCCCGCAATCCCGCCGCCGTGGCCGTCATCGAATCGGCGCTGATTTTTGAAGTCGAGCGCGACGCCTGCGCCCGCGGCGAAAGCGAGAGCGAGTTGGCCAATTGGCTCCGCCGCCTGGACCGCATTATCGTGGTCACGGCTCCCGACGAGCTGAAGATCGCCCGCTATGCCGCCCGCGTCAGCCCCACGGAGGCCGGACGCGCAGCCGCCGAGGCCGATGCCCGGCTGCGCCTCGCGCACCAGATTCCCGATGCGGTCAAGGCCGCTAGGGCAGACTATGTTCTCGAAAATACAGGGGATAAGACAGCCCTCCACGCCCAGGTGGAAGCCTTGTGGCCGCGTCTTCAGGCCGAGAGCAACAAATTCTTACGGAATGAGTCTTTAGAATAGAGATCAGGGATCAGGGGTCAGGTTGTAAAAGGCTGTAGATAGCCATTCCAGCAGGTGGAACCATCCCATCGCAAGTGCATCAGAACGAAACGCCGGTTCTTCGGCTCCGCGGCGCTTCGCGCAGAATGACAACCGAAGGTGGGGCACACAGATTGTTAGCAAAACGGCTTTTCCCTGATCCCTGTGCCCTGATCTCTGACCCCTGTCTTGAGGTTTGCTCGCTATGAAACTGCGCCGGATTCTTTTGGTTGTTCTGCTGGTGGGTGGGTTCTGGTTCCTCACCACGCATCTTCCCCCCAGTCTTGACCGTCTGTACTCCAACCCACTGTCGCTGTTCCACGCTGGCGGCCTCGGCGCCCCGCTGCAACTTACCGAGGCCGAGGCCGCGCCCGCCTATAACACCGATGAGTTGAATAACATTGCCGTCTACAAACGGGCGCTGCCCTCGGTGGTCAACATCACCTCCAAGGCTCTGGTCTTCAACTTCTTTTATGGCACGGTGCCGCAGGAGGGCCAGGGCTCGGGCTTCATTCTCGACCGGGCCGGCCACGTGCTCACCAACTTCCACGTCGTCTCGGGTGCCAACCGCGGCGTTGAAGTCATGCTCAGCAACAAGCGCCGTTATGCGGCCACCGTGGTGGGCACCGACAAGGTCCACGACCTGGCCCTGCTGAAGATTGACGCGCCCAACCTGCAGCCGGTCACGCTGGCCGATTCCAGCGGCCTCTCCGTCGGCCAGATGGTCTACGCCATCGGCAATCCCTTCGGCCTCAACGGCACCATGACGCGCGGCATCATCAGCTCCATCCGCTCCATCAGGGGTTCGGATAGCGAGCTGATCGAGGACGCCATCCAGACCGACGCGGCCATCAACCCCGGCAACTCCGGCGGTCCCTTGCTCAACTCGCGCGGCGACGTCATCGGCATCAACACCATGATCGCCTCCAATGGCGCCGACCAGAACTCCGGTATCGGCTTCGCCATTCCCATCAACACCGCCAAGGCGGCGCTGGCCGACCTCGCCCGCTACGGACGCGTCAAGCGGCCCTCGCTGGGCATTGTTTCCTACGCCGTCGGCCCCGATCTGGCCACGCAGATGGGCCTGGCCGTCGATTCCGGCGTCCTGGTGCAGAAGGTCATCTCCGGCGGCGCGGCCGAGCGGGCCGGCCTGCACGGCGGCAATCAGCAGGCCTACGTGGGCAACACCCCCATCCTGCTGGGAGGCGACCTGATCGTGGCCATCGACGGCCAGCAGGTTAACGATCCCCAGCAGATCAACGCCATCATCGAAAAACACCAGGCCAGGGACACCATCAGCGTCACCTTCTATCGCGGCCGCAAAGAAATGACCTTCAAATTGATCCTGGGAGAAGCGCGGGCGGCAAACCGGTAGAGCGGAAGATCGAATCAGGCAGTTTCCCTGCTTTCGCAATTCAGGCTGTTTTCAATTCAGGCTGTTTCGCTGCAAAGGAACGGGCCGCACCAGATTTGGCGCGGCCCGTTCTTTTTCGTCTTTAAATCAGTCCGATTTTACCGTTCAATCAAGTCCGAAAATCGAGTCTGGATTTTGAATGGCTCTACGCGCCAGATCGCGTCCCAGCGGCGCTTCGACGCCACCATGCAAAGAAAAGATGGTCGGGACGGGCAGATTTGAACTGCCGACCCCTCGCACCCCAAGCGAGTGCTCTACCAGGCTGAGCCACGTCCCGACACAATTTGAGCCAACTCGGGGAGCCGACTCTGGGGTTTCCATTAGTTTACACGAGATGGACCCGTTGCGCCGGAGATTGAGACCGCCCTTGCCTGCCAATGCACAAGGAGCCAATTTTGCCCGCCACGCGCCAGCTCTGTCCGCCTGCAAGCCAGGAACGCACGGCCAGGGGCTGGACCAGGCGCGCGCCGCCTGGGTTTGGAGAGGAGAAATTCCAGCTCCTCCAGGCCGATTTTGCCCGTCAGCGCACCAGAAGCGCGTCGCGGCATTCTCCCGCAAATGCCTCTGAAATGCGGAGTATGGGAGCGGCCCCGGCTTTCCACACTCCTCAACTTGCCCTCGAATATGAATCCCGTGCGACAATGGAGGCAACCGTGATGACCACTGCATCCTCTCAATCTCTCCCCGAGCCGGTTTCAGTAACCCCGGAGTTGCTCGCCCAGCACAGTATCACCGCGGACGAGTACAGCCGCATCGAAGCCGCGCTGGGGCGCGTTCCCTCGCTCACCGAGCTGGGCATTTACAGCGTGATGTGGAGCGAGCACTGCTCCTACAAGTCCAGCCGCGTGCACCTCAAGCGGCTACCCACCAGGAGCGACCGCGTCGTGCAGGGGCCGGGCGAGAACGCCGGCATCATCGATGTGGGCGACGGCTGGGCCTGCGCCTTCAAGATCGAGTCGCACAACCACCCCAGCTACATCGAGCCCTTTCAGGGCGCGGCCACCGGCGTGGGCGGCATTCTGCGCGACATCTTCACCATGGGAGCGCGTCCCTTGGCGGTGATGGATTCGCTGCGCTTCGGGTCGATTGCGCCGGAGACGGGGGCGAAATCCGAACCGGACGAGGAAGAGCGGAAGCTCATCGCCAAAAATCACTCCATCGTCGAGGGCGTGGTCAGCGGCATCGCCGGCTACGGCAACTGCTTCGGCGTGCCCAACCTGGGCGGCGAGACCAAGTTCGAGGCCTGCTACAGCGGCAATCCGCTGGTCAACGCCTTTGCGCTGGGGCTGGTCCGCAAGGACGAAATCTTTTACGGCAAGGCCAGCGGAACGGGCAACCCGGTGATCTACGTGGGCGCTAAAACCGGCCGCGACGGCATTCACGGGGCTACGATGGCCTCCGAGGAGTTCCACGCGGGCACCGAGGCCAAGCGGCCCAACGTGCAGGTCGGCGACCCCTTCATGGAAAAGCTGTTGCTGGAAGCCTGCCTGGAGGCAATGCGCACCGGCGCCATCGTCGGCATT
>PMPH01000152.1 GCA_003161045.1 Acidobacteriaceae bacterium
GCCTGTGGCTGAGGATGTGGCTGCGCAGGCCCAGCGGGCCGGCCTTCGGCCGCGGCTCGATTCCAAATTCGACGCAGAACTCAACCCCCAGTACGACCCCGAGCTCGACTCGGGATCTGATCTGCTCGATCGGGGTGCATTAAAGCATTTTCGGAATTGCGGCAGACCGAAGTCTCGCACTCAAGTGGCAGCGGTTTCCCTTTATCGCAAATGGAGAACCGCATTCGAGCATTTTCACTTCACATACTGACATGGCAGCAGACTGGAAGGGGGATTTTACTCCAATCCCAGCGGCGAGAGCCTGTCAATGGAGTGAGAGCAAAGCCGCTCTGCATGGCGGTTTTGGAGTATCGCCACGGGAAAAGCGCTGCCACCCCCCCCCCCGGAGCCGGTGGCGAGAAATGGCCTTGATAGCTGGAAATCTCTCTCATGGATTGGCCGGAGAGGCCGATAGAAACAAAAGCAGAGGAGCCTGAACATGAGTGAAGTTCGAACCCTGATCGTCGACGATTCCTCGGTAATGCGCAAGATTGTGGAGCGGTCTCTCCGTCAGGCAGGGCTGGACCCGTTAATCGTATATGAGGCGGGCAGCGGCACTGAAGGATTGGAAGTGTTGAAGGTACAGCAGGTGGATCTGATTCTCTCCGACATCAATATGCCCTCGATGGATGGGCTGGAGTTTCTGCGTCAGATTCGAGCGCAGAACCTGGCTCCCGGCGTCCCGGTGGTGATGATTACCACCGAGTCAAGCGAGGAGCACGTCAAGCAGGCAATTCTGTCTGGAGCACAGGGATACATCCGCAAGCCATTTACCGCCGAGCAGGTGAAGGAACGGGTGTTGCCGTTGTTGAATGCGGCGTAGCCGGGAGGCATCAGTGTGCTGTTAAACGGTGTGCGCAAGGCCGCAATCGCTAGGGCGCGGGAGAGCGGCAATAAGGAAATGGAGCGTACGATGACGCTATCGTTGCGGGAGTCCGTGCATCTGGTCTCCGACCCGAAGAACCTGGATGCAAGCGTGAAAGAGGTCTTTCAGTTGATGCTGGGGGTAAACTGCCAGCGCTACTTGGGACCCGAGCCGGTTGCCGAGCCAGAGTCGGTGACCGCGGTGGTTGGCTTTGGGGGGCTGCTGAGCGGGGCCTGTGTCTTCAAAAGCGGAAGCACCGCGGCCATGAAGGTCGCCGCGCACATGACGGGCACGGCATTTGAGGAGATCGACGATACCGTCAAGGACGGGATTGGCGAAATCTGCAATATGCTGGCCGGAGCCTGGAAGGGCAAGGTGCCGGGTCTGTCGGCCAACTGCGGCCTCTCGGTTCCCGCCGTGATCACCGGGCGGGATTACAATCTGCACGTGCAGGCTCCCGAGTTCAAGCTCCACCACACGTACAAGTTTGACGACGCCAGCTTCGAAGTCACCATCATCTGCGATGGCATCCAATAAAGCCTAAGCCTTCATGCCGGTGAAGGTCCATCGGGACGGGTGAGAGTCTGGCCTGGCTGGAGCGTCTGCTTCAACTGGAAAGTTTGCCTTGATCGGAGATCTTGGGCTGACTGGTGTAACTCCGCCAGAAAGGGCGGGAACCCAAGCCCGCAGCGGTGAGAGCACGACATGAGCTGACGTCGGCGCTGGGGCTAATCTATTAGGGTTTGCTCATACTGCCAGGGTTTACTCGCACTGCCAGGGCGCCATTTTGATCGTGTGTGCGGGCTCTGGAAGAAAATCGGGGCTACAACGCATTTTCACTTCGCTCCAGGCGCAATTTCACTTCGCTCTATCCGGGAAGTGTTTTTTGAGGGAATCGCCGCTGGAGTTCGCGAGTCTCGCGTGCGGTAACCCCGATCTTTGCTTGCCGTCCCTCTTTTGGCGCGCAGTGCCGCGCGGAGGATGAAGTGGCCGCCCCCGGCTGCTTTCGGCACGATTCCGAATTTTGTCCTTCCTTCTTTTCTCCAATTCTAATTTTGTTCTAATCCCTCCATCTTTCTTCCGGTCCTCCACCTGCAACGTCTCCCGGTGATCGAGGAGGCGCGTCCTATGGATAGCGGATACTATGCGGCGATGACCGGGCTGGTGGCCAGAACTCAGGCGCTGGACATCGCGGCAACCAATCTGGCCAATGCGCAGACCCCCGGCTACCGGGCCGAACAGGAGTACTTCCGCTCGGTGCTGTTGGGACCCGACGCCGAGGACTCGCAGTTGGGGCAGGCGGTGAACAACTTTGGACTGCTGGGCGGCGACCGGCTCATCCTGGCCCAGGGCGCGCTCAACCAGACCGGCAATCCGCTGGATTTGGCCATCCAGGGCGAGGGCTTTTTTATGGTGCAGAGCCCCAACGGTTCCCGCTACACCCGCGATGGAGGCTTCCACCGATCTCCGGCCGGACTGCTGGTTACGGCGGCGGGCGAACCGGTGCTCTCGGCGGCGGGCAAGCTGATTCCTGTTCCTCCGGGCGAGGTCTCGGTGGGCGCCGACGGAGCGCTCTCGGTGGCGGGCGGCGTGGTGGCCACGGTGGGGGTTTACAGCTTCCCCGCCGGTACTCAATTGACCCCCGAGGGGGCCAACCGGTATGTCGCGCCGGAGGGCGCCGAGCCGGCGCTGGCCAGGAATGCGGCGATTCATCAGGGAACCATCGAGGCCGCCAATCAGGACACCATCCAGGGAACGCTGGATATGACCGTTATCCAGCGCCAGGCGGAGATGATGCAGAAAGCGCTGACCATCTTCCACACCGACTTCAACAAGATCGCCACCGAGGATATTCCCCGGGTGTGAAAAACAGGGGTCAGGGGGCAGGGATCAGGGGCCAGTTTCCGGTCGTTGTTCGGCAGCAAGCAGCCGGTTGTCGAGAACCGGAACTCAGCGGTCAGAGAGCTGGAACACGCAGTTCGTTGCAAGGGAATTGGCGGTCGATCGGTAACCGGGTCTTCTGACCCCTGATCCCTGACCCCTGATCCCTGAAAAAGGAGAGCCACTATGATTCGAGCTCTGTACACTGCCGCCAGCGGCATGAGCGCGCAGCAATTGAACCTGGACACGATTGCCAATAACCTGGCCAACTCCTCGACCACCGGCTTTCGCCAGTTGCGCCTCAACTTCGAGGATATGGTTTACCAGAACCTGGTGACGCCAGGGGCGGCGCAGAGTCAGTCGACGGTCTCGGCCGGGCTGCAGATCGGCCTGGGCACCAAATCGGCCGAAACCGAGGTTCTGATGACCCAGGGGCCGTTGAACCAGACCAGCAATCCGCTGGATGTGGCCATCGAGGGCAGCGGATTCTTCCAAGTGCAGCGGCCGGATGGCACCATCGCCTATACCCGCGCCGGTCAGTTCCAGTTGAACAACCAGGGGACGATCACCACCACCGACGGCGATCCGATCATTCCCACCATCACCATTCCCTCCAACGCCACGGCGGTCACCATCACCCAGTACGGGGTGGTGAACGCGACCCTGCCAGGCCAGCAGAACCCTTCGCAACTGGGCCAGATTCAGTTGGCCACCTTTCCCAACCCCGGCGGCCTGGAGAGCATGGGTTCAAACCTGCTGCAAGCCACGCTCAGCTCGGGCGACCCGGTGCTGGGCAACCCCGGCGGGACCGAGGGGCTGGGGACGCTGGAACAGGGCTACCTGGAAAACTCGAATGTGGACATCGTCACCATGTTCGTGCAGATGGTGCTGGCGCAACGGGCCTACGAATCGAACTCCAAGGTCATCAAGGCCGCCGACGACATGTATTCGCAGGCCAACAACATGGCCCACTCGTAAAGCCGAACCGGGGCAGGTGTATTCCGAAACGGCGGCATTCAAGCCGGCGCGCCAGCAGGGAGCGGAGATCATGCACGACGCTCAAGGCGACGATGCGCGAAGCTCAAGAAGCTCAAAAGGACACAACCACGGGTTTCGCTCCAAGCCGTGCGGAAAAAGGAAGATGGAAGCAATGAAAAGCAGGGGCGTAAAGGACTGGATCGGCGGGCTGCGGTGGGTGACGCTGCTGGCAGCCGTCATGGCGCTTCCCGGCTATGGGCAGACGGGCGGCACCCCCGGCCCCCGATTGCTGAAAATCTTCGCTATAACGGCTCAGGGTGAAATGGCTCAGGGTGAAATGGCTCAAGGAGAAGCAGCTCAGAGTGAGGTGGTGCGCGAGATCGACGATCCGCACACCGGGCAGCGTTGGCTGCTGGTGCGCGATGGGCAACAGCCCGGCGGGCCGGGTCGTCTGCTGCTGGCTGGGCAGGCGTCAGCCGAGCAGGCACAGGCTGGGCAGGTGCAAGCCGAGACTGTCCGGAGGGAGCCGGGCAGCGTATCCGGGCGGATCGCAGCCGCCCCCGCTGAATTTGGATTCCTTCCCGTGATTCGCGCCGGAGACCGGCTGGTGGTCGAGGAGCACACGCCGGTCGTCGACGCGCTCTTGGAGGCGCGCGCGCTGAATCCCGCCGCGCAAGGGTCGGCGCTCGAGGCGCGCTTGAGCATTGGCGGCCGGGTGGTGCGGGTGGTGGCCCTGGGGCCGGGCCGCGCCGAGCTTCAACCGCAAACAGGGGGGCGGCCATGAGAACGGGATGGGTGCGGGTGGGAGCTTTGATTGCGATGGCGGCGCTGCTGCCGGCCTTGCCCGCCCATTCCCTCAGCTTCAAGAAGAAGGCGGCGCCGGCCGCGCCGGGCAAGTCAACTCCGCCCGAGGAGGCGCTCAAATCTTACATCGAGCGGGTGCGGGCGCAGCAGGCGGCCGAGGTGCTGACGCCGGGCTCGATCTGGAGCCCGGAGGGCCGTCTGGTGCGGCTGGGCACCGACGCCAAGGCCATCCGGCTGCATGACGTGGTCTCGATCGTGGTCTCCGAGAGCCTGGCGGCTTCGACCGACGGCCAGGTGAAGAACTCGCGGGCTTCGAGCGCCAGCTCCGCAATAACCGGCCTCTTGGGCAAGCTCAAAACCGCGAACAATTTGCAGAACCTGCTGGGCATGACCGCAGCTTCGGGCCTCTCGGCGCAGGGCCAGAGCACGACCAACTCGAGTTTGGCGACGACCTTTGGCGCCGAGGTGGTCGATGTGCTGCCCAACGGAATGCTGGTGGTGCAGGCCACGCGGCAGTTGACCTTCTCACAGCAGACGCAGTTGATCAAACTGCGGGGCCTCGTGCGTCCCGAGGACGTCAGCGCTCAGAATCAGGTGCAGTCGGCGGCCATGACCGATCTGGAACTGGAAGTGACGGGCAAGGGCATCGTCAACGATTCCACCTACCGGCAGAACGCGGTGGTGCGCTTCCTGGAGAAGCTGCTGGTGTTTTGAAAGGCAGCTTTCAGCTTCTAGCCGCTAGCTTCTAGCTGGTTTGGTGGAGAGCTGGGCAGCGTGGGGCAGAGTTGGAAGCTGGGAATCAGGAGATTGGAACTAGGAACTAGGAAACAGGAGCTTGGTGTCCAGAGCTGGGAACTAGGAACTAGGAGTTAGAAGCTAAAAGCTAAAGGCTAAAAGCTAATGGCTAGCAAGGGGCCGGGAAACTCCGGCGGGGATTGCCGATGCGAGTTGCGAACAGCAGAATGGCCGGAGATGGCAGAGGCGCTAACCTCTGGTGGTGGATTGCGCTGGCTGCGGCTCTCTTGGCCGCCTCGGCGCTGACCCGCGCCGAGGGTCCCGTGGGGCAGTTGACGCGCATCAAGGACGTGGCCACCATTGAAGGGATTCGGGACAATCAACTGGTGGGCTACGGCCTGGTGGTGGGGCTCAGGGGCACCGGGGACAGCTCGCAGACGGTCTTCCCGGCGCAGACGCTGATTTCGACGCTGGAGCGAATGGGCATTACCGTTCCCCAGACCGGGTCGAACAGCGCCAGCAACATGCAGGTGAAGAACATGGCCGCGGTCTTCGTGGTGGCCACGCTGCCGCCCTTCAGTGAGCCGGGCTACAAGATCGACATTACGGCCTCTTCGGCTGGCGATGCCCGCTCGCTCGAAGGGGGCGTCCTGCTGATGACCCCGCTCTACGGACCGGATGGGCAGATCTACGCCCAGGCCCAGGGGGCGCTGGTGCTGGGCGGCTACATGGCCTCGGCCGGAGGCAATACAAAGCTGTCAAACCATCCGACCACGGCGCAGATTCCCGGCGGAGCGCTGGTGGAGCGGCCGGTCTCCTTTGATCTGAAGCAGATGCATGTGGTCAGCATTGTGCTGAATGACGCGGACTTTCATACTGCCGAGCAGATGGCCGCATCGATCGACAGGGCGCTGGGCGCCGCGCGCGCGCATGCCGTCGATAGCCGGCGGGTGGAGGTCGCCGCCCAGCCGGATGAGGACATGGCCTTGCTGCTCGACAGGGTGGAGGGCGTCGAGGTCGAGGTTTATCCGCGGGCGCGGGTGGTGGTCAATGAGCGCACGGGAACGGTGGTGATCGGGGGCACGGTGCGGCTGCAGCCGGTTTCGATTCTGCACGGCGGATTGAGCGTCAATGTCGTCTCCACGACCGAGGTCTCGCAGCCCGGTCCGTTCTCCTCGGGAACGACGCAGGTGGTGCAGCAGACCGCCGTGCAGGCCACCGACAAGCCGGTCAACCGCATTGACCTGAAAGAAGGGGCTACGGTCGAGGATCTGGTCCAGGAATTGCAGCGGACAGGAGCGGGGGCGCGGGATGTGATCTCGATTCTGCAAGCCATGAAGGGGGCCGGCGCTTTGGAGGCCGACCTGGAAGTCCAGTGACCTTGAAGTCCAACCAGGAGGCGCGGTGATGCTCTCGACAGCAGCGGCAGCGGTGTCCACGGCGGCAACCACGGCGGCCAGCGCGGCGGCGGCGGCCGGTCCACCGCCCCGGCTGGTCCATGCGGCGCATGAGTTTGAGGCGCAGATGATGCAGGAACTGTTGAAGCCGCTCAGCAGCGGCGAGGGGCTAGGTGGCGAGGACGGCGACTCGGACTCCGGCTCGAATGGCGCGCTGGGAGAGTTCGCCTCGGAGGCCTTGGGGCGGGCGCTGAGCGAGCACGGCGGCTTTGGAATTGCCACCAGCATCATCCGCGAGCTTTCCGCAAAAGGCAATAAAACAGTAACCGGACAGGTAACCGATAAAGTAACAGGGAAGGTAACTGGAAATTTGCACGGCAATACCGTCATCAGCCCTCGTAAATGACTAAAGTGATTAGCAGAGAAGCCGATGAATCGAGCAAGGAGTAGAGGGTTATGGACATTCGCAGCAGTCTTGATGGTTTGAAATCGCTTTTGGGAACCAACGCGGCCACTTCGGCAACCACGCAACAGCCAAAGAGTGGCGTGGCGTCGGGTGGCAGCGCATTGAGCGCCGACAGTGCGACGTTGAGCAGCGCGGGCAGCGAGGTCTCGCAAACGGCCTCGGATTCCAGTGCCCGCATGGACAAGGTCGCGGAGATTCAGGCCGCGCTGGCGGCGGGAAGCTACAATGTCTCCGCCTCGGCCGTGGCCTCGAAGGTGGTGGATTCGATGCTGGGCAGCCAGAGCTGATCCGGCCTTCAATCCTGCCAGGCAATGAAGGCCGGGTTGATGGCGCGCTGGGCCTCGATAAATCTTCCGGGCCTGGAAAGCAGGGTTGGCGCGGGAGATTTCGCCGGTTGAAGCTGCCGCGATTGAATCGTGCGGCAACCGGCTGGGACAGGGAACGGCATGGCCGAAGCGGCTGGACGGAATGAGTGGCCGGAATAAGTGGCCGGAAGCGTCTGGCCGGGAGTGAAAGGAGCAATCGCGTTGCAGGAGTTTGGAGAACACCGCGGGCATCCGAAGCTGAAGGATTTGGTCGTCGAGGCCTCGCGGTCGCTGGCGCGGCTGGATGCCGGCCGGCTGGAAGAGCTGGCGCTCTCTTGCCAGGCCCTCAACCGCGATCTGGCGCGTTGTGATCTGGCGTGTGGGGACGGGAAGGCGCGCGCGGCGCTGGCTTTCGAGGCCAGAGAGGCCGTACAGGATATGGCGGTCTTCGCCCGTGTGCTGGAGGCGACGCGAGCCAATCTGAATGTGATGAACCGGTTGCGGGAGCTGCGCGGCGGCCGGCTGGAGTACAGCGAAGGGCAAATGCAGCGGTGGGTGCGCACGGAGAACGGCCATGGGGACAATTAGTTCTGCGCTCAGTCTGATGTCGGGGGCCCTGGACGCCGATCAGTCGGCGCTGAGCATTGTGGCCAATAACGTGGCCAATGCCAGCACCGCCGGCTATACCGAGGAGACGGCCAATTTTCAGGAGAACGATCCGGTTACGATCAATGGGATCTCCTATGGGCAGGGGATAACGGAGACGGGCGCCACCTCGACGCGGGACAAGGTGTTGACCGAGCGGCTGGACCAGCAGCAGCAGTTAGCCTCGGCCTCGAGCACGCGGCTGACGGCCTTGCAAAGTGTGCAGGGCCTGTTCACGGTGGACTCGGACTCGTCCACCAGTTCCACGGCAGGCGACATCGGGAGCGACCTGACCGGCTTTTTCGATTCTTTTTCAACGTTGGAATCCGCACCCAGCAACAACTCCGACCGCGAGGATGTGCTCTCGACGGCGAAGACCCTGGCCAGCGACATCTCCGGCGCCGCGACCAGCTTGAATTCCCAAAAGGCCTCTCTGGATCAGGAAGCGGCTGGGGTGACCAGTCAGGTCAATGCGCTGACCACCTCGATTGCCCAACTGAATCAGCAGATCATGTCCACCTCTCCCGATGCCGACGCGGGCACACTCGAGGACCAGCGCGAAGAGGACGTCAGCCAGCTTTCGCAGCTGGTCGGCATCAATCAGATTACGACCGAAAACAATGGGCTGGCCATCACCACCACCTCGGGCGCATTGCTGGTCTCTGAAGGGGCGAGCTATCAGATCACCAATGGCACGGTGGACGGAGTTACGCACTTTTTCGTAGGGTCGACGGACACCACCTCGGGGCTGACCACGGGCGGCGGCGAACTGGGTGGCTACCTGACGGCGCGCGATGTGGACATTCCCAGTGTGCTTTCCTCGCTGGACCAACTGGCCTATAGCGTTTCCACCCAGGTGAACGCGCTGAACAATACCGGCACCGATCTGGATGGGAATACCGGGACCACGGCTAGTCCTCTCGATATCTTCAGTGAACCCACCGAGGTGGCGGGCAGCGCGGCGGCGATGAGCGTGGTGATGACCGACCCAAGCGAAATCGCGGCCGCCGCGTCGGGCGAGGGAACCGGCGACAGCACCAACACGACCGCCATGGCGAATCTGGCCAATCAGACGATTGTGAATGGCCAGACGCCGACCAACTACTATTCGAGCTTTGTCTCCACGCTGGGCGCGACCGTCTCCGAGGTCCAGACCGAGAATACGGCGCAGGAGGCCTCGGTGACGCAGTTGCAGACCCAGAACGATGCGCTCTCCAGCGTCAGCCTGGACGACGAAGCCTCGACCATGACCACCTTCGAGCGCTGTTACCAGGCGGCTTCGCAGGTCTTCACGACGATCAACACGATCATGGCTTCGGCATTGAACCTGGGGGATGAAACGACAGTCTCCTAGGCGGCCAAGGCCATTCAGGCGAGGGCGTCCGCGGCGCATGGCGGCGGAATCATTCAGGCTGCCGGCGGAGTCATTCAAGTTATTGGCAGACCTTCTCTGGTTATTGGCGGAAGTGCTCAGGTCAGCCGCGGGACAGCATAGTTTGACGGCAGAGTTTTCAGCTTGACGGCGGAAGCATTCAGATTGGTGGAGGAATCGCAATGCGGGTGGATCCAAATTATGTCACGAATCTGGTGGGCTCGCTTGATCAGGCCCAGGCGAACGAGCAGCAGCTGACGACGGAGATGTCGAGCGGAGTGCGGGTGACTTCGTTGAGTGAAGACCCGGTGGCCGCCGGTGAAAATGTGGTCCTGGTCAACCAGATTCAGCGGGATGATTCTTTCACGACAAGTTCGACGATGGTAACGAGCCAGTTGCAAGTGGCCGATTCGGCCCTGGGCAGCGTGGTTACCGAGTTGACCTCGGCCATCTCGCTGGCCACCAGCGCCAACAATGGCACCATGAATTCGAGCGACGTCAAGGAGGTTGCGACGCAGCTTTCCGGCATTCTCGCCGAAGTGACTACGCTGGCCAACAGCAATTACCAGGGCCAGTACATCTTTGCCGGTTCGCAGAGTTCCACTGCGCCATTCAGTACCTCGACTTCGACATCGCCGGCCACCACGACTTACAGTGGCGATAACGATGTGAACTACATCGAGACGCCCACCGGCCAGAAGATTCAGTTGAATGTTCCCGGCGACCAGATCTTCCTGGGAAGCGGCTCGAACAGCGTCTTCGGGGCGTTGAATGCGCTGATCGCCGATTACTCCAGCGGCACCGTGGACACCGCTCAGGCCGTCAGTGATACGACGGCGTTGAATACGGCGCTGAACTACGTCTCTCAGCAGCGCGTAACCATCGACAACTCGATCACGCAGGTCACCGCTGCCTCCGATGCTGTCACCAGCGAGCAAACCCAGCTAACCACCGTGCAGACCGATCTGATGCAGGCCGATGTGGGAACTGTATCCACACAGCTCTCCCTGGCCGAGACCCAGCAGACGGCCCTCGAGGATGTGATTGCGCAGTTGGATTCGACCTCGAATGACCTGTTCAGCAAGTTGCCTTCGTAAGGCCGCGCGCCGGGGCGCCGACAGCATTGCCGTTCTCTTTTAAAGCGGTTCTCCAATTGCTATACACCGAAGCCACAGCCACCTTGCACAGAGTTGGTCAGTGTACGTGAATTGGAGAACTGCTCTAACGCAATGGATTTTTCCGCAGTTCGCACCCTGCTCGGCCATCACCGCAAACTCATCCCGCGTGAGGAGAGCATAAACCCATTTCCGTGGGCTCATCGCCCACCATCGCCAGCGGCCCGCTTCGGTCGGTGGTGAGCGTCGGCACGGCCGCCAGCAGGCTGCGCGTATAGGCGTTTTCGGGCGCGGTCAGCAGGCGCGCCGCGGGGCCGGTCTCCACCACTTGCCCCGCGCGCATCACCGCAATCCGGCTGGCCACCTGGCCTACCACCGCCAGATCGTGCGAGATAAAAAGCATGGCCAGCCCGTGCTGGCGCTGTAAATCCCGCAGCAGCTCCAGCACCTGCGCCTGCACGGTCACATCCAGCGCCGTCGTGGGTTCATCGGCAATCAGGAGGCGCGGCCGGTTAATCAGGGCCATGGCGATCAGAATCCGCTGCCGCTGCCCGCCCGAAAACTGATGCGGGTAATCCCCGTAGCGCCGCGCCGCCTCGGGAATCGCGACAGCCTCCAGCGCCGCAATGGCTTTTCTTTTGGCCTCGCGGCCTGCCCAGGAGGGAGAATGCGCTTCGATGCATTCGGCCACCTGGCGGCCAATCGTCATCACCGGATTCAGCGCCGTCATCGGCTCCTGGAAGATCATGGCGATCTCGCGGCCCCGCAGCCTTCGCAGCGCCCCAGACGGCTGCCGCAGCAGGTCGATCGAAGCAGCGCCCTGCAGAGTGGCATTTTGCAAAGCAGCGTTTTGCGATGGAGCGCGGTGCGCGGCCGCATTGTCTGCGCCGTTGCCGGTATGGGCGTCGTTGCTGTTAAGAATTTCGTCCGGGCAATCCGCCCCGGCTCCGCGCCACAGAATCTTGCCCTCGACCTGCGCCGCCGGTCCCAGCAGCCCCAGGATCGCCAGCGCCGTAGCGCTTTTGCCCGATCCCGACTCGCCCACCAGCCCCAGCACCTCACCCTCATCGAGCCGCAGGCTCACGCCGCGCACTGCCTCTGCCGCTCCAAAGCGAATCCGCAAGCCGCAAATCTCCAATAGCGCCGCCATGAAGCCATCCTAAGTCATTCACGAGGGTTTGATTCGGCCCTGGCGCCGGTCTTCGGATTTCATAACAAAATCGAGGGAACAAAAGCGCGGGTTCTTCGACGGTGCGGGACGCAAGGAATGCGCCCCGCTTCGCACCGGAGGGCAGATCTGCTCCAAGTTGGAAGCCAGCACCTCTACTCCAGGTAGGAAGCCACCACCGCCAGCGCGGCGAGGGCCGCCGTCTCGGCGCGCAGAATGCGTGGACCGAGCGAGGCGGCGCGCCAGCCGTTGGCGTCAAACAGAGCTTCTTCCTCGGGCGCCCATCCGCCCTCGGGCCCGATGGCGATTTCGATGGTGGGCATCTCGGTTTCGGCCGCGGCCACGGCCTCCTCGAGCGCATGGCGCAGCGTGGTGGTGCGCTCCTGCTCGGCCAGAACAATTTGCGCAAAGCCGGAGGTGGCGCAGGCCGCGCCGGAATCGTCGCGCGTGGCCTCCGCAGCCTCGCGGATGCGCGTGGCCAGCGGAATCGGATCGAAGATGATCGGCACGTCGCAGCGGCGCGCTTGCTGCGACGCCTCATGCACGATGCGCCGCCAGCGCGCGGCGCGCTTCAGGGCGGCCTGGGCCAAATGCTTTTCCGTGCGCCGCGCAATCACCGGCGCTATCGCGGCAACGCCCAGCTCGGTAGCTTTCTCGATGGCCCACTCCATGTGATCGAACTTGTAGATGGCCATCACCAGCGTGACGGGCATCGCCGGATCGGCCTCCAGTTCGGCGATCAGATTGAAGCGGACCTCATTGGCGGCGATCGCGGCCACCTGCGCATGAAAGACGTGGCCGCCGGCCACCACGTCGGCCTCCATGCCCGGTTGCGCGCGCAACACGCGGGTCATGTGTTCAGCCTGCGCGCCCACCAGGGTTGCGGTGGCTTCGTCCCAACACTCGGCAATCCAGCGGCGGCGTGTCATGGTCCCCTCCCAGTGTGGCTCGCGTGTACAGTGTAATCGATTCCCAAAAACACTTCAGGGGAACGCATCGCGCGTCCCCCTGAAGTGTTGCCTTTTGGTTGGAGGTGCCGTTACTTCTTCTTCTTCGCGGCCTTCTTTGCGGGCGCCTTTTTGGCGGCTTTTTTGGTTGCCATTTGCCTATTCTCCCTTTGAACGATTCTGCATTGGCGCTGCAATTGTAACTGCAGTTGAGGAATGTATAGATTTATGTTTCACCAGTGTCAAGAGAAAAACGAAGCAAGAGTGAAAAAATGAGCAACAATTTTTTCGGCGCGGAATCGAGTGCCGTTTGCCTCGGCTTAAATCACGTGGCTTGACTTGAGCAGCGCCAGCGTCAGGCCGGCGATCAGATCATGCCAGGCGTGCGCGAAGATGCCCGCGCGCAGGCTGCGGCGATAGAGCGCCAGCAGGCTGAAGAGTACGCCGAAGACGGCGATTAACGCCATGCCGCGCACTCCCTGGTACGAATGAGCCCCGCCGAAGAGCACTGCGGAGGCGAACACGCCCGGCCCCACGCCGCCGCGCGCCCAATGGATGAATTGGCGTTGCAGATAGCCGCGAAAGACAACCTCCTCGACAAAACCGGCCAGCAGACAAAGTAACGTCCAGGCGGCAATCTCCTCGCCGTTGGCGGGCGCCAGTTGCGCCAGCGCGCGCACGGCCTCAAGTTGCGAGGGGTCGGGCCGGAGCGCTTGTTCGACTGGTGAGGCTTGGCCGGCTTGTCCTGTCTGCCCAGTTTGTCCGGCGGCGCGAGTGAGCGGCGGCCGGTGAGTGAGCGCCGCTTCGACGCCCGACCAGGCGAGGCCGAGCGAACCCAGCACCATCAGCGAGGTGATCCAGAAGATCAGCGCAAAACCAAGATCCTGAGTAATGGATCGAAAGCTCAATGTGCAGGAGCCGAGCAAAGAGCGCAGCGAAGTCTTTTTGAGGCGCAATCCCACCACGACCCAGGCGAAGATCCCGGCCTCCATTGCGGCCGTGAAGCCATAACTCCGGAGCCGGTTGATCGGGCCATGCGCGGCCGAGAGGCGCGAGGCGCTATGAATCGAAAGCGCCACAATGCCCGCGACCAGCACGATGGTGTGCCATGCGGGTGCCACTGCTGCCGATGCAACCGGCAATTGCGACAATTCGCTCATTCGCGGATTGATCGGATCGATTGAATCGTTCTCTGGGGTCGGCAAGGCAATCCTCTTCGCTAGCATAGCGGGCTTCGAGGCTGGCGAATAGAAAAGAATCAGCCCGCCGGTTTTGCGCCTCAATGAAGAACGCGGGTCAGGCGAGGATGGTGTTGTCGATCAGCCGCGTGGCGCCAACCCAGGCGGCTACGGCAAAGAGCGTGCCCGGCGCGGCGGTTTCCACTGGCTCCAGTGTCGCCCAATTCACAACTTCGATGTAGTCGATGCGGATGGCGGGCTCGGCGGCGAAGATTCGCCGGGCGGCTTCGATCAGTGCGCTGGCGCGGCGTTCGCCGGTGGCGGCAAGGGCCTCAACCTGGCGAATCATGCGGCTCAAGGCAAGGGCCCGGGTGCGTTCTTCAGGGCTGAGATAGAGGTTGCGGGAACTGAGCGCCAGGCCGTCGGGCTCGCGGACGATGGGACAGACTACGATTTCCGCTTCGAGGCGCAAGTCGGCGGCCATGCGGCGAAGCACCGCGACCTGGGCGGCATCTTTTTGACCGAAGAAGGCGCGATCGGCCTCCGCGGCGATCAGCAGCTTGGCGACCACGGTGGCCACGCCGCGAAAGTGGCCAGGACGCGAGGCTCCGTCCAGGCGATTGCTCAAGCCTTCGACCTCGACAAAGGTGGCCGCGCCGGCAGGATAAAGCTCTTCCACCGTGGGAGCGAAGACCACCGCTGCGCCTTCGGCCTTGGCGAGCGCGCAGTCGGCCTCGAAGCTGCGGGGGTAGCGGTTGTAATCCTCGTTGGGGCCGAATTGCGTGGGATTGACGAAGATGCTGACGGCGACCAGGCCGCAAGAGCCGCGTGCGGCTCGAATCAGCGAGGCGTGGCCGGCGTGCAGCGCGCCCATGGTGGGCACCAGGCCAATCGCGTGGCCCGCGTGGCGGCTGTTGCGCGCCCATTGGCGCAGTTCGGCGACGGTGCGAAAAATTTCCATCAGGCCTTCCGCAGAGCGCTGGCATTTTCGATCACGGCCAGACTGGCTTCGAGGGCCTGACGCGCCGCTTCGGGCAGATGATAGCTTTCTTCGTCGGAAGGGAAGGCGCGGCGCTCGACGTCCTCGCGATAGTGTTCAATCGCGGTTCGAATCAACGCGCCGGCATCGGCGTAGCGGCGGACAAATTTGGCTGCCGGAGCGAAGGTCAGATTCACCAGATCATGAAAAACCAGAATTTGGCCGTCGCAATCCGGTCCCGCGCCGATGCCGATGGTGGGGATGGGCAGATCAGCGGTGATGGCCGCGGCGGCCTCGCGGGGAACGCCTTCCAGGACCAGCGCTCCGGCGCCAGCCAGGGCCAGGGCATGAGCGTCGGCTTTGAGCTGAAGGGCGGCCTCGGCGCTGCGCGCCTGCACGCGGTAGCCGCCCATGCGGTGCAGGCTCTGCGGCGTCAGTCCCAGGTGGCCTACGACGGGAATCTCGGCCTCGCTGAGGGCGCGCACCAGTTCGATGCGCGGCCCTTCGATCTTGACCGCCTCGGCGCCGGCCTCCTTGACAAAGCGAATGGCGTTGGCCACTCCCTCAGAAATTGTGCCGTGATAGCTGCCAAAGGGCATATCGGCCACCACCATCGCGCGGCGGACGGCGCGGCGGACGGCGCGGGTGTGGTGGAGCATCTCGTCGACGGTAATGGCGAGAGTGTTTTCCTGGCCCAGCACGACCATGGCCAGCGAATCGCCGACCAAGATCAAGTCAATGCCGGCCTCGTCGGCCAGGCGCGAGGTGGGGTAATCGTAGGCGGTGAGCGCCGCGATCGTCTTGCCCTGGCGCTTCATCTCGGCCAGTGCGGGCATGGTGACTTTTGTGGGGGGTACGCCGGTGGAGGCGGAGGTGCTGCCGCCGGGAAGGTTGGTTACACTCATAACGGTCTCCAGTGCCGCTCCGATCACCCAGGATGCGACCCGAACAATGCGAGTATACGCCAGAAGGCAGGCCCCGGCGCAACGACGTTTGGTACGATGGAGCCTATGCCCGCTCAACTGGAGTGGACGGCTGGCGCATAGCGTGAAATTGTGAGCAGCCGCATGGATTTCAGGCGGCCCTTGCCTGAAATAGTTTGAGCGGCACTCTGTTCTGGCGAGTGAAGCGGGATTTTGGCGCGAGATTTTGGCAATTGACAGGAGTGCAGAAAATGGCAAAAAGCGTTAATAAGGTCATTCTTTTAGGCAATGTGGGCAAGGACCCCGAGATTCGTTCTACCCCCGGCGGTACCATCGTGGCCAGCTTTGGACTCGCGACCAGCGACCGGTTTCAGGACGCCCAGGGGAACTGGCAGGATCGTACGGAATGGCACAATCTGGTGGCCTTCAAGCGCACCGCCGAGATCGTTCGCGACTACGTGAAGAAGGGCGCGAAGCTCTACATCGAGGGCAAGCTCACAACGCGCAGTTGGGACGACAAGGAGTCCGGCCAGAAGCGCTACAAGACAGAAATTGTGGTCTTCGACCTCTCGCTGCTCTCCGGCCGCGAGGAAGGCTCGGGCTCGAACTCCGGCGGTTACAGCCGCGCGGCCAGCTCTGGCAGTTCGGCGGCCAGCTTCGACCAGCGGCCTCCGGCAGCCTCAGGCGGTCAGGACGAGTACGCTCACTCGGCCGAAATCTCCGACGACGACATTCCGTTCTAATTGATACCATCAGGTAATCTGTTGCGTATTGCGTAGAAGTCCCTTCGATTGAGGCATTTTGCGCTTTATACGACGTAATCTTTGGCTAGCAGCTTGCCGGTTATTTGATACCACCGGAAATTGTTAGCTTTCAGGAGGAAGGTCAAAAGCATCATCTCGTCTCTTCGGGCTTTTGCATCGCCGCCGATGCAAGATTTGCACCGGCGTCCCTTTCCCTCGCGACCCATTGCGCTTCCAGACGTTGCAGTTGCGGTTTCAGGTAATCCCAATAGCCGGCCGGTGTTTCCTGATCTCCCGCCTCCTCAATCAGATCCCGGAAATAAGAGAGGCTGACAATCGACCCAATGCTTGTTCCGTTCAGCAAACTCACATACTTTCGCGAACAGCCCAGCGCGATGGCACGTTCGATCTGCTGCAATGGAACTTCGCTGGCCAAGAGAACTGCGGCGAATTTCTGGTCCGCCGCGGCAAAGGCGCAGTTCACGCAGGCGCGAGCAGCAAGAAGCGACCTAATCTGCAAGAAGTACGACTCGCTACCTGTAGAATTCGGACTGCTTTTTGGTCTCGTATAGGGCCAAAATTCATCGCAAATCTCAATCTCGCTGCTCTTGTGCTGGTTCACGGCGGGATGTATCTGGCAAACACCGTGCCGTCGCAGTTCCTCGAAATAGGTGGCGATTGATCGCCGGCTCTTTGCCAGCGCATGAGCCACATCGAAGTAGCTCACTGCCATTGAACCGTCGGCGCGGTTCGCATTCAAGCAGAGGTAAAAATACACCTTAAAGGCGCCATCCGACAGCAAGATGAGGGCCCGGCTCACCTCAGGACCTGCTGCAAACCAATTTGAATGTTTAACTTCCATGACTTCTATTTCCCATCTCCTCATACCCTGGCGCGCATAGCGCCGGCTTGCGAAGCCCCAAAGCGCTACTCTTTCGGATGCGACATCAGCCAGTTCACGCGTAACCTCGCCCCAAGGCTAACGCCTACGATAGCAGATGTTCGGGAAAATCAAAGCATACGAGCCATATAGACGGTCTATATAGATAACATCATTATTTTCATTGGCTTACAGGATGAAATTGGTATACTGTGGTTGGGAAAGGCGAACCTCGGATACCCAAGCTCGCAACGCGAGCAAGGCACCCAATACCTTTCATGCTCGTTCTCCAGTTTGGTTGGGTTCTTTTAGCCTCCCTTGCGGATGGCGACGACGAGCAGATGACAGCAAATGGCATCTGCTCACAACAACAAACTAACAGTTAGTTATATAGTTGATTATAAACGACTTATATTTGACATTCGGGGCGACGGTACTCCATAATCTCTCCAGGCGAAAGCAGCGGCATCCTGCTCCCCGGAGGACATTTAGGCTCTTTACAAGCAAAAGGACTCGAACGTTTGGTGGTACGAATTCCAGTTCAATGGAATGCGCTACTGGGAGAGTGCGAAGACCACCTCGATGCAGGTGGCGGGTGAAGTGATGGAGGAACGAATGACAGAACATGTCACCGAAGCAGAGATTGGTTACGACGAACTAGACAATGCCAACAGGCCGCCAGGCACAGCGGCAAATTCGCTGGGAGGTAAGCCGCTCCATGGTAGAGACCCGATTATCAATCCGTCAAAACAAAGGCTGACCTTCGTCAAATTCTTTGATGGCGAACGCTTTCCCATGCTGATCGAGAACTCGGGGCTGCCAAATTGGTTCGCCACCCTCTTCATCACCACCCAAGCTCGCAACGCGAGCAAGGCGCCCAACACCTTGCTTGCCATGCTGTCAGCTGTGCGGGGTCTTCTAACGTGGGCCGATTCACGAGCAATCTTCCTCGAAGGCCGCTTGGCCAATCGACAGTTTCTGGGAGAGGCCGAGATCGAATCACTCCGAGCTTTCTCACAATCCAGATGCGTTTCGGCTGCTCCGGGTAACGGAAGAATAGCTGTCATTTCACGGCGGGCCGAAGGCGCTCGCGCTGGGTTGCACAAAGCGGATGCTCGCGTGTCGACCGCTACGCATTACATTCGATTGACCTACATGGCCGACTATCTTGACTGGTTGGCTGTTCGGCTGTTGGAGCGCGAGGCGCAGGATGTTCATGGAGAAACACTCGAACGCATCCGAACGATGACCCGCGGTCTTCGTCTGCGCCGGCCGCAAAAGATTGCTCCCTCACGGTTGTCGGCTCGAAAAGGGCTTTCTCCGGGAGCTCAGGAGCGCTTGCTGGAACTCGTTCGGCCAGACTCGGCTTCCAATCCGTTTGAACCAGCAATTCGGAAGCGCAATGAGTTGGTGGTTTGGTTGCTTTATCTCCTGGGAATCCGTGCGGGCGAGCTGCTCGCACTCAAGGTCAGCGACTTTGACTTCCAGCGGAATGAGGTCGGAATCGCCAGGCGACATGATGATCCAGCTGATCCTCGAAGGGATCAGCCAGTAGCCAAGACCAGGGACCGCCGGTTACCGCTTTCGAGCCCGCTGGCGACAGCCGTGTTCCACTACGTCATGGAGGAGCGCGATCACTTTCCAGCGGCCAAGAGGCACGACTTTCTCCTCGTGACGCATCAAGATGGGCCTTTTCAAGGAAGGCCGCTTTCGATGAAGGGCCTGGCCAAGATCCTTACTAAAATCCAGCGTGCCGAACCTAGCCTGCTGGCAAGCCTTACTGCACATGTGCTTCGCCATACGAACAACGACAATTTCTCGGAGTTGATGGACAACTCGAAGGCCTCTGAGGCGGCTGAAGAGAAGCAGCGTTCCTATGTGATGGGCTGGAAAGAGGGCTCTGGCACCGCAGCCACGTACACGCGCCGGCACACTGAAAAGAAGGCGCGTGAGGCATCACTCAAACTCCAGCAGGGATGGCAAAGGGAGAAAGCAAATGACAAACACTGATCGATCCGTGGCAAGGCCCATAGCGGATTCGTAGTATTCCAGGGATCTACGGCCGTGTTGGAGGAGCGCGGATCCGCTAAGAAGTATCCGTACGTGGTAGCCCAGCGTAAACAGCTAATCACCGATGGAACGCTTGTCGAAAAGGGCGGATTCTTGGAATTTACCAGGGATGTGGAATTCTCCAGTCCGTCCGCTGCGGCAGTTGTTATCCACGGAGGCAGCGCAAACGGCCGCACCGCCTGGAAGTCCCAAGACGGTCAGACGCTCAAACAGCTCGACGAACAGGCCTAGTCTGCGGCTTTTCCGAACGATTGTACATCGCCGGCCAACAGCCAATAACGCGTATTGGAATTGGCAATGTGTCAAACATAGCGAAAAAGCTGGTGTCTGACGCCACAGAATCTTGAGTTTAGAGGCAGGTTGATGTATCTTTACATCTGATTATCTTCACGGAACGACAACACATCCTCACCGCGATCGTCGGCGCGGCGCAGCTTGGGAAAGCGCTAATGGCATACATTCGTCAGACTGAACCCCATCGGTACTCCGTCAGCCTCGTAACCCAGGGGCATCACCGTTTTTACACGCTGACTATGCCCAGCGAGGTCTTAGCAAATACCTGTTTCGTTACTAGCAGAGATGAGGATCCCAAAACAGGGTTCCAACGGGTGCTGGATAGAAAAAGGGCACAAGAAATCGCAAACTACATCGATGTTGGGTTCGGAACCATCCCCACATCCATCGTTTTGTCGGCCCAACCAGCTGCCGAGCTAAAAGTGGTCGGGCGCGGGAAGACACTCCAATTCAACGATAATCCAAAAGCTTTTTTGATCCTTGACGGTCAGCACCGCGTCTATGGCTTCTCTCTTGCAAAGCCGAGCCTCCGCGTGCCCGT
>PMPH01000149.1 GCA_003161045.1 Acidobacteriaceae bacterium
ATTTTTGCTCCGGCGCTTACACTCCGCCGTCGATGAAGTCTTGCACCCAAGCTTCGAAGGCGGATTGCAGACTACCCGATACCTTAGGCTCCTCTTCCTGCGTCTGGACTACAGTACCACCGTTGGCGACAGTGAGAAGCTCACCCCGCTTCTTCATGAGCAGACGCTGCGCCTCGATGGGGTCGTTGCCCACGGGCTCCCACTTGCGGTTGTAGTACAGGCAGTAATAGCCGTCTTTGATGGTTTCCTCGCCGGTCGGTGTCATGACGGCATGGGGCTTCACACGGTTGTTCGGGTAGAACACCGCCTTGCAATAACGCCACCCGGTCGGCAGCTTCGTGTATTTATATAGTCGGGCTGTACGGTTTGCCAAGATTGTTTCTCCTGAAACCTAATACTGGTTTTTTGGAGAAACCTCAGGCTGTCTTTTTGCAGAATTGCTAGGAAGCTTGCTAGGAAGCTATGCAAATGTCTCGTAAGGTTCTTTAAATCAAGAATTTACGAGGATTTTGGTGCCGAAGAAGGGACTCGAACCCCCACACCCTTGCGAGTACGTGGACCTGAACCACGCGCGTCTGCCAATTCCGCCACTTCGGCACAGCACACAGGCTTAGCGCTATGCGCTAAACCGGCAACAGTTCTGAGTCTCGCAAATCCTGCCCCCGGTGTCAAATTTCAACCCGTTAGCTCTTGCGATAATCTGAACAGCCGGAAAATTGTCAGCAAATCGAGGCCTGCCGCCGCCATGTCCACCCCCTCTTCGCCGCGCGTTCCCCCGCACATTCCGCTGCATTCTCCTTTGCACATTATTGACCTGATCCGCAAAAAGCGCGACGGGGGCTCTCTGGATGAGCGCGAGATCGGCTTTCTGGCCGCCGGCGCGGCCGACGGGTCGATTCCGCCCGAGCAGCTTTCCGCCTGGCTGATGGCCGCCTTTCTGCGCGGGCTCACGCTCGACGAAACGCGCGCGCTGACCTTGGCCATGCGCGACTCGGGGGAGAGGTTTTCGCCCGTGCGGTTAGGTAAGGTGGCTGTCGACAAGCACTCCACCGGCGGGGTGGGCGACAAGACCAGCTTTCTTGTCGCGCCGATCGCCGCGGCCTGCGGCTTGTGTGTGCCGATGATCAGCGGCCGCGCCCTGGGCCACACCGGCGGAACGCTGGACAAGCTGGAAGCCATTCCCGGCCTCCGCACTGCCCTTGCGCTCACTGAATTTGAAAGAGTTTTGGAAAAATGTGGCGCCTCGATCGTCAGCCAGACCCCCTTGCTGGTTCCCGCCGACCGCGTGCTCTATGCCCTGAGGGACCGCACCGGCACGGTCGAAAGCCCCGGACTGATCTGCGCCTCCATTCTGAGTAAAAAGCTGGCGGCGGGCCTGGACGCGCTGGTTTTGGACGTGAAGACCGGCTCCGGCGCGTTTCTCAGAGATCGCAAAGAGGCCGAGTACCTGGCCGCGCTGATGGTGGCGACGGCTGAGGCCGCCGGAACGCGCACAGTGGCTCTACTTACCGATATGGGCCAGCCGCTGGGGCGCTGCGCCGGCAATTGGATCGAGCTGGTCGAGGCGGTCGAGCTGTTGCGCGGCCAGCGGAACCCGGAAAGCGAAGACCTGCGCGAGCTTTCGCTCCTTCTGGCCGGTTGGATGGTCCACTTGGGCGGCCAGGCCGCTACGCCGGAGTTGGGTTATGCGCGCGCTGAGGCGGCTCTGGCCGACGGCTCGGCCTTGCGCGTCTTTTTCTCGATGATCGAGGCGCAGGGCGGCGACATTCGCGTCTTCGACGAACCAATCGGCTTTCATAGGCCGGGCGCGACTCAAGTAGTGGAGGCCTGGGAGAGTGGATTCATCTCCGCGATGGAGACGACCGCTCTCGGCTGGGCCGTGCAGCGGCTGGGCGCGGGACGGGAAAAAGCCGGTGAGCCGGTCGATCCACACGCCGGGATCGAGTTTCATGCCCGCCAGGGCGCGCGCGTTGAAAAGGGTCAGCCCATTGCCACCCTCTACGCCACCCGCGCGGACCTGCTGGCTGAGCCGGCGGCGCTGCTCAAACAGGCTATTCACTTCTCCAAAAGTCCGCCGCAAGCAGTGCCTCTTGTCAGCCGCATCTTCACCCGCGCGACAGCGGAAACTCATCTGCGCAAGTGCGGCTTCTAGCTGCTAGCCTTATTGTCGGCAGTAGTTGCCGCGCTGGGGATGCACAGACGCTTTAGGAACACTCAGCATAAGTCCACTTTGGCTGATCGACATTCCCTCCGGGGCTAAGGCCCCATTGATTCTGAAGCTTTTGCGGCACGGCTAAAGCCGTGCCCTGACACAATCCAGACTTATGCCGAGATTCCTTAGGCGTGCGAAGGAAAAGCTGGAAGCTAGCAGCTAGAAGCTGTTTTCAAGGAGCCCGCTTTGGACCGATTCACCGGAATCTTGGGAATTCTGGCCGTGCTGGCGGCGGCCTGGCTGGGATCGACCGGCCGCAAACAGATTCGCTGGCGCACGGTCGCCTGGGGGCTGGGACTGCAACTGGTTTTTGCGTTCCTGGTGCTGCGCTTTTCCTATGGCCAGCAGGGGCTGGAGTGGGCCGGCGGCGTGGTCAAATCCATGCTCGCCTCGACCTATGCTGGCACCAGGGTTCTTTTTGGCCCGCTGGGCGTTCCTTCCGGCTCGATGGGCTCCATCTTCGCCTTCCAGGTGCTGCCCACCATCATCTTCATCTCCGCATTCTTTGCCGTGCTCTACCACATTGGCGTGATGCAGATCGTCATCCGCGCGCTGGCCTGGGTCATGCTGAAGACGATGCGCATCTCGGGCGCCGAGAGCATGAACGTGGCCGCCTCGATCTTCATGGGCCAGACCGAGGCGCCGCTGACCATCCGTCCGTTTCTGGCCGGAGCCACACAGAGCGAGCTAATGACGATCATGACCAGCGGCATGGCCCACGTCTCCGGCGGCATCATGGCCATGTACATCGCCCAGGGCGTGGCGCCCGAGCACCTGCTGGCCGCCGTCATCATGACTTCGCCGGGAACCATTCTGGTGGCCAAGATGCTGGTGCCGGAGACCGGTGTGCCGGCCACCGAGGGCCATGTCGTCATCCCCAGGGACGAGCTTCACAAGGAAGAAAACCTGGTTGGGGCCATCGCCCGCGGCACCATCGACGGCGGCAAGCTGGCCATGAATGTGGCCATCATGCTGGTCAGCTTCCTGGCGCTGGTGGCCCTCTTGGACAGCCTGCTGCTCTGGACCCACGGCTACCTCCACTTCATCCCCGGCTCGCTGGGGCAGATTCTCGGCTTCCTCTTCGCTCCCGTGGCCTGGCTGATCGGCGTTCCCTGGCGCGACTGCGGGGCCATCGGCAACCTGCTGGGCACGCGCATGGCGCTCAATGAAGTCGTTGCCTACATCGCGCTGGGGGCGCAAAAGGCCACGCTGCTGCCGCGCTCCTTCACCATCGCCACCTTTGCGCTGTGCGGATTTGCGAACCTGGGCTCGATCGGGATTCAAATCGGCGGCATCGGCGCCTTGATCCCCGAGCGGCGCAACGAACTGGCCCGGCTGGGCGTCCGCGCCATGCTCGCCGGGACGATGGCCAACCTGATTTCGGCCTCGATTGCGGGAATGTTTCTGGGGTAAGGTCCGGCGCGACAACGAGTGAACTGCGGTTGACATTTATGGTTTCCCACCCTTTTTCGCAAAGAACGCGAAAGGGATGGGGTTCCCCTAGCCAACGCCACTGCCCGGCAAGACCCCCGAAACCCAATCGGCCTTGTTTCAAGCCATCTCCAGTAAAGATTTTGCTCACTGGCGTTTACCGCAGTGCCAAAACGCGCATCTGAAGCAGACGTAGGGGTTTGCGGCCATGGCGAAGATGGGTTGGATCGTGGTTTGCGCGGCGCTCGGCGCTTTTACCGGTTGCCGCAACCTGGTCCTATCACGGTCGGAGCCCGTTCAGCCCAAGGAGGCGGTCAAACCGGTCCCGCTCACGCCGATTGCCGAGAAGAAAGCCGATCTCGATGAGCAGACCTGGAATCCTGCCTGGAACCGGATTGTCGAGGAGGCGCTGCCGCCTGAGCTGCTTTCGCGCAAGCGAGCGTGGGCCGTGAAGTCCCTCTGTCCGCGCTTCGAGCAATTGAGCGACGACAACAGGCGCGTTTTCTGGGCCTATTTCTTCCAGGGGCTTGCCGGCGCCGAGGCGGGATTGAAGCCAGGCGCCGACGTGAGCCACACCGAGCCGGCGGGCGCGGCAAGAGATACCGTCACCGGGCGCACGGTGCGCAGCGAAGGGCTGCTGCAATTGACTTACATGGACGGCCAGCGCTACGGCTGCGACTTCGATTGGGAGAAAGACAAGGATCTGCCGGAGCACGATCCCGCGAAGACCATCCTCCAGCCCCAAAATAACCTCCTCTGCGGCGTGAAGATTCTCGACAACCAGCTCGTTGCCCAGCACAAGCCGCTGTTCAGCCGGTCAAGTTATTGGTCCACGCTGCAGCTTGGGCGCCCCGGCTTCCAGGTCTTCATCAAGCAGATGGCGAATGTGCCCGCATTCTGCGGCGCACGCACAGCCGAGGCGAGGCCCCGGATGAAGACAACGCCGCGCCGCCATCCGAGGACGGGAACCCTGCATTGACGTAATGCCTTGGCCAAATCGTCAGTCTGGGCGCCCCATCCTTCGCGCTCTTTTGCGAAGGGTGGGAGAGCTTGGCGGCTACAACAGGTCGAAGATTTCGCGGAAGTCCCAGGCGCCGGATCTGCTGGCGAGCCACTCGGCGGCGCGGACGGCTCCCAAGGCGAAGCCGCGGCGGCTGTGGGCGTCGTGACGGATTTCCAGAGTGTCGGTCTCGCTCCAGGCGGTGACGATGTGCTCGCCCTTGGCGTCGCCCACGCGATGAGAGGCGATGGGAATGTCCTGGCCGGCCTCGGCTTGGGGGCGGGCAGCCTGGATGATCTCGCGCAGGGTGATGGCGGTGCCGGAGGGGGCGTCGAGC
Organism: Acidobacteriaceae bacterium; assembly: GCA_003161045.1. GTDB lineage: Bacteria > Acidobacteriota > Terriglobia > Terriglobales > Acidobacteriaceae > Telmatobacter. Next base: position 4,981 of record PMPH01000149.1, read on the forward strand.
TTGGAGACGTGGTGGGTCTCACTGATGGAGAAGCTGTAGCCTTCCAGTCGAGCCAGCGAAGCAGTGAGGCGGAAGAGCTTTTGCACGCCGATGGAGAAGTTGGTGCCGTAGAGCAGCGCGCCGCCGTGCTGCGAGGCCAGCGACTTCATCTCGTCCAGGTGGGCGTACCAGCCGGTGGTGCCGACGACGATGCGCCCACCCAGGGTGAGCACGGCGCGCATATTCTTCAGGGCCGCTTCAGGGGCGGTGAAGTCGATGACCGCGTCGATCCCGGACAAAGCGGCGGCGGTGAGGGCTGAGGCGTTGGCGTTCTCCATTTCGTCGAGCGCACGGACCGAGTGGCCGCGCTCCTGGGCGATTTCAGCAACCAGACTGCCGGTTTTTCCCTTGCCGAGAACCAGAATTTGCATAAGAACCTCGAAAAATCAGCTTTTAGCCGCTAGCTTCTAGCTGAGAACAACTGGGGACGAACTTTTGTGCTATCCCACCCTAGCCGCAGAGTTTCAAGAAGCAGCTTCTTCGACTTCGCTGCGCTTCGCTCAGAATGACAAGCGAGGGTGGGCACCCATACAGTGAAACCGACTCAGGGTGGGGCACTCAACCAATAGTGGACCACGGAACTAGTGGGCCACGGAACAAGCCGACAGCTAAAGGCTAGCAGCTAGAAGCTGCTTTGCGGGCCTCCACGTCGAAGACGGCCGGGTCGGGTTCCTTGAAGAAGGCGGCGTGGAGTGAGCGCACGGCCTCGTCGGCGTCGTCCTCGTCGATCATGAAGCTCATGTTGATCTCGCTTGCGCCCTGCGAGATCATCCTCACGTTGATGTGGCGGACGGCGGTGAAGACCTGGGCGGCGATGCCGTTCTGGCCGCGAATGTCCTCGCCGACCAGGCAGATCAGCGCCTTTTTGCCCTCGTACTTCACATCGGCCAGTTGGCCCAGATCGGCGGCGATGGCCGACAGCTTCTCGTTCGAGTCCACGGAGAGCGAAACCGAAACCTCGCTGGTGGAGACCATGTCGACCGGGCACTTGTGCTTGTCGAAGATCGCGAAGACCTCTCTCAAGTAGCCGTGGGTCATCAACATACGGCTGGCCACCACGTCGATGATCGAGAGTTTTTTCTTGACCGCGATGGATTTGAAGGGGCTGCTGCAGTGCGGCGCCAGCGAGGTGATGCGTGTGCCCTCACAACCGGCGTTGCGGCTGTTGAGCACCAGCACGGGGATGTTCTTTTTGACGGCCGGCAGGATGGTGGCCGGGTGCAGAACCTTGGCGCCGAAGTAGGCCAGCTCGGCGGCCTCCTCGAAGCTGATGAGCTTGACGCGCAGGGCATCGGAGCAGACGCGGGGGTCGGCGGTCATGATGCCGTCCACGTCGGTCCAGATTTCGATGGCCTCGGCCGAGAGCGCGCCGCCGACCAAAGCGCCGGTGAAGTCGGAGCCGCCGCGGCCCAGCGTGGTGGTGATGCCGGCCTCGTTCGAGGCGATGAAGCCGCCCATCACCGGAACCTGGCCCTGGAGGGTGAGCGGCCGCAGCTTTTCGGCGGCGCGGGCTTCGATGAGGGCGTCCTGTGGAACCGCCTTCTGGAACTGCGAGTCGGTGATGATGACCTCGCGGGCGTCCACGTGGACGGCGTCGATCGAGCGCTCGCGGAAGGCTGCGGCGACGATGCGGCTGGAGGTGCGCTCGCCGAAGCTGGCGATCAGGTCGGAGATGCGCGGGGTCAGTTCGAGAATGGCCGCCAAGCCGCGCAGCACCTCGTCGAGCGAGTCGAATCTCTGGTCGATGAAATCGATCAGCGCGGCGCAGTCGGCGGGGTTCCTGACCAGTTCGGAGGCTGTCTCGCGGTGGCGCGCCCGCAGGCGTGAACTGATCTCCAGCGCTGCGGTGCGGTCGCCGGTCGAGGCTGCCGCGGCGGCGCGCAGTAACTGGTCGGTAACCTTGGCCATGGCGCTGACCACCACTACGGGTTGCTTGCCCAGGGCCACGCGCCCGGCCACGATGGCCGCTGTACGGCCGATGGCCGCCGGATCCTCGACCGACGTGCCGCCAAACTTCATTACTACCAGGCTCATGTGAGATTTCCCATCTTCGAAAGGGGGCGGTTAATAGGTCGGGTTTGAAACCCAACAGAATCTGTGCCGCCAATCCAGAAAAAATTGCCGGGCTTGAGTTGCCGAGGGGGATGCTGTTTCAACCTTCGCATTCCCTCGGCGGCTAAAGCCGCGACGGTTTTGGTGCTCATGCGGCACGGCTAAAGCCGTGCCCTTTCAAAACTCTGCGTCTTGCAGCCAGCCTCAGAGCGGCGTAGTTGCTCAGACGGCCGCTTCGAGTTTGCCCAGGCTGGCCAGCAGTTCGGCGTTGAGGATAGCGGCTCCGGCGGCGCCGCGAATGGTGTTGTGCGAGAGCGCGGTGAACTTCCAGTCGAGCACGCCGCAGGGACGCAACCGGCCCACGGTCACCGCCATGCCGTTGCCGCGATTGCGGTCCAGGCGCGGCTGCGGACGATCGTTCTGCGGCGTCCACTGGATGGGCTGCTCAGGGGCGGTCGGCAACCCCTGGCCGGCAAGGGGACGGAACTCAGCCCAGGCGGCGAGAAGATCCTCGCGCGTTACCGGACGGCCCAGCTTGCTGCCCAGCTTGACGGATACGCTCTCGGTGTGGCCGTCCTCGACCGCGACCCGGTTGCAACTGGCGCTGATGCGCGCGGCCAGCGGCGTGATGGCATGGCCAGCGAGCGTGCCCAGCAGCTTGAGGGTCTCGGCCTCCATCTTCTCTTCTTCGCTGCCGATGTAGGGCACCACGTTGCCCAGAATGTCCATCGAGGGGACGCCGGGGTAGCCGGCGCCAGAGACCGCCTGCATGGTGGTGACGATGATTTGTTCGAGGCCAAAGCGCTCCTCGATGGGCTTGAGGGCCATCACCAGGCCGATGGTCGAGCAATTCGGATTCGTCACCATGTAGCCGCCCGACTGCTGGCGCGAGGGCTGCTCCTCGATCAGGTGCAGGTGCTCGGCGTTGATCTCGGGGATGACCAGCGGCACGTTGGGGGCCATGCGGTAGGCGCTCGAATTCGACAGCACGGCGCAGCCGGCGGCGGCAAACTGGGGCTCCAGATCGCGGGCGATGGCGGCGTCCACCGAGGCGAAGATGATCTTCGGCGCGCCCTCGGGATCGGCTGGCGCGACGGTCATTTGGGCGATGCGCTCGGGCATGGGCGTGTCGAGCCGCCAGCGGGCGGCCTCGCCATAAGGTCTGCCGCTGGAGCGGTCGCTGGCCGCCACCCAGGCGACCTCGAACCAGGGATGGCGCTCAAGAAGTTGAATAAACCGTTGGCCGACCATTCCAGTCGCGCCCAGGATACCGATGGGAAGTTTGTTTTTCATGGCCGTGAACTCTCCAGTGTACAGGAGGACAGGCTCGGATTGGCGATTGCCCCGCAAGCGGAGCATTTTCAGCAGGACTGCGAAGCCGCCCAGTGCCCACGAGAAAGCGCATCAGGCCCGGCAGTGGCTGGAGAGCGTACTGGCGCCGGTCGCCGAGGCGGTGATTGTCACCGATGCTCTGGGCTTCGTCCGCTACGCCAATCCCGCGGCGGAGGCGATGTTCGGCTGGAGCGCGCAAGAGCTGATCGGCCGGGTAATCGAGAAGAGAATCCCTCTGCTCTACTTCTGCTCGACCGGCAAATGGGAACTGAGCTTTCAAATGGCGCTCCAAGGTCCCAGCATGGGAACCGCCACGGTGCTCACACGCGACCAATCGGCATTGCAGGTGAACGTCAGCGCCTCGCCCATCATCGACCGGGATAAGGGCTACACCGTCGGCGTGGTCAGCGTATGGCACACGGCGCGGCAGGCGGCTTGACTTCACAAAGTCCGTGACGGGGAGCTATTTCTTGAGCTTGCCGGCTCCGTGGCCGCCCAGCAGCCCCTCCAGCTCTTCCTTGAACTCGCGCACGTCCTTGAAGTCCCGGTAGACGGAGGCGAAGCGGATGTAGGCCACCGTGTCCAGGACCTTCAGGCGCTCCATAATCAGTTCGCCAATCTCGGCCGTCGTTCGCTCGCGCTCCGGGGCGTCGGCCAGGAAGGCCTCGGCGGCGTCCACGATAGCCTCCAGATTGCTGGAAGGCACGGGCCGCTTTTCGCAGGCGCGCAACAGGCCGTTTAAGACCTTCTGGCGGTCAAAGCGCTCGCGGCGGCCATCCTTCTTGACCACCATGTAGGGGATTTCGTCGATTCGCTCGTAGGTCGTGAAGCGGCGATTGCACCGCTCGCACTCCCGCCGCCGCCGGATCGAGTCGGCCTCTTTGCTCTCGCGCGAGTCCACCACCCGATCCTGCCCGAAGCCGCAATAGGGACACTTCATCTTAGGCCGATTCTACGGCATAAAAGAAGCCGGGAACAACGACCAGGAAACTGAATTGCATGCAGCGGGCCGCATTCGCGCTGGGCGGAGCGCTCTGTCTGCTATCGAGGGCGCGGCAGCCCGAAAAAACGCGGCCGCGCCGAATAAAAAACCGCGGCCAGCAACTCTGGAGCCGGTGGCGAGGGGGAGCGGATAGTAAAGGCGAGGCTGCTCGGGCCTGTTGACGCATCCAAGAGTACAGTATCTTCGCAGGAGGTTGCCGCCATGACCGACCCCTTCAACCTCGAACGCTTCGTCAGCGCCCAGGACGACGTCTTTTCCCAAGTGCTGGCCGAGTTGCGCGCCGGGGAAAAGCGCAGCCATTGGATCTGGTTCATTTTTCCGCAGATGAAGGGCTTGGGCCACAGTCCGATGGCCATGCACTACGGCATCGGCTCGCTGAAAGAAGCCGTGGCCTACGCTCATCATCCGCTGCTCGGTCCGCGCCTGGTTCAGTGCACGCAACTGGTTCATCACGTGGAGGGGCGCACCATCCATCAGATCTTCGGCTCGCCCGATGACCTGAAGTTCCGCTCCTCGATGACGCTGTTTGCCTGCGCCGTCCCGGAAAACCCTGTCTTCCAGGAGGCGCTGAGGAAGTACTTCAACGGCGAACTCGATCCGCTGACGCTGGCGCTGCTTGGCTAGAGCGGAACCAGAGTAGGTGTATTCCGAAACCGCAGCATTCAAGTTGGCGCGACCATCAGAGAGCGGCGACCGTGAATGAAGCTCAAAAGGACACAGTAACTCTGGTTTCGCTCTAACACAGTAACTCTGGTTTCGCTCTAGCAGATGGGCCGTCTGGCAGGAGCATTATTGGGCAGAGGCCGTTCCCCGGTGCGTTCGCTGCGCCCCAGACGGGCCGTCCAATTCGCAGTCGTGAGCCTGATGCGGCTCATGCGCTACCGTTCGCCTGATTCGGGAGCACATCGTGGCCCGCATCAACGCGCTCTCCGCCGCCCCATTGCCCCCTCCGCTACAATAGATGCAAGCGCCTGCCGCGCCGGGGAGCATATTCCTGGCCCGCCAGGCGCATCAGAGCATGATGCTAACCAAAAATCTTACTGAAGCTCTTACCTTTGACGACGTGTTGCTGGTGCCCGCCTACAGCGAGGTGGTGCCCATGCAGGTCAGCACGCAGACCCAGTTGACCCGCGAGATTACGCTCAACACTCCGCTGCTTTCCTCGGCCATGGACACGGTGACCGAGTCGCGCATGGCCATCGCCATGGCGCAGATGGGCGGCATCGGCATTGTGCACCGCAATCTGACGATTGCCGACCAGGCTGGCGAGATCGACAAGGTGAAGCGCTCGGAGAGCGGCATGATCGTGGACCCGGTCACCATCGGCCCGGACCAGTTGATCGGCGACGCGCTCGATGTGATGCGGCGCTACAAGATCTCCGGCGTGCCGGTGACGCGGGGCAAGCGGCTGGTGGGCATTCTGACCAACCGCGATCTGCGCTTCGAAACCCGCACCGACGTGCCGGTGGGCGACGTGATGACCAAAAAAGACCTGATCACCGTCCCCGTGGGCACCACGCTTGAAGAGGCCGAGCAGATCCTGCACGTGCACCGCATCGAGAAGCTGCTGGTGGTCAACGATCAGTACGAGCTGAAGGGGCTGATCACCGTCAAGGACATTCAGAAGAAGTTGAAGTACCCCAACGCCAGCAAGGACGATCAGGGCCGTTTGCGCGTGGGCGGAGCGATCGGAGCCACGGGCGACTTCATGGAGCGGGCGGATGAACTGGTGCGCGCGCGCTCCGACGTGCTGGCCATCGACTCGGCGCACGGGCACTCGCTGCGCGTGCTGGAGGCGGTGCGCGCCGTGAAGAAGGCCTTTCCGCGCGTGGGCCTGCTGGCCGGCAACGTGGCCACCTATGAGGGCGCGCTGGCCTTGATCGACGCCGGCGCTGACGCCATCAAGGTCGGCATCGGGCCGGGCTCGATTTGCACCACCCGCATGGTCACCGGCGCCGGCATGCCGCAGATTACCGCCATCGCCGAGGCCGCCCGCGCCGCTCGCGAGCACGGCATTCCAGTGATCGCCGATGGCGGCGTCAAGTACTCGGGCGAGATCACCAAGGCTATCGCCGCCGGGGCCAGCTCGGTGATGATCGGTTCGCTCTTTGCCGGCGTGGATGAGAGCCCCGGCGAGACCATTCTCTACCAGGGACGCAGCTTCAAGAGCTATCGCGGCATGGGTTCGCTGACCGCCATGGGCCAGGGCTCGGGCGAACGCTACTTCCAGAGCACCGACGACCTGGCCAGCGCCGAGTTGGGCAGCGAAGGCGTTGTCCAGCGTGAGCGCGCCAGTCAGAACCGGCTGGCCAAGTTCGTTCCCGAGGGCATCGAGGGGCGTGTCCCCTACCGCGGTCCGCTCGAGTCGATGGTCTTCCAACTGGTCGGCGGCCTGCGCTCCGGCATGGGCTACCTGGGCTGCGGCAGCATCGCGGAGCTACAGGAAAAGGCTCAGTTTGTGCGCATCAGCAGCGCCGGGCTGCGCGAGAGCCACGTGCACGACGTGATCATCACCCGCGAGGCGCCCAACTATCATGTCGAGTAACCGCCAAGGCCTCAAATCCTGGCTGAGCGCCTGGCTGCCGGTTGCCGTGGGCGTGGGCGTCATCGCGCTGGAATCGACGAAATTCGGTGGTGCCGACTATACCAGCCACCCGCTGCGCTGGCTCTGGGAGGCCATCTTCGGAGCCGTCGCCGACGCCCACTGGGCGGTGATTCATCACCTAATCCGCAAATCCGGGCATTTTTTCGGCTACGGGGCCATCGGCCTCGCGTGGCTGCGCGCCTGGTGGATGAGCTTGCCCCACTCCGGCTTTCTTGAGGACGCCTTTCTTGCGCTGCTGGGAACCTCCCTGGTGGCCAGCCTGGATGAGCTGCATCAGAGCTATCTGCCCAACCGCACCGGCTCGCCGTTGGATGTGCTACTGGATTGCTGCGGCGCCATCACGCTGCAACTGGCGGTTTACCTCTTCATGTGCCAGATGAAGCCCAAGCGGCTGGCCAGGGCGGAGTAAGCCAGGCCGTTTGGCGGCTTGCGGCAACACTTATCCCTGGGAAATCCAGCCGGTTTCCAGTGAATCCGGCCCAAAACTCTCTGCATTGAAGAAAATCCGGCCTTCCGCTGCAAAAGAGCGCCTTCGCAGCCTAGCCGCTGCCTCACTCCACCGACGAAAAATAATCTCTTGCGGCGGCCAGCGTGAAGGCGACCTCTGTTTCGCCGTGCGCCGTGCCCAGGAAGGCCGCTTCAAACTGCGAGGGCGGCAGCCAGACGCCAGAGGCCAGCATTGCCCGGTGGAAGCGGCCGAAGGCGGCCGTGTCGCACTGGGCGGCCTGGGCGTAGTTGGTCACCGGCCCCGGATTGGGCCCGGCGGCGAAGAACCAGGTCCACATCGAGCCCACGCGGTTGAGGGTGAGCGGGACGCCCGCGCGGGCGGCTTCGGTGGCCACGCCTTCGGTGATGGCCTTGGCGGTGGCTTCAAGCTGGGGGTAAACCTCGGCGGCGTGGGCCTGTAAATAGCTGAGGGTGGCGATGCCGGCGGCCATCGCCAGCGGATTGCCGCTGAGGGTTCCAGCCTGGTAGACCGGCCCGAGAGGCGCCAGCAGGTCCATGAGGGCGCGCTTGCCGCCAAAAACGCCGACGGGCAGGCCGCCGCCCACGATCTTGCCCAATGTGACCAAATCGGCGTCAAGGCCATAGAGTTCCAGGGCTCCGCCCAGGGCCACGCGGAAGCCGGTCATCACCTCATCGACAATGAGCAGCGCTCCTTCGCGCAGGGTGAGGGCGCGCAGGCCAGCCAGGTAGCCGGGCGCGGGCGGAATGCAGCCGGCGTTGCCGACAATGGGCTCCAGAATCACCGCGGCGATCTGGCCGGGATGGGCGGCGAAGGCCGCCTCGACGGCGGGCAAATCATTGTAGGGCAAGGCGAGGGTCAGCCGGGCAATCTCCTCCGGTACGCCGGCCGACCCAGGTATTCCAAAAGTAGCCACGCCGGAGCCCGCCTTGACCAGCAGGCCGTCCGAGTGGCCGTGGTAGCAGCCCTCGAATTTGACGATGATCTTGCGGCCGGTGGCGGCGCGGGCCAGGCGAATGGCGCTCATCGTGGCCTCGGTGCCGGAGCTGACGAAGCGCAGCTTCTCGATGGCCGGGAAACAGGCCGTAATGCGTTCGGCCAGATCGGCCTCGGCGGCCGTGGAAGCTCCAAAGCTGGCCGAGTGGCGCGCCGCCCGCTCGATGGCCTCGACCACCGTCGGAAAGGCGTGGCCCAGGATCATCGGGCCCCAGGAGCCGAAGTAGTCGACGTAGCGGTTGCCGTCGGCGTCGGTCAGCCAGGCTCCTTGGGCCCGCTCGACAAAGGGCGGCGCGCCGCCCACCGCGCGAAAGGCCCGCACCGGCGAGTTGACGCCGCCGGGGAAAAATCGCTCGGCGCGCTGCTGAAAGGCCTGGGAACGGGTGCGGTTGGGGGCTGGAATCCGGGAATTCATGGTGGGTTCAGTATAGAGGGCCCTTGAAGAGCTGCTCCTTCATTGAAGCCGGTGCGGTTTCGGCGGTTTCGATAGGATGCAGCCAAAACTCCCGCAAATCCTGTTAAAATCGAGCTTTCGGCCAGCCGCGCCGGGAAATCCATCCGCAGAAAGCCGCATGATGCCTGAAGAATCCAAGCCCCAATCCGTGACCTACGCCGACGCCGGCGTGGACATCAGCAGTGGCGACCGCGCCAAGGAGCGCATCAAGTTCCTGGCGCAGAAGACCTTCAACCGCAACGTTTTAGGCGGAATTGGCGGCTTCGGCGCGCTCTTCCGGCTGGATTTGCAGCGCTGGAAGAACCCCATCCTGGTCAGCTCTGCCGACGGCGTGGGCACCAAGCTGAAGGTGGCCTTCGAGCTGGGGCTGCACCACACGGTGGGCGCTGATCTGGTGAACCACTGCGTCAACGACATCGCCGTGCAGGGGGCGACGCCGCTGTTTTTCCTCGACTACCTGGCCAGCGGCAAGCTGGACCCGGAGGTGACCGAGGCCGTGGTGACCGGTCTCGCCGAGGCCTGCAAGGCCAACGGTTGCGCCCTGATTGGTGGCGAGACGGCACAGATGCCGGGCTTTTACGCCAATGGCGAGTATGACCTGGCGGGCTTCATCGTGGGCGCGGTGGACCGCGACAAGATGGTGACCGGCGCTGGGATCAAGGCTGGCGACGTGCTGATCGGGCTGCCCTCAACCGGCCTCCACACCAACGGCTACTCGCTGGCCCGCAAGCTGCTCTTCGAGGTGGCCGGTTACAAGACCACGCAGTACGTGACCGCCATCAAGGAAAAGGCCGGCGCGGCGCTGATGAAGACCCATCGCAGCTACCTGCACCCCATTCAAAAGCTGGTGACGGCCGGACTGACCACCGGCATGGCGCACATCACCGGCGGCGGCATCACCGAGAACCTGCCCCGCATCCTGCCCAAAAACGTCACCGCGCAGATCGAGATCGGCTCCTGGCCGGTGCTGCCCATCTTCGAGCACCTGCGCGAACTGGGCCAGGTGTCGCAAGAGGAGATGATGCGCACCTTCAACATGGGCATCGGGCTGATTGCGGCCATTCCAGCGGCCAAGTTCACCCGCGCCAAGAACCTGCTCGACCGCTCCGAGGAGAAGTTCTACATCATCGGCCGCGTGGTCAAGGGCGAGCGCCGGGTGCAGTACACCTAAGCGAGCGTTGAAGGGTACGGGCTTTAGCCCGTACATCCGAGGCTAAATTGGGTAAGCGGCTTTAGCCGCCGAGGGAATGCAAATGGCAATAAATGAATTTCCTCAGGGGCTAAAGCCCGGAAATTGAAGTGCCAGTTAACGGCGGGACTAAAGTCCCGCCCCTTCAAAGTCAAGTTGAATCCCGCCTTTTGGGAGTATTTTCGAAACCTGTTTCACCCCTGAGGGACATATTGGAACTCGCATCGACAGACCGGCCGTATCGTCTCGGCATTCTGCTCTCCGGTCGGGGATCGAACTTTGCGGCCATCGCCGAGTCGATTCGCACCGGGCGGCTCAAGGGCGTGGAGATTGCGGTGGTGGTCTCGAATGTAGCCGAGGCCGGCGGGCTGGCCAGGGCGCGGGAACTAGGGCTGCCCACGGCGGTCTTCGTCTCCAAGGGCCGCAAACGGGCCGAGCACGACGCGGACGTGATCGCCTGCCTGCGGGAGCATCAGGTGGATTTGGTCTGCCTGGCCGGGTACATGCGGCTCCTGTCGCAGGAGTTTGTGGCAGCCTTCCCCCACCGGATTCTGAACATTCACCCGGCGCTCTTGCCGGCCTTCCCTGGGCTGGAGGCGCAGCAGCAGGCCTTTGACTACGGCGTGAAGGTGGCCGGCTGCACGGTGCATTTTGTGGACGAGCACCTGGACCACGGGGTCATCGTGCTCCAGCGGGCGATTCCGGTCGAGGAGACCGACGACGCGCACTCGCTGGCGGAACGCATTCTGGACGAGGAGCACCTGGCCTACAGCGAAGCGATTGCCCTCGTAGCATCGGGCGAATACGAGATTCGCGGCCGGCGGTTTGTGAAGCGGAACCGGTGAAGAATTTGCTTTCCGGCCGAACGAGTGCCCGGCTGGCGGTTAAGCTTCGCGAGCCGCAAAGGCTATAAATGATTCCGCCCGCCCTCGCTGTCAAGAAGCCAATCTCCTTTCTTGCCTTCCAAGCCTTTGATCCTCAACTCACTCCATTCTTTTTGATTTTTGCCGAAGATATAAGTCAGATTGCCTAGGCTTGTAGGTAGCCAGACAAGAGACGGATGTGCCGCGCCCGGCGAATGAGTACGCCCTCCCCCAGCGGATGGCGCCGGGGCGCGGAACCGTCTCGCCTCTGCGCTTGAGCGGCTCTCACCACGGGCTTCGGCCGAAACCACGGCGAAGCTCGATTCTGATGAGAGCCGCGACAGGCCACGGCCAGCGGCCGGCCCGCAACGGAGCCGCCCGCTGGCGCAGATCAGGCTCTTCGCTACGGGCAATCCTTTCCTTACGACAACCCAAAAGGCGCGGGCAGGCGCGGAGGCGGCGCGCGGCGACTGGTCTCTCTGCCGCAACGGGTAAACGGCCAGGCGCCAGGACGCGATTCAGGTTTGACGATCCAGGTTTATTGTTGCGCAAAATCGCTTTTGGCCTGATCTGTTTCTTCCAAGCCAAAAGTAAACCAGGACGGCCGCGGCCGTCCTTTCGTTTTTATAAGGAGCATTTCGCATGAATTCCATTTCGAATATCTGGAACCACCCCAAGACCTCGGCGGCCGGGCTGCTGATTGCGGTTGCAACCATTGCCAGCGTGCTCTCGCAGCAGGGCATTTCGCTGGGCGCGGCCGGCAGCGGCACCGTGGTTACGCTGGTCAGCGGCCTGGCCACCGCCCTGTTGGGGCTCATGGCCAGGGATCCGGGCGCGGCGGAGTCTTCTTCGGCCAACTCGACTTCGGCCGGTTCGGTTTTGTCCGGTTCGACGGCCAAGCTGGGCGTGTGGGCGCTGATTGCCCTGCTGCTATTGCCTTCCATGGCCGGCTGCTCGGGCGCCAGCGTGGCGCAGGAGATTGTGAACTGGACGCCCACGCTGGAGAGCGCGGTGGCCACGGTGGACTCGACTGCGGCGCTGCTGGCTCCATCCGATGCGCCAGTCTTCGCGGCGGCCACCATCGGCTTCGATGCGGCCTCGAACCTGCTGGTGACGCAGGCCAAGGCCTACCTGGCCAATCCGTCGGCCGGCACGCTGGCGCAGCTTCAGGAGCAAGTGGTCGTCTTCCAGCAACAGGTGAATGCCGCGCTGCTGTCGGCGGCCAAAATCGTGAACCCGAACAGCCAGCAACACGCCCTCAACGCCATCAACGCCGTGGGAACCGCTGTCCTTGCGATTCTGGCGCTGGTCGAGTCGGCATCGACCAAGGCGCAAGTGGCGCGGATGGCCGCCCAATCGACGATCAAGCTGGCCACGGTGCGGCCTTACCTGGATGAAGGCCAGGCCGCCGCGACTGTGGCCGCCCGCTACGGCGAGCCAGTCGAGCAGGCGCGGGTTCAGGTGGCGCGGGCGGAACTGAGCGCCGCGCAGGCCGGGTTCTAGAGCAAAACCAGGGATACCATATCCTGATTGGCTTTGTTCGAGGTCGCCGCTCCCTGTTGGTTCCGTCGACTTGAGTACTTAGGCTCCGGGATACATCTACCCTGGTTTTGCTATAGGCAGACAGGAACATTGAATTGGCGGGCGTCGGAGAACTGGTCGTAGCCGGTGTTGTCCAGTGGGATGAAATCGACGACGACCGGCTCCGGTACTAGCGGGCTGGCGGCTGCGCTGCCGGTCTGGCGCTGAGAGGCGGTCTGAGGGCGGTTCAGGAAGCTCAAGGAGCTTCCTGGCCGCATTCCTTAATCGGGAACGCTCCTCCTGCAGTGTGACGCGAGTCACGGAATCAGTGGGCCGGAACTGGTAAGTCTCATCGATTGGCTCATGCGCCAGGAACGCCGAAGCAACCAAGGAGTTTCATTATGCCTTACGTGATTACCGATGCGTGTAGGAAGGACTTTGTCTGCGCGGCGGAGTGTGCCAGCGCCGCCATAGCGCCCGTTGAGACGGACGAACAGGCCGCCGTGGCCGCATCCCAGTTGTTCATCAACCCGCATGAGTGCATCGACTGCGGCATGTGCTTATTCATCTGCCCACAGGGCGCGATCTTCTCGATCGAGGATCTGCCGGCGGATAAGGCGCACTTTGCTGCGGAGAACAAAGTCCATTTCAAGAAGAACAACGCCTATATCAACTAGGTCGCTTGCGGTCCTTCCGCAAGAGCGGAGAAGCACTGCCGGTCCAGCCGGATGCCCAGACTGCGCCGCTCACCCGGCGCGGTCCTTGAGCAGGACAGGATCGGTCTGGGAGGCGACCTTGACCTCAGCCAGGAAGGCGTGCAATCGGGTTGAAACCAGGCGCCTGAACAAAAGCAGCCGCAAGCAACGGCGCTTATCATAATCTTGTACGGTATGAGCCGTCTGGATTAAATTGCGGCGGAAGCGCAACCTTTTCCCGGCGGCGGGGTTAACCGAAGAGCTGCAGGATGCGCCGCTTTTTTTACGCTGCCGCCCGATAAAGTTGCTTTATCGGTTACACTGTGGAATGAATAGCTTCAAGCAGAGGAATTAGCTAAAGTATTTCTCGAAGATCAGCGGTTGAAGAGAGACAAGCGGAAGCGGCGCGACTTCAGGCAAATTACTCTTTGGACGCCATGAATTGATTTAATTTCATCGGGAGATGCTGGAATCCCATTCAGTAGCCGGATTGGGCCGGTTGCGCTTCACATGGATCGCAACGCGGCTGTATCATTGCCGGGCAGTGCCCGGGTGGTTCGCCATTTAGGGTAAATCGGAAGTCAAGCCTCTGTTGTGATGAGTGAAGTTTAGAACTAAGGCTGCTCTCAGTTGTCCATATGCCGCTGTTCTTCGGCTCGGGGCCATCAAGCCCGCCGGAGAGTTGGCGGCGTGGGCGGGGGCTAGGAGCGGCATCTCGGAGAAGAAAGAATGAAATCGGCAAAAGTTTCGCCAAGTAGCGTAGATCTGAGCAACCTGAGTATTCCCGACGCGGAAGAGATTATCGAAGAAGCTTTGAACGAACTGGCGTTCTCCTCGGACCCCGGCCTGGCGCGGGCCCTGCATTTCCTGGCGCCGCCGGGCTACCAGGCGATTGTGGAGCTGTGCGGCGAAAACGGCCGCAGCAAGCGGCGCAACGCCCTGGCGGATTCCTGGTCGCCGGAGGAAGACGAGGTGCGCATCTACTTTGAGCGCACCGACGAGGCCGAGGCGGCTCCGCGCGCCGTGCGCGCGCCGCGGGCGGCTGTCGCCGAGCCGGCCTTCGATGAGGAGGACGGGCAGGAGGCGGTAATCCCCGCCGACATGGATGCGCGCGTGAAAGAGCTGTGCGCCGCGCTGGCCGAGGCCGAGCGGGGCGGTCACGCCTTCATCGCCCTCAAGTGGTTCCGCGACTCGTTTTTGCCGCGCAAGGCCTTCCGCTGGAACCAGAATCCGGACTCGCGCCAGGCCGTACTGGCCGAGTCCATTCAGCGCGGCGTGGTGCTGACCAGCAAGATCGCCAACCCCAAGACCCCGGCCTATCCCACCACCACCATCCGCCTCAACCGCGCCGAAGCCGGCATTCCCGAGGAAGCGCAGCGCTTCCACCCGGTCTCGGCTCATGGCGAATCGATTGCCGCGGCCATCGAGGAAGAACGGGGGAACCTGTGAGCTGCTACTTTCTTGAGGCCACAGCCTTCGCCAAGCTCTTTGTGCAGGAGCAGGGCACCGACGAACTGATTCGCCTGATGGAAGCCGTCGAGGACAACCGCAAGCTGATCTCGGCCTCGACGCCGCTCGAGGTTTATGCGGCCATCCGGCGGCGCGAACGCTCTGGCGTCATCTCGGCCGAGGACGCCACCGCGGCGCTCGACATTCTGCGCATGGAGGCTGCGCGCATGGTGCAGGAGCCGCTCAATCCGGCGGTGCTGGAAGCCGCCCGCCAGCTTCTTGACCGCACCAGCCTGCGCTGGCCCGACGCCCTGCAACTGGGCGCCGCGCTGGTCGCCCGCGAGATGTTCCAGGGCACGGAGATCATCTTCATCTCCGCCGCGCCGCAACTGCTGGAGGCCGCCAAGGCCGAAGGCTTCCATGCGCTCGACCCGGCGAAGGAAGCGGCTTAGAGCATTTTCACTGATGTTGTAAGGTCTGGGTGCCCCATCCTCGCCGCGTCTTTGTTGTTGCGGCTAGGGTGGGAGAACACAAAGCAGGCTTATAGGAACGCTGAAAATGCTTTAGAAGCTCACCGGCAGGGCGACTCCAAGCCGCAAAATGCTCCCGGCTAAAATGTGCCGGGCTGCAAAACGCTCCAGGCTGAAAGCCGCCCCTCACCCCGACGGCGTAATCGCCACCGTCACGGGCCGCGCCACCAGCGCCGGCCGCAGCAGCTCAGCCTGCCACACATAAACCGCCATCCGCCGCGAGTAGTGCAGCACTGGCGGCAGCTCCGGCAGCCGTATTCCGATCGCCGCCGCTAGGTCGTTCTGCTCGATCTCCGCCTCGGCCTCTTCGAGCGGCCAACTGACGTGGTGCAGGTTGGCGCGGATGGGCTGCCCGTCCCGGTTGTGCGCAAACAGGCTATAGCGCTCCATCAGGAAGCACTCCAGCGTCCCCGCGCATTTCTCCGCCAGCCTCCGCGTTGGACCCAGGCCGCGGTAGAGCGCCTTGAAGACCACTGGCCGGCCGGCAAACCGCCGACGGCTATAGAACGAAAAATCCCGCTCCGTCCGCTGCTCCAGTTGCATCTCGGCCCAGTGGTACGGCAGGCAATAAAATGCTCGCCCCACCGCCGCCGCCAGCAGGTTGCTGGTCTCCACGGAAAGAAAACAGACCCCTGGCATTCCCGTCTGCTGGTCGCGAACATAGGTGCGCAGGCACAAATGAGGAAAGCTGCGCGCGCCGGGAATTGGCGGGCAGCCGCGCACCTTGATCCGGTCCATCCAGAAGGGCATGGCGCCCAGCCACGCCGAACCCTCGAAGGTGTCCACCAGCAGGCCCTCGGGCACCAGCGGCGCAATCGACGCGGCGGGAACCGGCCAGTGAGCAAACAGCAGGTCGTTCCAACTCTGCCTGACCAACCAGCGGCCCGGCGGCAAGGGCCGCGGCTTGTGCGAGGTGCGTACCATATACTGCAGCATGGCGAGATTGCTCCTCTCTTGCCCTGTCACTTCCGTTTCGCCCATCCTGCCTGTCCTAATAGACGCCGCTGACCGCGTTGCGGATACAAACCTTAATCCACCCTAATGCCGTATTCTGTTCGCGAGCCCTCAGCAATGTCCAGTAAATCTTTTACGCCTCCCGCCGCCCGCAACCAGACCGACGTCTTCGCCGTCCACGGCGCCGACCCCGAGATCCTGGCCTACGCCATGGCCAAGTATTCCCGCTCGGCTCTTTCCATGCGCGAGTCGCTGGCTGAAATCAGTTCGCAGCGCGCCGAGCAGTTTCTCAACACATTCTATTTTCAATACGGTCACCGCTCCATCGCCGATCTGGCCCACATCGCCATGGCCATCGAGCGGCTCAGCCTGCTGGCGGCCATCGTGCTGGTTGACGAGCAGCGCTGGGACGGCCAGGAGCGCTCTACCCGCTACCAGAATTTTCTTAAATCCGGTTGGTTTTTCCCCGATTTTGGCTCCGATTCCAGATCGTCTCAGCTGTATTCCGAGACTATTACGAGCCTTTTTTCCGCCTACCAGCACACCACCGAGGCCGTTCTTGCAGCGCTGCGCCGGCGCGTTCCCTGCCCGGAGGCGATGAAGCCCGAGGCCTACGAGCGCACCCTCAAGG
>PMPH01000137.1 GCA_003161045.1 Acidobacteriaceae bacterium
TAGGCGTCATCCAGCGGAATCTTCATCAGCGCTTCGGTAATGCGCAGGTGCGCCGTTGAACTGACCGGCAAAAATTCGGTCAAGCCTTCCACAATGCCCAGCAAAACAGATTGAAGATAGGGGTTCAAGAAGCCTCCAGGGTGGGGTTGGCGTACGGCGGCGAGAGTGAGCGCTGCTCACCCTCGCCGCCGTACGCCGTAGACGAAAACGCCGTCGCGCACTTGCCGCCGTCAGATCTCCAGAATTACCGGCATGATCATCGGCCTTCTTCCGGTGGTCTTCTGGATCAGCCGCTTCAATTCCGCGCGGACCTTTTCCTTGACCATGCCGTAGTCGGACTTCTGCTCGGTGCTCAGCCCGTCCAGCGTCTTGAGGACCATCTCGCGGGCCTGCTCGGTAATATCCGCGCCGCCAAAACCGCGCATGATGACCTCGGGCTGCTGCTGGACCTTGCCGGTACGCTTGTTGATGGCCAGCACCGCCAGAACCACGCCGTCCTCGGAGAGAATGCGCCGGTCGCGCAGCACCAGTTCTTCCACCACGTCGATCGACGAGCCGGAGTCGATCAGCACCCGCCCGGTGGTCACCTTGTCTTTTTTGCGCGCGTCCTTTTTGTCCAGTTCCAGCACGTCGCCGTCTTCGATCACAATGGCGTGCTCGACGGCGCCGGTCTCCATGGCGATCTGGGCGTGGCTGCGCAGGTTGCCGTAGTTGCCGTGGACGGGGATGAAGTACTTGGGCCGCACCAGGTTGATCAGCAGCCGCATCTCCTCTTGAGAGCCGTGGCCGCTGACGTGGATCAGGCCGTTCGAGCCGTTGTCGTAGATGACGTTGGCGTCGCGGCGATAGAGGTGGTCGATGACCCGGAAGATGCTCTTCTCGTTGCCGGGAATGACTCTGGAGCTGAGCAGCACCGTGTCGCCGGACTCGATGTGGACGTGCTTGTGGTTGTCCACCGCGGCGCGGCTCAGCGCGCTCATCGGCTCGCCCTGGGTGCCGCTGATCAGCACCAGCAACTGCTCGGGCGCGTAGTCGCGCATCTGCCCTGGGTTGATAATCAGCCCCTGGGGAACCTCGATGTAGCCCAGATCCTGCGCAATCTCGGTCGATTCCATCATCGAGCGGCCCACGATGGCCACCTTGCGCTTGTGCGCCTGGGCCAGCTCGAGAGCAATACGGATGCGGTAGATAGACGAGGAGAAGCAACTGAAGAAGAGCTTCTTCTTGGCGCGCGAAAAGATCTCGTCCAGGCGCGGAACCACGGCCGACTCCGAGGGTGTGTAGCCGGAGCGCTCGACATTGGTCGAGTCCTGCAGAAGGGCCAGCACGCCGCGCTTGCCGTACTCGGCAAAGGTGTGCAGATCGAAGAGCTTGCCGTCCAGCGGAGAGAGGTCGATCTTGAAGTCGCCGGTGTGGATGACCACGCCGACCGGGGTCTCGATGGCCAGGGCCACGGCGTCCACCAGCGAGTGGGTCACATGAATCGGCTCGATGGTGAAGGGGCCGATGGTGAACTTTTCCCTGGGCACGATCTCGATCAGCTCGGTCTCGTCCAGCAGCTGATTCTCTTCGAGGTTGCCTTCCACGTAGGCCAGCGTAAACTCGGTGGCGTAGACCGGAACCTTGATTTCGTTCAGAATCCAGGGCAGTGCGCCGATGTGGTCCATGTGCCCGTGGGTGAGGATAATGGCGCGGACATGCGCTTTGTTTTCAACCAGGTAGGTGATATCGGGCACCACGATATCCACCCCTAGCAACTCCGACTCCGGGAACATCAGCCCGGCGTCGATCACGATAATATCGTCTTCCCAACGCAGCGCGAGGCAGTTCATGCCGAACTCGCCCAGACCGCCCAGAGGTATGATTTTCAGCTTTTTTGTATGCATCTGTCAGATTCGATGCTATCACTTACGGGCTCGACAGAGGATTTATACGGCGCAGTTGCCCCGATTAGAGCGGTTCTCCAGTTAATATGGAGTTGCGAAAACCCTGAGAGGTGGTTATTTCTCAAGAAAATGCCACTCAGAGGCGGTTGTCTCCCTTTATTTACAGCAACTATAGAACTGTTCCAGGGTTCACAAAAGCGGAATATGAAAATGTCGGCAACCGAATACGAAAATGCCGGCGAACTGCAAACAGGTGTACAGTATTGCTCAGAAGCCGGGAGTGGCCAGCGGCTATTGTTGATAACGCCCGGATGCGAAGACGGCAACCCGTGCGTTACGAGGCAGATGCAAGGGAAGGTTCCCCGCCCTGATGCATCTCCGGCCGGCCTGAAGGCTCCGGTTGGCGGATGGTTTTTCACGGCAGCACAGCATTCCACGCAGTTCAAAAGGAACTGCGGACACCTCAAGGAGGTGGCAGATGAAAGGTCTTAAGACTTTACTCGGTTCCGCGGCATTGCTCGTGAGCTTGGTTCTGGCTATGGCTCCAGCGGCTCACGCGCAAGTGGTAGTCGGCATTGACATCGGCGGCCCGCCGCCGGTTTGCCCGTACGGCTTCTATGAATATCCGCCGTATGAGTGCGCGCCCTATGGCTTTTACGGCCCGGGGTTCTTCTACAACGGGATATTCCTGGGCGTAGGCCCCTGGGCCGGTTGGGGTTATGGCCACGGCTGGGGCGGCCATCGCTTCAGGGATGCTGGCGGCGGAAGCTACCACGGTCGCGGCGGCTATGAGGCCGAGCATGGCCACTGGGCCCACGGCGGTGGTGGTGATCACGGATATGGCCACGGCGGTGGCGGACCGCACGGTGGTGGTGGATATGGCCACGGTGGTGGTGGATATGGCCACGGTGGTGGCGGATATGCTGGTGGCGGTCATGCTGCTGGTGGCGGTGGTGGCGGTGGCGGTCATGCTGCTGGTGCCGGTGGTGGTGGCGGTGGCCACGCTGGCGGTGGTGGTGGCGGCCATGCTGGCGGTGGCGGCGGTCATGCTGGCGGTGGCGGCGGTCATGCTGGCGGTGGCGGCGGCGGCCATGCTGGTGGCGGCGGCGATGGACATGGTGGTCACGGCGGACACTAGTAAGCGGCAGCCTCCAAGTCAGTCAGCGCATTATGCGAGAAGCGGCGGAGCATCCCAGCTCCGCCGCTTTGCGTTTGCCAGCTTGTTCTATCGCAGCAGCTCTTCCAGCATGGTGCTCAAGTCCGTTTTCTCGTCGCGGTACTTGACGATCACCGGCGCGTAGAGGCTCAAGCCCCACTCCTGGCTGTTTTTATGGCCCTTGCCCTTGCCGATGGCGCGCGAGCCCGGCACCACCACTGCGTTTTCGGGGATGATGAGCGGCAGCTCGGCCGTGGCGCGCAGGATTTCGCCGTTGACCAGATCGAAGACCGGGGTTCCGCGGGTGAGAATGGTTCCAGCCGCCACCACCGCGCCCTTGCGCACGATGGCGCCCTCGTAGATTCCGCAATTGCCGCCTACCAGCACGTCGTCCTCGATGATCACCGGGCTGGCGTTGACCGGCTCGAGCACCCCGCCAATCTGTGCCGCGGCGCTCAGGTGGACGCGCTTGCCAATCTGCGCGCAGGAGCCGACTAGCGCGTGCGAATCCACCATCGTGCCCTCGTCCACCCACGCCCCGGCGTTGATGTACATGGGGGGCATGCAGACCACGCCGCGTGCCACGTAAGCCCCGCTGCGCACCGACGAGCCGCCGGGAACCAGGCGCACCCCGTCGTCAGCGCCAAAATGGCGGATTGGGTAGGTGTTCTTGTCGACAAATGAAAGGCCAGAGGCGGTAAATGAAAGGCTAGGGGCGGAATGCGAAGCGGCGGGAAACTCCTCCAGCACGCCCAGGCGAAAGCCCAGCAGGATGCCCTGCTTGACCCAGGCGTTGACCCGCCAGCCGGAGGGCGAGGCGGGGTCGGGCGAGGCGGCGCGCACTTCGCCGCGCTCCAGGGCCGCGCGAAGCTGAAGAAAGGCCGCCATGGCGGCCTGATCTCCGACGGCGCCAGTGCCGGCGGCAAAGAAGCGCTCAATGGTCTTTTGCAGTTGGGTGATGTTCATGGCATTCTGAGTCTATCAAGAGACAGGCCACAGGCCACGGGCGGCAGACAGGCCGTGGGCGGCAGACAGGCTTGGGGCGCCGGAATGCCAGCTCCGCAACATTTGCCGTGACTCTCTGCCGCCAATCACGGCTTTGTTCAGTCCTGGGCTGCCGCTGCCTATCGCCAGCCAGTCGCCAACCGTCCGCCAGCGTCAACCAGGGGAAGAAGGAGAATTGTTCGCCAAGCGGCGACAACCCCGCCGGGCGCAGTGTGTGCCGGCGCTTATTGCCGTCCGGTGGTGAGCCGCGTTTGGACCTCAGGCCGCCGCCCTGTGAGGCAGTTTGGGGGGCAGTTTGGGGGGCGCTTGCCTGTGCTGGTGGATCGACTGCAGCCGGAAGCGGTTTTCTCCCTCGGGAATCATCGCCAGCGGGACCGGAGCGCGGTCCGGCTTGGCGTGCAAGTGACGCGATTCCAGCCAGGAGCACAGCCGGGGATCGAAGATGTCGGACTGGCCTTGCCAGAAATCGGGCGGAAGATCGCACTGAATCTGAAGATGACCCAATTGCAATTCGATGATGGAAATGCTTTTGGGAAAATAGCGCCGGACATTGCTTGTGCCTATATGCAGTCCGGTGACTCCGCGTCCCTTGCTTCGTGTCTTGACTACCATTACGTACCTGCCGTTCAAAGGTGGATGAGGTAAGTCTAGGAAGCAGATCAAGGAAAATGGGTTGCCGGTGGCAAGAATCTATAACATCGAGTCCTCATTTGGAACTTGCCGGCCGAAATGCCACTTCGGGTAGATAGTGCGCCTCCTTATTAATACTGACAAGGAGTATTATCTCCCAGTTTCTCACCGTGTTAAGACGATAACATTTTATACGCAACAATCAAAAGGATAAGGTAAAGGAGGGTTGAAAAACTGATGAAAACCTCCGGCTCGACGGCGGATGGTTCAGCCAACTGGGAGCGGCTGCGCGGGACGCCGCTTCGCATAAAGCTATGAAGCGATTGGGGAAGCCCTCAAGCCGCTGGCTGGCTCAGGCTCCAACCCTCCGGCTGGCGCCTCAGTTCAAACTTGTAGCCGAAGCCCTTGGCGTTGTCGATGTAACGGATGAAATCCGGCTGAAATTCATACAAGGCGCTCTGGCGGATGGCCAGGCGGAAGATCCGTCCCAGCTTGAAGCGCTCGCAGTAGGCCACGAGCAGCGCGTGGCGGCGTTCCGGGCGGGTAACCTTGTTCACCAGGCCGCGCATCTCGACGCCGCGAATCTGCTTCCAGCTTTCGACCTTCCGGTAGACCGTGGCGGCCGCGCGGGGCTCATTTCTCAGGTTCTGGCTGTGCCGGCTGCTCTCGGAAGAGAGCCAGTAGAGGGTGAGTTCCTCATCGGCAATGTAGAAGAGCGGCGTCACCGCGGCCAAGCCTTCCTCGCCGCTGGAGGCCAGTGCGAGGGTCGTCTCCTGGCCCAGCAGCGCGGCCACCAGTTTGAGTTGTTCCCGCGGTTGCATCATCGCTCTTTCCCGGATTGATGTGCCCGGATCGCACTCCAGTTGGAGGCTTTCATCTTACACGCCGGTTGCGGCCAAGGCCGAGGCCGGGTTTGCATCCGCCGCGAATTGGCCCATCGAGCCTCTCTGGCCAGAACGCAGGTAAAAAAGCAGAAGAGGCAGCCCCAACCGCGGGCTGCCTCTTCTGATGCTGCCTGATCCGCTGGTTGGCGGTTTACGGCAGATAGTAGCGGAAGGAGGTCCAGATCATATTCTCGATGCCCTTGTAGTAAAGCGCATCGCCGATAGATCCTGCCATCCACTCAAAGGGCAAAACACAGGGGGAACCGGTAGTTCCCCCTGTGTTTCCAAGTGCGGGCTGCGTTAAAAGTTGTACTGGGTGAAGATCGAGACGACATTGGCGTCGTTTTTCGGGGCGCCGACGGCGGTGGGGTTGAGGTAGTGGAGGTTCGAGTCGCCGAGGGCGATGTCCAGGTTCTTATTGAAATTGTAAGCGATGCCGCCGACGGTGCGCGAGTACTGCGTGGCCTGATCGTTGGTGGCGTTGCTGTACGGCTCGTAGTGCTGATACATGCCGAAGGCATGGAAGGGCGACTTGGCGTTGCCGAGGCGGGCGTTGCCCTCGAATGCGTAGCCCATCTGGGTGTTGTCGGAGTTCTTGACGTTGTGGCTCAGATCGTACTGGCCGGTGAGCAGGTAGCCCTTGCCGGGGGTCTGATAGTGGACCATGACGACCGTGCGGTCCATTGCGTAATGGCCGGAAGCGGCGGAGCTGGGGGCGACGTTGGTGAAGCCGAGGTCGCCGAAGACGGTCACACCCAGGCCGGTGCGATCGGCCTTGGTGCCCAAGGGGTACCAGGTCGCGCGGCCCATGAACTGCTTGGTGCCGCTCAGCTCGGTGGTGTTATAGGCGCCGTTGGTGTAGATGCCCAGGTCGTAGTCCAGGTATTCCTTGCCGTTGAACTTGATCGGGCCATGCGCCTTGACGCCCGCGTAGGTGGAGCTCAGGCCGCTCGCGTAGTCCATGGGCATCTTGTAGGTGTAGCGGTGACCGGTCAGGCCCTCTTCCCAGTCGGTCAGCGAGTTCTGCGTCTGGCCGAAGGTGATCTTGGTGTCCTTGAAGTACTGGTTGCTGGCGAACAGCTTGTTCAAGTCAACGTAGCCGTACTTCAGGCGGAGGGTAAGGCTCTGATCGGTCGTGTAAGTGTTCGTGATCGTCGGCGTGCAAGGAAGAGAGGTGCATGCGCTCGCCGTCGAGGTCACCGCTGTCACTGTCGATGTCCGGTATATGTCGGGCGTAATGCGCAGGGTAACGGCGTCGCTCGGTGTGTAGAACAGGTTGATGTAGGTACGGGTCACCTCGAAGGCGTTGTAGTTCTGGTCCGTTATCGAGGAGGGCCTGGTCTGGTTGTCGATGAATTGCGTAGAGCCGTCATAGTCCGACCAGTAGCTGTAGTCGGCGAAGAAGGTGGCGCCGATCTTGACCTTGCCGAACGCGAGGGGTGAGAGCTCGGATTTCTTTACTGACTTGGCCTGTTCTTCTTGAACGGTGCCGACGATTGCAGCCTGCGTGCCCTTCAGGTCATTCACGTTCGACTGCAGCGTGGTGACGGCCGTCGAGTTGTCGGTCACAGCCTGCTGCTGGGCCGAGGCGGCTTCTTGCGCCTTGTCGGCGGCGGCCTGGGCGTTGGCCGCGGCCAACTCGGCCCGCTTCATCTGTGCGTCCTTGTCGGCGAGGCCGGTTTTAAGGCTGTCGATCTGGCTCGCCTGGCTTTCCAACTCGTGGCGCAGAGACTGAATCTGCTCGGCTACCGTGGATCCGGCGGTCTTTTTAGCCTTCCGGGTTGTCGTGTGCTTCTTCACCGGCGGCTGGGTTTCACTGGTCTGTCCATAGCAAGCGACAAAACTGACTGCCAGTACCGACGCGGCAGCTATTTTCAATCTGAAGTTCATTGGGCCTCTCATTTCCTTAGTAAGTCCGATTAAATTGTGGCTGCGCTCGCCTTGCATGGCGGGCGCCCTCAACTCCCGCATCCCTCGGATCCTCTTGCAGAAAGCCGAATCGTGTTCCTGCGGAGATGCGGAATGTAAGTCCACGGCCGAATAGTGTTAAGTCAGCGCACGTTAAGTCCGCGTACACAGCTCTACTCCCGGCCGCTTTCCAGCTCAAGACTCGCAAAAGAAGATGAATATACGGCCAATTCATGCACTTTTAATAGTGCTATTCATGTTATCCGCAATAAGTTAGGGGCGAAGCGATGAATTGATTGTCTGTTAATGCTTGCGGTCTGGCCTGACTGATAAAAGAAGCGCGATAAGAGTGTCCCGCACCCATCTTCGCCAGGAACCCGGCATTTTCGTCATAAAACAGAAGAGGCAGCCCCAACCGCGGGCTGCCTCTTGCTTTGGTGCGCCGAACCCTGGGGTTCGGGGTTGGCCGTAAGCGGTCTACGGAAGGTAATAACGGAAGGAGGTCATCACGATCTGGTTGATGGTCTTGGGCGTATACAGGCTGTTAGAACCAGCAGCGATCGTCGCAGGAGTTACGCCGGTGGTGGAAAGAAGTCCGCCCCAAGCCTCGCGGTAGACGTATGCATAGGAAGCGCCGAACTGCACCGTGCCCTCGCGGCCCTTGAAGATGCGATACCACAACTGCGGCTGGATCGCCCAGACGCTCTTGGTCACGCCCGAGCAACTAGTGCTGAGAGAGTTTGTGGACGAGTAAGATCCCTCGGTCGAGCATCCGCTATCGCTGTTGTCTTGATAGCCGTAGCCGACCTCCGCCCCTCCAGTGGCAATGGTTGTGCCAAAGAAGGAGGTGGTTGCAGGCAAGTAGTAGCTAGTCCGCTGGTAGTAGTCTCCGCCGCCGTAGATGTTGAAGTCAAACTTGGGCGTGGGGTGGGTCTCGATACCGGCGATAGCTTGAATTGACCGGACCGGTTCAAGCGAGCCATCCGGCTTGTACGTCACATCAGGCCCAGAGGTGGTGCCAAAGCGGCCGATGCCGGCGCCAGCCAAACCCTGGAACTCGAAATCGACCTTGCTCTTGACCAGCGGAAGGACTGCACCGAAGCCAATGGCGCCGCCCTCGGTAAGTTTATTGTTCGCGCCGACGGTGCTCGAAGTTATCGTGGGAGTTATGGTCGGGGTCGCTGTGCATACTACTGGTGTGCTGATCGTGCAAGTGATAGGGGAAGTGAGATTGGGGGTTCCGGGAGTGAGGTAATTCGGGTAAACGCGGTCGCGGAAGAAGCGGCCGATTGCCTTCACTTCGTAGTGGCCCCAGCCGGGTTCAAAGGCGAACTTGGCAACCAGATCGGGAGCATAGTTAGTGGAGGGATTTCCCGTGACGGCACTGGTGCCGCTGAGAGCGTTCAAATAGCCGTTGTTCGGCGAGGTAGTATCCGATGAGTTGGCCAAACCCTGGATCTGGCCACTAAAGCTGCACGCGGAGGTTGTAACCGGAGTCGTACCTGCGTAGCCTACGACCTTACCTGCGCATCCTCCGGTCGTAACCGTATCCGGGTTCTCCACCGAGAAGCCGGCCCACATCCTGGGGGTAATCTGCTTGACCACGCGAATCGTGCCTTCACGCGCGTAAGAGAAGCCCGGAGTGTAGGAGTTGTCGATCAGCGAGGGCAGCCATTCGCTGAGCGGGTCAATGCCCTTGCGGGTGGTCTGCAACATCGACCAGTTCTGGCCGCCGGCGATCGACCATCCGCCCGGCAGGTCAACATTGGCAAAGGCCAGGCGAAGACGCGGCGCGAAGCTGTTGGTCTGTGTCTCGTTGCCGCCTGCATTGCCCAAGAAATCGATTTCCGTGTAGGCCATGAACTTCATGCCCTTGGCTTCGCCCTGGGCCTTCAAAGAGAGACGGCTGGCGCGGCCGCTGGCGCGGAATTCGCTCTGGTGATAATCGGGCGAATTGGCGAAAGCGTATTGACCGTAATTGTCGGCCGTATCCATATTGGCGTTGTGCGCGCGCCAGATGGTCGCCAACTGCATATAGCCGCCCGGCGTGAGCTTTACTCTCTTGTAACGAAGGAAGTCGGGGTCTTTGATCTCCTTCTTGAGCCTGGCCGTTTCGTCGGAGACCGAAGCCTGATTGGCCTTCAGATCGGTGACGGAGGTTTGCAGGGTATTGACGGCGGCGGCGTTCTCGCCGGCTGCCTGCTGCTCGGCCGAGGCGACGGCCTCTGCCTTGGCGGCTGCGGCCTGGGCGTCAGCCGCGGCCTGCTGGGCCTGCCTCAACTGCGCGTCCCTGTCGGACAGGTTGGTCTTGAGGTTGTCGATCTGGCCTTCCAGTTCCTGGCGCAGAGCCTGAATCTGCTGGGCTACCGAGGGTGCGGCGGGCTTTTTGGCCCTCCTGGTTGTAGTGTGCTTCTTCACTGGCGGCTGTGCTGTGCTCGCTTGTCCATAGCAGGCGACAAAACTGGCCGCCAGAGCCGATGCGGCAGCGATTCTGAGTCCGAAATTCATTGGGCCTCTCTTTTCTTTGTAAATCCAGTTAAATCTTGGCTGCGCCCGCATTGCATGACGGGCGCCCTCAACTTCCGTATCCTGCTGATCCCTAATATGATGAAGACGAATCGCTCAAGATGAAGCCGAGCCGCCATGCCGGGAACATACAGGAGATGCATCGACGGCCGGGAATGTGAACCTGCGCAAACGGAACACTCCCCCCAGGCCGCTCCCATTCCCATTTCCAAGACAAGCAGGAGAGGAAGCAAATCCATATTAACACCAGATTCATTCGCCTACATTTAACTTTGAATGCCGTTGTTGATCAGTTTGCTTCCAATTCGAGTTCCCGCGATAAATTATTTTTCTTTTAATATAAAGGACTCACGCGAAAGAGCACGACTCGGCTAACTTGCTATGGGAGAGGCGTTTGAGTGCGGTCCCCATTCGCGGAGGGCCCCTTGCCGGCGCTGAGCAGGTTGGCCAGCAAGCGGTAAGCTCCGGGCACTAACGCTGGGAGCTGCCTGTGTAATGCAAACGCGACATATAAGTAGGAACCTTTGCCAAAATGCGCCACCAGGAGGCCGCCCCGCTGCGGATCCTGACCGGGATCGGCGGTTTCGGTCAGCGCCGTGTAACCCGTGTCCCAGTGATCGAGGAAGGAGTGGCCGCGCTCCTCGACCCAGCCCGAGAAGTCTGCCGGGGTGATCTGGTTGGGCCAGCAGAGCAGGGGATTGGCCGGGGCGAGCAGCTTGACCGGCGCTTGCTCGTCCACTACCCGCTCGGGTGTGCGCCCCATCGACAACGGCAACGGAGCGGGAAAGTTCTCGCTCTGGTACTGAACGATCAGCGTGCCGCCGCGGCGGACAAACTCGTCCAGTCGCGGCTGATCCGCAGCCAGCTCGGGGCGCGCTGCGTAGGCGCGAATGCCGATGACGATCACGTTCCAGGCGGAAAGGTCTCCCGTGGCAAGATCCTTCGCCGTCAAGAAGCGCGGAGCGCCGCCCAGGGCCTCGATGGCCTCGGGAACATGGTCGCCGGTGCCCATTACGTAGCCGATGCGCAACCCAGGGGCCAGCTTTACATCCACCTTGCGGGTCTGCAATTGCGCCGGCCGATAGAGGTTATAGAGTTGCAGTTCGGGGTAGCCAACGCTCTGCCAGCCGGTTCGGTACGCGCGCTCGCCGGAGTGCGCCACGGCCTGCAAGCTGTAAGTTCCTGTCACAGCGCTGGCCGGCGTGACGGAGAAGAGAATTGGCTCCGTATCGCCGGCGCTCATGCGGCGAAAAGGCGCTTCGGAGGGCTCGGCGCGCCATCCGGCCGGAAGCTCCAGCGCCACCGTTCCCTCGGCTGCGGCTTCGGTGTGCACCGTGACCTTGACCGGCAGCGCGCCGCCGCCGGGAGGCAGAATGCGCGTTGCGGGCTCGATGCCGAGGCCGATGGCAGGGGTGACCACCAGCGGCTGGTAAATCCCGCCCTGTCCGGGAAGGCGCTGCATCGTCTGCACTACTTCACCGAGACGAATCGGCAGCCCGTCAAAGCTGAACTCGGCCCAAGCCGACAACGGCCAGGGCGCGAAGGAGCGCAAGCGCCACTCCGGCCGGGTGAGGTCGTAATAAGGCTGCTCGATCGAGGACCGCGTGAAGTAGGGCTCAGTCGGTTCGGCGTTTTCGGCTGCCCACACCTGGAAGATCTGGTCAGCGGCCTGGGCTGCGGGGTCGAGGCTGCCGGTCGTGTTCTCGGCCTTCCACGGCTTGCCGTCGCGGCTCGTTAGCCAGACCCGGCTGAGTCGCGCCGCTCCAGTGGCCTGCGCGGTGTGGACGCGCACGCGAAACTCCTCGCCCGGCGTCATGCTGCGCGGCGTTTCATCGGCCGACTCGCCGTGAAATGGGCTGCCGTTTTCAGCGTCGCTGGAGTTGGTGGTGAAAGCGATCAGGTCCAGACCGAGCAATTGCTGGAACGTCAACTGAAATTCGTCGATTTTGGCGTCGATCTCGAAGAGCAGCGCGGTTTTGGCTTCCGCGTCCAGGTTGCTGACGGCAACTTGCTCGCGCAGCTCCAGGGTTTGCCGGTAGACCGGGGCGAGTCTGTGCGCCACAGCGACGCCAGCTTGACCCTGGCAGCCGGTTTCAGCCTCTTGGAGGCCGCTATCGATCCGGCCGAGACCAGCAGTGAGCCACTCCGGCGGGTTGCCCTTCACCAGTTTCGTCAGCCCCGCAATGCTGGCGTCGATCTGGACTTTTTGATTGTGGAAGAGGTTTGCATCGTCGCCGCCAGAAGCAGCTTTTCGGGGTGGGGACGCATTCGAAGCCGACGCGGGTTGCGCGGCGGGCGCGACGGCCCAGAGATGATAGCTCGTGGTGGCCGGTCCGCTCAGCGCCGGCGTGGCGCCGCCGTTCTGCGACCTCTGCTCGCCCCAGCCTTCGCGCGCAATTTGCAGGTAGCTGCGCCCCAGCGCCGGATCCCATGCGCCGACTTGGAGAATTACGTCAGCCGGAAGCGCGCCCTCGGTCCACTCTCCGGTGATGTAATTCTTGAAGTGCTCCGGAGCCCATTTGCCGGTGGCGTAGTCGAAGATTTTTCCGCCCTCGATCCGCGCAAAGGGGAGCATCGAGTAGACGGCCAGCGGCTGCCAGGGCCGCACCCCGTATTCCTTCAACTGCTCGGGAAAGACCTTGGGGTCGCCCGCGGCCTTGAAGACCTCCTGCGCAATCTCGCCCGCGACCTGGTGGTGGCCGTGGCCGTCGCTCACCCCGCCGACGAAGGTGGAAACGATCACCTGCGGCCGCTCGCAGCGCACCGCCAGCACGGCGTCGTAGAGCACGCGGTCATGACCCCAGCGGGCAAACGACTCCTCTTGAGTCTTCGAGAAGCCGAAGTCCACCTCTGTGCCCCAAAGCTGTTTGACGCCGTAAAATTCGTCAGCCTTCAAAAGCTCATTGGTGCGGATCAGCCCCAGCGCGTCGTAGGCGTCGGCGGAGATTTCGTTTTGTCCGCCCTCGCCGCGGTTCAAGGTGAATAGCGTGGCGCGCACGCCCAGGCCGCGCGACAAATAAGTCAGCAGCGCGCCGTCCTCGTCGTCCGGATGCGCCACGATCATCATCACGCTGGCGGTGGTCTTCAGGCGCTGGAGCGATTGCTCGACGGCCGCCTGGCCGCGATCCTCGGCGATGGGCAAAGCGATTTCGCTGGGCTCGGGGAGCGGAATGGCCGCAAACTCGCGGGCTACAAGCGCAGTTTGTTGCGCGGCCTGCTGAGCCGCCCGGTCCCCGGCCTGTTGCGCTGCCAGAGGCAACGCGCCGGCCAGCATCAGCGCGGCCAGCATCAGCTTCGCTGGGGCCACGCCCACCACTGCTCGCAGAACTCGCCCGGCTCGGATCATACTCCCAGCCAGTGTACAATCCGGGGAGCGTTTCAGCACTTTTATCTAGAAGCTGTTTCATAACCGAACGCTTGTCGTTTTCACGCTTTCCCTCGGGGGCTAAAGCCCTTGATTCCTCTGCTCCACCAGCGGCGCGGCTAAAGCCGCGCCCTTTCAAAGCAAGGTTATGAAACAGCTTCTAAACTCTTTGCGAATTTGGGGCAGGGAAGACCAGGGCTTCACGGGTTGATTCCGCTCGATTTACGCTCTAAAACTGAAAACCCGGACTGATCCGTCCACTCCTGCCGCAAACCGGTATTCTTCAAACAGAAGCTCCGCCTCTATGATCCAGCCTTTATCCTCCATCTCCGCTAGTCCGGGCATCTCCGCCAGCACCGGCTCCTTGCAGCGCCGCATAGGCCTGCGCTCGGCCGTGGCCTTCAATATGTTGGAGATGATCGGCGTCGGCCCCTTCATCACGCTGCCGCTGGTGATCGCGGCGGCCGGCTACCGGCTCTCGGTGTGGGCCTGGGTGCTGGGCGCGGCGATCGCCCTGGCCGACGGGCTGGTCTGGGCCGAGCTGGGCGCGGCCTTCCCGCGCGCCGGCGGCTCTTATGCCTTCCTGCGCGAAATCTACGGCCCCCAGCGCGCGGGCAACTGGCTCAGCTTTCTTTACGTCTGGCAGGTGAGCTTCACCGCGCCGCTTTCGATCGCCTCGGGCTGCATCGGACTATCGAGCTTCCTGGCCTGGTTCTGGCCGGGGCTCGATCGCGCCCCCATTGCCGCCTGGCCCGCGCTGCACGGCACGAACTTGGCCGCCGCGCTGGCCTGCCTGTTGGTCACGGCGCTGCTCTATCGCAATCTGAGTTCGATTACGCGGCTGGCCTGGGTGCTCTTTGTTGGGGTTATGGCGGCCATCGCCGGGGTTATCGTCTCCGGCTTTGTTCATGCCTCGGCCACCGGCGGCTGGCTGCTGCCCGCTTCGCCGCCGATGTCGATCCCCGCGGCCCTCGGCGGCCTGGCGCAGGCCACGCTCATCACCACCTACTGCTACTGGGGCTACTACAACATCTGTTTCCTGGGCGGCGAGGTGCGGCGGCCCGAGCGGACCATTCCGCGCGCCATTCTGCTCTCGGTGCTCTTCGTCTCGGCGCTTTATGTGCTGATGAACCTGGCCGCGCTGCCTTCCCTGCGCGATGCCGCCGCGCACGTTGCCGCTGGCGCCGCGAACGGAAACTCTGTCCGCCTGCAACTGGTGGCCGAGATCGCCAGCTCCGCCTTTGGCAGCCTGGCCGGACGCCTGATGGCCGCGCTGATCGTCTGGACGGCCTTCGCCTCGGTCTTCTCGCTTCTGCTCGGCTACTCCCGTGTGCCCTACGCCGCCGCCCGCGACGGCAACTACTTCCGCTTCCTGGCTGCCGTCCATCCCCGCCACGGCATTCCCCACCGCTCACTGGTGGCTCTGGGAGTGGTCGCCGCCGCCTTCTGCTTCTTTTCTTTGGCGCAGGTCATCACCATGCTGGTCGTTACGCGCATTCTGCTCCAGTTCTTTTTGCAGCAGGTGGGAGTGATGCTGCTCCGCATCCAGCGGCCCGAACTGGCGCGCCCCTTCAAAATTCCGCTCTACCCGCTGCCTCCGCTGGCGGCCATCGCCGGCTTTGTCTTCATCCTCGCCAACCGCAGCCACGCCCTCGGCGGACTGGCGGTAGCGGCCGGAATCGCCCTCTCCGGCACACTGATTTACCTCATCCGCGCCCGCCGCCTCGGGCAATGGCCTTTTTGCTCTCCATCCGATGGCCCCTTTGCTCTTCCTGTTGACTCAGCCTCAAGAGATTGAACTTTCTGGCTGCCCCAGGTCTCGATTTTGAGACCTTGGAGACCTTGAACCTCAACCCGGTCCAGAGTTTCGGAAACCTTGAGCCTCAATCCAACCCAGCAGAGGGATTGAGGAACCACAACCCTCTCCGGCAAATCCTGAAGCGCTCAGCCCCTTCATCCCATCCAATGAGAGCGTTCGCCACTTCCCCGTGCGAGGTCACTCTATGCTCATTGGCAAACCTCCCGACATTCCCTCCTCGGAGATCACGCCACGGAAGCTCTTTGACCAGTACTACAACCGCCGCCGCTTCCTGCGCTCGGCCCTCTCGACGGCCTTGGCCGCGGGCGCGGCCGCAGTGGGCGCCGAGCGGCTCGCCGAGGCCGTTTCGCCCCGTGTTACCGTGCAGGCCGGCACAAAGCTGCAAACCATCTATAGCCCTCTCACAACCACCGGCGAAGAACTGACCAGCTTCGCGGACATCACCCAGTACAACAACTACTACGAATTCGGCGTGAACAAGGGCGACCCCTCCAAAAACGCCGGCAAACTGCCCACTCGCCCCTGGACTGTGCGCGTGGAAGGCAAGGTCAAGCAGCCCAAGACCTTCGACATCGACGCCTTGCTCCGGCTGCGTCCGCTGGAAGACCGCGTCTACCGCCATCGCTGCGTCGAGGCCTGGAGCATGGTCATTCCTTGGGTCGGCTACTCGCTCTCCGAGTTCATCCGCCAGTGCGAGCCACTGCCCAGCGTAAAGTTTGTCCAGTTTCTCTCCTATTACGACCGGAAGGTCGAGCCATGGAGCTACGAGAGCACAATCTACTGGCCTTACTCCGAGGGGCTGCGCATGGACGAGGCGATGCACCCCCTGGCTCTCCTGACCTTCGGCCTCTATGGTGAGGTGCTGCCCAACCAGGACGGCGCTCCGGTGCGCATCGTCGTTCCGTGGAAGTACGGCTTCAAGTCAGCCAAATCCATTGTCGCCGTGCGCTTCCTCGACAAGCAGCCGCCCACCACCTGGAACGGGATGGCGCCCAACGAATACGGCTTCTACTCGAACGTCAATCCCAACGTGGACCACCCCCGCTGGAGTCAGAAGACCGAGCGCCGCATCGGCTTGCCCTTCTACGCCCAGCGCCGCACGACACTGATCTTCAACGGCTATGGCGACCAGATCGCCTCGCTCTACAACGGCATGGACCTGCGCAGGAATTTTTAATGCGTAGGGAGCCGCTAACTTGCTAAACTTTCTCGATGTCCGGGGCGTGGCAAACCGGAGAATCCCTGCAATCCGGGTGGACGGCTCTGACTTGCCGAGGCACTAACTGCAAAATTGCTAACTTGCCGGCCCATCAATTCATCACCTCATCAACTTAACTGACTCGCTAACTTGCTAACTTGCTAAGCCTATGAATCGACCGCTCCTCATCGCGCTCAAATCCGCCGTCTGGTTGGCCTGCCTCTGGCCGCTGGGCTGGCTCCTCTGGGGCGCGGCGACCAATAATCTAGGCCCGGACCCCACGGCCACGATCACCTTCGCAACGGGGCTGGCCACGCTGCGTCTGTTGACCCTCTCGCTGGCCATCACGCCCGTGCGCCGCCTCTTGCCGCGCCTCGGCTGGCTGATCAAGTTCCGCCGCCTGCTGGGGCTCTTCGCTTTCTTCTACGCCACGCTGCATCTCGGAACCTACGTCGCTCTCTACGCGGGCTTTGACCTGAACGCCATGGCCGCCGACATCGCCAAGCGCCGCTTTATCACCATCGGGCTCACCGCGTGGCTGCTGCTGCTGCCGCTGGCGGCAACCTCGACAAGCTGGTCCATTCGCAAGCTGGGCGGCAAGCGCTGGAACCGGCTGCACAGGCTGGTCTACCTGGCCGCTGTCTGTGGAGTGATTCATTACTGGTGGCAGGTCAAGCCCGGCGTACTGACGCCGCTGACCATCACCGTCATTCTGGGCGTACTGTTCGCGGCGCGTCCCATCCAGGCCTGGAATCAACGCCGAAGATTCCGCGCGGCCACCGCCTGAGAGCGGTACCGAAACTATCGCTGCCTCTTAGGCTTTCTTTTGGCGCAATCGAGCCTGCTGCCTTCGCGAGTTTTTCCGCTCCCTTCACCGCCCGGTAGAATCGTCTGGTGGGCCTCGCATTCAACGTACTCTCAACAACCGCGGCTGGCGGGCGGCGGGGGCAGCTTCATCTGCCTCACCGCACCGTCGAGACGCCGGTCTTCATGCCGGTGGGCACGGCCGGCACCGTCAAGGCCGTCCCCCAGAACGTGCTCGAAGAGTTGGGCGCGGAGATCATCCTCGGCAACACCTACCACCTCTACCTGAGGCCGGGCCATGAGGCTATCCGCCGCATGGGCGGGCTGCATCGCTTCATCAGTTGGCCGCGCGCCATGCTGACCGACTCGGGCGGCTTTCAGGTCTTCAGTCTGAGCCAGTTGCGCAAGGTCACCGACGAGGGCGTCCGCTTCCGTTCGCACCTGGACGGCAGCAGCCACTTTTTCACTCCCGAGCACTCCATCGACGTGCAGATTGCGCTGGGCGCCGACATCTGCATGGCCTTCGACGAGTGCACCGAGTACCCCGCCAGCCGCAGCCGCGCCGAAGAGAGCCTGCGCCTGACGATGGCCTGGGCGCGGCGTTCGCTCGACCACTTCCGCGCGCACTGCCATGAGGTTCCGTGGTACGAAGAGCTGGGCGGCCGCCGGCAGAGCTTGTTCGGAATTGTGCAGGGTGGAACCTTCCGCGATCTGCGCCGCGAGAGCGCCGCGCGGCTGGTCGAGATGGACTTCGACGGCTACGCCATCGGGGGCCTGAGCGTGGGCGAGCCGCGCGAGCTGACCATGGAGATGATCGCCGAGGTGCTGCCGCTCTTGCCCGCTGACAAGCCCCGCTACGTGATGGGCGTCGGCTACCCGGATGAGATCGAGCTCTACGCCCGCATGGGCGTCGAGATGATGGACTGCGTGCTGCCCACCCGCGCCGCGCGCCACGGCCTGCTTTTCACCAGCGAGGGCCGGTTGAACATCAAGGGTAAAAAATATTCAGAAGACCAGGGCCCGCCCGACCCGGCCTGCAACTGCCCGGTCTGCCGCCGCTACTCCCGCGCCTACCTGCGCCACTTGACGCACTCTGGCGAGGCTCTCAGCGGCACGCTGAACTCGATTCACAACCTGGCCTTCTACCTGGGCATTATGCAACGTGTGCGGGCGCAGTTGCAGGCTGACGGCGCGCCGGAATCTGCCACGGCCGCGGAGGCCGAGGAAACGCGTCAAGCTGGGTACTAACCCGCGTGACGACCCCGGCCCAGCCGCCGGACTCCCGCTGGCGGAAGAGCCGTGCAGTGGGGTACCAGGGCGTGGTCTCAATCTGCTGCATCCAGCGCCAATCGCCCAGGTGGGGCAGCAGAATCCAGACCGGCTTGCCCATGGCGCCGGCCAGGTGGGCGATTGAAGTGTCGGTGGTGACGACCAGGTCGAGCGTGGCCACGAGAGCCGCCGTCTCGGCCAGGTCGCGGTCCTGGCTCGATCCGTCCCAAACAAAAACATTGCCGGGCAATTCGGCCAACTGTTCCGCTGCTGGCCCCTTTTGCAGTGCGATCCACGTAATGCCAGCGACGTGCAACAGCGGCAGCAGCGTGGCCAACTCCGTCGAGCGCTGGCGGTCGGCCTTGTAGCGGGGATTGCCGGCCCAGGCCAGGCCCACGCGCAGGGGCCGCTCATGCGGGCGGAGATCGGGAAATCGCATTCGTTTTTCGTGCGCGAGCGCGGCGTCGGCGCCCAGGTAAGCGCCCGTCCAGGGAACTGTCTCCACAGTGGTCCCGAAGACTGTCGGCAGGCTCATCAGCGGGCACTCGAGATCGAATTCGGGGGGCGCCACGCCCAACGGGGCGACCACTGCCTGCCCGGCGCGCACCACGGCCAGCGAGGCCATCAGCCGCTCGACCGGCTCGCGCACCTGCAAGACAACCTGACCGCCGCGCGCCGCCACCAGCGTCGCGTAGCGGCAAAACTGAATCGAGTCGCCCAGTCCGTGCTCGGCGTGGAGCAGAATCCGGCGGCCCTCCAGAGCCTCGCCCCGCCACCGGGGCTGGCGGAAGATCATCGGGTTGCGATGCACCTCGCGAAAGCGCCAGCGGGCCTCGTAGCCTGGCCAGCCCCGCTTCCAGTCGCCCATCCGCAGACGGGTCAGCGACAGGTTGTACTGTGCGCCGGAGTTGGACGGGTCCAGCTCGACCGCTCTCTCCTGCGCTTGCAAGGCCTCTTCCATGCGGCCCACCTCCAACAGCGAATTTCCGCGATTGGAGGCGGCGGCGCGGTGACCCAGCGCCTCGGCCCGCGCGAAGGCCTCGACGGCCTCATCGAAGCGCCTCTCATTGTGCAGTAGAATCCCGTGCATATTCACGGCTTCCAGATGGAAGGGTTCGCGGGCCAGGGCCCAGCGCAGCCACTGCCAGGCCCCGGCCGGATCCTGTTCAGAGGAGCGGAACTGGCACCAGGCCACCTGCGTCTCCACCTGCTCGGGATTGAGAGCGAAGGCCTTGCGCAGGTAAGTCTCCGCCTCGGCCGGGCGGTGGCGCTCGTGCTCCAGAATCGCCAGGTTGACCCAGCCCGAGACCAGGTCCGGGCGCAACTCGACGGCCCGCCGCAAGGCGGCCTCGGCATAAACCTCGCGCCCTTGCTCCCGCTCGAGGCTGCCCAGATTCATCCAGGCGGCGGCGAAGTCCGGCCGCCGCGCCAGAGCGCGCCGGTAGCGCAGCTCGGCCTCCTTCAGCCTCCCCATGCGCGCCAGCACAAAGCCGGCGGCAAACTCGGCCTCCGCCAGCCGCGGATGCAGCGCCAGCGTCTGCTGATAGCGGCTGAGAGCCTCTTCATAGCGCCCCATCATGGTCAGCGCATGGCCCAGGCCCATGTGGGCGGGCGCCAGCGCCGGCTGCTTGCGCAGCGCCAACTCATATTCCCAGATGCTCTCTTCCGGCCGTCCGGTGGCCAGCATCAATTCGCCCAGCCCCATCCGCGCCAGCGCGTCCATGCCGTCCAGGCTGATGGCATGAAGGTAGGCGCGCTCGGCCTCATCCCTCCGGCCGGCGGCCTTCAGCGCCTGACCCAGCGCCACCCAGGCCGTGCCCATCTTCGGCGCCATGGCCAGCGCCGCGCGGGCCATCTTCACCGCCGCTTCAGACTGGCGGCTGGCCAGGGCCACCAGGCTCATGCCCACCAGCGCGTTCGGATTGCACGGGTTCTCGGCCAGCATGCGCTGGTAGCCGAGCGCAACCTCGCTGAGCCGGCCGGTCAATCCTCGCCGCGAGTCCCGCCGCGAACCCTGCTGCGAACCCGGCTGCGAGTCCTGCGGAGAGCCTGTTTGAGAGCTTGCACTGCTTGCCTGTGTCGTCATACGGTTGGGAAATCGCCCCGCCGGTTCGCACACGGGAAGAATCCGTGCGAAACCCCTGGGTCCATCGCCTCAACCTGGACGCTAGGCCGGTCCTGCCCGGTACTCAACCGGAAAACCGGCAAGATGCGCGATTTGCAGTGGAAATTTTCCGTTTTTTGGCTTGTTCAGTTTCGGAACCGGACAGCTCGGACGGCATGGTTCACATCTGGCCGGCACGGTTTGCGCTCAGCCTGCGGAATTCATCGGAGGAACCATCGAACGGGCCGTCAAGGAAGGGAGGCCCTGAAGCGCCCTCCCTTCCTCTGACTGGCCTGCCGGGTCTGTTCACACCACCAGCGCCATCTCTCCTGATTGTGTGAACAGACCCAGATGTTCTTAGCCCGGCAGCACCAGCAGCCCGCTTTCCAGCAGCTTCTCTGTCAGCCGGTCCAGGGCCTTGGGGAACTTGTAACAGATGGTGCG
Organism: Acidobacteriaceae bacterium; assembly: GCA_003161045.1. Taxonomy (GTDB): domain Bacteria; phylum Acidobacteriota; class Terriglobia; order Terriglobales; family Acidobacteriaceae; genus Telmatobacter. The sequence goes on from PMPH01000137.1 coordinate 20,998, forward strand.
CACGCTCATTCCCAGCAAGGAAGCCGCTTCGGCCTGGGTGTACTCCTGAAGGACAATCCGGCTCAGCATCATGCGGTCCAGCGAGCCCAGCCGGTTCAGGCAGCGCTCCACGTCGAGAACGAAGATCACCGCGTCCTCGAAGGTGCGGATGGGGCGGCTGGAACACCAGCCCCTGGCAATCGGGTCGCCCAGGATCGACGGCGCCCTGCCCACCTGCATCGACGCATAGAGGTAACGCCGCAACAGGCTTTCCGTGTGCTTGCGATAGAAGCCCAGGCTGACAACCGGCCCCTCGGATGGCGCTTTGGCCACCGCCGCTTTGCTGGTCCGTCTTTCCTCCCACTTCCTCCGTTCTTCGTTCTCTGCCCGCTGTGGATTGCTGACTGCTGCTGCTCCCCAAACCATTGGCAAGTGAAGGGCGGCGCTCATTCGGCACCTCCGGCTGCTTCCGCCACCGCCCAGACCCTGACCAGTGATTTGCGGGCGGGACGTCCCCGCCGTTTGCGGCTTTCCGGTGAGGGAAAGTCCTTCAGTTTAGCCTCACATTCCTTGCAGTACACACTGCCTTCGGTTTGGGCGCGGTACCAAAGACAGCCGCAACCCTCGCAAATTTTCAAATGCACGCGCAATTCCATGACGAACTCTCCGTGTTCTTGTTTTCTCCCGACGGTTTTGTTTTAACTTCCGTTTTCCGCGGGGTAGAAAGAGCCGGGTATGGCTGCTCAGGGTTCTAGCGCCCTGATGGGGGATAGCCGCCCAGGTTCTCTCGTTTTTTGTCATGCTCATGGCGCGCAGATCCTGGAATTTTCTTCGCCGGTCTTCCCCGGACGCTTCTGAACGAGCGCCTTAGGGCGGGGAAACAGTGAGAGGGAAGAATTTCTTATCTCCCACTCATGTTCATAAGCCGCTGGAACAGGGCGAGTTCTCGCCCTGTTCCAGCCTTGCGGCAATGAAACATTTCGCACACGATTCCCACAGACCAATACGAGATTAAGTAAAGCAAATCTAGAAAGATGGTTCTCTGGCGTCAATCCATCCCGGCAGTTTTCCGCTTCAGCGCTTCCCAATCCTTGGTTGAACGCCGAAAATGAAGGCCATTCGTCCCTGATAGGTTTTCAAGAGGAAAACGGAGACCGTTGCCTCCGTTGCTGGTGGCAAATTTTCCACAGATGAACTTTACGCAGATGCACGAACGACTCCGCTTGGAACTGCTGCGCAGGATACAGCGGGGGACGCTCAGCGTCTCGCTGCTTGCCCGCCAGACCGGTTTCGGGCAACCGCATCTGTCGAATTTTCTGCATAGCCGGCGCCAGCTTTCGCTGGAGGCGCTGGATCGTATCCTGACCGTGCAGCACCTGAGCGTCAACGATCTGCTGCCTGCGACCTATAAACGCGAAGCCTTGCCGGCCGACGAAGAGGGCGGCTCGGTGCCGGTTGTCTCTCACGCCGCGGCGCTCTTTGAGCCATTCATCCGGCCCACGGCCGTGCAGAGCATGTTGTACCTGCCCACCGGTCTGCTGCAGTCGATCCGGGCCCGGGTCTCGAACCCGCGCCGCGCCTGGCAGCGCTTTGTGGCCGTGCGCGTCCCCGGCTCCGACGCCATGGCGATGGAGCCGCTGGTGCTGCCCGAGGCCATTGTGCTGATCGACCGCCATTACAACTCGCTGATACCCTACCGGCCCAACCGGCCCAACCTCTACGCGGTGCGGCATGGAGCCCATTTGACGCTGCGCTACGTGGATTTTGTCTCCAACCGCCTGGTGCTGCGCCCGCACAACATCGCCTTCCCCGTGGATTTGGTTGAAATCGATCCTGGCGAGCCGCCCAGCGAGCTGATTGCGGGCCGCGTCGCGCTGATTCTGAACGAGCCATGAGGCTGCAATCCGCCTTATTGATCTGGTCTTGAATGTTTGAAACAAAGCTGGATGTCCCACCGAAATGGAACTGGGTGCCCCGCTGAAATGAAACTGGGCGCTCCATGAAACGGAACTGGGCGCCCCACCCTCGCCGCGTTCTTGTTTTTGCGGCTAGGGTGGGAAACCTCGCTCCTCGATCGTCCTGTTCACCAGGAGCGAAGCGCAGCGTAGTCGAAGGGAAGCTGCTTTTTGACTACTTGCTCTAGGGTGGGATAGCACGACGCCCGCATTCCGGAAGCCGTGAATAGGCTCCCGCTACAATGAAAGCGTGACCGAATGGGTACAAACCGAGCCAGCACTGACCGTACCGGGGCGGCCCGGACGGGCGCGGATTACTGTGGCGCAAACCGAACTGGTGCGGATCGAGCCCGCGCGCCAGCAGCCCGCTCCCAAACCCGCGTGGCTCAAGGCGCCGGCGCCGGTGGGCGAGGACTACCACGATCTGAAGCGGCTGGCCCGTTCGCTGCGGCTCAACACGGTCTGCGAGAGCGCGCAGTGCCCCAATATCGGCGAGTGCTGGCGCCACCGGACGGCGACCTTCATGATCCTGGGCAACCGCTGCACCCGCCGCTGCGGCTTCTGCGCCGTTCCCAAGGGCCGTCCCGAGGCCATTGATTTCGACGAGCCGCGCCGCGTGGCCGAGGCCGTCTCGGCGCTGGGCCTGGGGTACGCCGTCATCACCAGCGTCGACCGCGACGACGACCTGATGGGTGGCGCGCGCGCCTTTGCGCTGGTCATCGGCGAGATTCGCCGCCAGGCTCCTGGCTGCCGCGTCGAGGTGCTCATTCCCGACTTCCAGGGCAACCGGGAGGCCATCCGCATGGTCGTCGAGGCCGGCCCCGAGGTGCTCAACCACAACCTCGAATCCGTGCCCCGGCTCTACCCCGCGGTGCGCTCCGGCGCGCGTTACGAGCGGAGCCTCGAAGTGTTGCACTACGCCCGGGAATTGAACCCCGCGGTGGTCACCAAGTCCGGCGTCATGGTGGGTCTGGGCGAGGAGACCTCCGAGTTGCTGGAAGTCTTTCGCGATCTGGCCGCGGTTGACTGCGGGATTCTGACCATCGGCCAGTACCTGCGCCCCTCGCGGGATCAGTTGCCCATGGCCCGGCTCTACACGCCGGGCGAGTTTGCCGAACTGAAGGTCGAGGCGCTCAAGATGGGCTTCCGCCACGTCGAGTCGGGGCCGCTGGTGCGCTCCAGCTATCATGCCCACTTACAGTCTGTTACACCCGCCTGAGCCGGAAAAAAGCATTTTCGCTTTGCTCGTTGCTCCGACAGCCTTCCAGAGCAGAATCAGTAATTTCGCCCTGACGGCGAAGCCGAGTCTTAGAGCATTTTCACTGATGATGCAAGGTCTGGGTGCCCCATCCTCGCCGCGTCTTTGTTGTTGCGGCTAGGGTGGGATAGCACAAAGCACGCCTTATAGGAACGCTGAAAATGCTTTAAAAACAGCAACGGCTGGAGACAACTCTTCCCTGAAACTGGCCTCAAAAGCCTTCGTGGTCGAAGCCGATAGCTCGCGGCCTGACGATGGCGTGGCCGCCTTACTCTGCTCCCAACTCCTGCACGATAGCCACCGAGGAGGAGGCACCGAGGCGGTTGGCGCCGGCCTCGAGCATCGCCTTGGCGTCGGCCAGGGTGCGGATGCCGCCCGCGGCCTTCACGCCGCAGCGGCTGCCGGCCACGCCGCGCATCAGCGCCACGTCGGCTGCGGTCGCGCCGCCCGAGGCAAAGCCCGTCGAGGTCTTGATGAAGTCCGCGCCCGCCTGAATGGCGATCTCCGAGCCGCGCAGCTTCTCTTCCACGTTCAGCAGGGCGGTCTCCAGAATCACCTTCAGCAGCACTCCGCGATGATGGGCGATGACGGCCACGGCGTGGATGCTGTGCCGGACAGCCTGGTAGCTGCCGCTCTTGAGCAGGCCGATGGGGATCACCATGTCCAGCTCGCGCACGCCCATGCGGATCAGCGAGGTCGCTTCATGGCGGATCGTCGAGATCAGCGAGGCGCCCAGCGGAAAGCCGACCACGGCGCCCACCGGAATGCCAGTGCCGGAGAGCACGCTGACGGCTGTGGAGGCCCACACCGGGTTCACCATGGCGCAGGCAAAGCGGTAGCGAATCGCCTCGTCGCACAGATTTTCTATCTGGTGGCAGGTGGCGTCGGGTTTGAGCAGCGTGTGGTCGATCACGGAGGCCAAGGCCTGCCAGTTCGCCAAAGCTCGAGCGGCGCATGCGGCTGAATCGAAGTTCCCGTGGTCGAACTCCAGATCCATATCCTCAAGGGGGGGGGTCGCTGTCATTGGGGGTATGCTCCTGGCCGGCGAAATGCCGTCTGCGGACGGCGGCTCATCGTGTGCCCTGCCGCAGATGAGTATAGTTCCTGCCGGAGCCCGGCCCCAACAGATAAACGCAATCCGGCTCAATTTTTCACCGACCCGGCCAGCCCGGCTTGGCCGCCAATCAGGCCCGGCCAATCCGGTCTGGCCTACCCGGACTGGCCGCTTGCAAATCCTGCCCGCCTGGCGAAAAGTTCGGCCTTGAAGGGAACGCACGGCCGCTCCTGCGCGCCCGCCGGCTTGCATCGGGCGCGCAGGCTTGAACGCTAGCCCGCTCTACTCGGGATGGTCGGCCGTCATCAGGCAGATGTCGGGCAGGTTCCTGTAGCGCTCCGCATAATCCATTCCGTAGCCGATAACAAACAGGTTGGGAATGGAAAAGCCCACATAATCCGCATCGATCTTTTCCAGGCGGCGCGAGGGCTTGTCGAGCAGCGCGGCGATGCGCAGCGTTTTAGGATGCTGACGCAGAAAAAACTGGCGCAGGTAGCTGAGCGTGAGGCCAGTGTCGAGTATGTCCTCGACAATCAGCACGTTCTTGCCCTCGATGGGCTCATCCAGATCCTTGATCAGCTTGACCGCCCCCGAGGAGTGCAGCTTTTTGCCGTAACTGGAGGTGGCCACAAAGTCGAATGTCGCATCGACCTCGACGGCCCTGGCAAGGTCGGCCAGAAATGGCGCCGCCCCCTTCAGCACCCCCACCATCACCAGCTTCTCGCCGTTCAGGTCACGGGTAATCTGGGCGCCCATTTCGGCGATACGTTCAGCAATCTGTTGACGGGTAAAGAGAACCTCAACTCCCTGGGGAATAACGGTATCCATGTAGACAGTAAACCCGAACCCTATGACCCAAGGCAAGTGCGCCTGTGCAAAATTTTGCGGCTGATTCTTAAAATCTGATTGTTCGGCCTGCAAAATCTGTCCGTTCAGCCTTCTGAAGCGCAAAGCCGCCACCTGGGCCAGCGCCAGGCGGGCGCGCCTTTTCGCTCTCGCCCCCGTCTATACTGAAGAAGATGATTCCCTATTTGCACCTCTGGAACCACGCTGTACCGACCTTCGGGCTGATGCTCTGGCTGGCCGCCGTGGCGGCGTCTTTCGTCATGGACCGCGGCTTTCGCCGCGCCGGCGTCACGGCCGATGCGGTGGGCATGGTGGCCGTGGCCGTGGTGGCCGGCATCGTGGGCGCCAAGCTCTGGCACGTCATCGACACGCCTGCCGATTTCCGCGAAATGGGCTGGAGCGTGTTGTGGGATTCGGCCGGATTTGCCTGGTTCGGCGGGCTGGTCTTCGGCATTTCCGCTCTGCTATTGCAGGGCTGGCGGGCCAAAATCGGCGGCTTGCGCACCCTGGATCTGGCCGCTCCGGCCGCCGCCATCGGCTACGGCATCGGGCGCATCGGCTGCTTTCTCTCTGGCGACGGCTGCTACGGCATCGCGATCAAGCCGGTTCACCTGCTGTTTTTTTCCTTCCGGCCCTGGGGCATGAGCTTTCCCAACGGCATTGAGCCGACCTTTGTCCCGGTCTATCCCACCCCGCTCTACGAGCTGGCCGCTGGCCTGCTCATTGGCGGCTGGCTGTGGTGGAGAGCTGGCAAACCCCGGGTCTCCGGCGCCATCCTCGGCGAGTACCTGCTGCTGACCGGAACAGCTCGCTTCTTAGTCGAATTTGTCCGCCGCAACCCCAAGGTTCTATGGGAATTATCGAATGCTCAACTGGCCAGTGCCGGCTCCGTAGTGGCAGGTATTCTGCTGCTGATGTGGGTCGCCATGCGGCAGGTTGATGGACCGGCTAAGGCTGTCGAGGCTGTGGAAAAGACGGCGTAGGGCTGCATTTTCCCAGTAAAATCGTCAATAGAATGTGGGAATCGGCCGGTGCGACTTGTGGCGCGGCGGAATCTGAAGCTCCACCCCGCCCCACTCGGCAAACCGCTTGTGAATGGTTGTTCCCAGGTCTTCTTCCAGCTCCACCAGTGTCCTGTTTCGCTACAGTCGATCAACAAACTTTTGCTATAGCCGGCCGATAAACGCTTGCGCTTCTTTGAGTTGTGGGAATAACCTCTCCTCATCCTTGAACTCGCGAGGGTGGACCATGCGCCGCAGGCCGCGCATCCTGACCGGGTGCTTCAGGTGCAGCATCTCGTGGTAGAGAAGGTACTCGACGGCATAACGCGGGCTCGAAGGCCGGTCGAAGACGCGGCTGACCACGATGGTGTTGTGGGCGGCGTCGTAGTGGCCGAGAGCCCGCCTGGCCACGCTCTCGCTCCAGGTCAACTCGGGCCGGCCCAGCAGGCCGCTGAAGAACTTGGCGTTCAGCGAATCGAAAACCTCTTCAAGGTTGAAAAAGCGGCCCTCGGGGCCGAAGAAGCGCTTGTTGCCGCGGGCACCGCGAATCAGTTCGGTCTGGCGGGTGACGGCGGCGCTCGAGCAGAACCGCTTGTAGCGCAGATTGTGCGCGGCCTCGATGGGCTTTTTGTAGAGCTTGGCCAGTAGAATGTGCGCGATGGCCCGGACCACAAACTCCGGCGCGCCCTCCAGCAGGTCCGAAAGGCTGACAAAAATCTTTCCCTGGCGCAGCCGGATCGTAGTGTTCAGCGAGGTAAAGCGCCGGAAGCGAACCTCGATGGGAGGCATCGGCGCCCTGGGGCGCAAGGCCCGGTACTCTTCCTGAAAAATTGGGATAAAATCAGCAGCCACTAAGTTGCAGATTAGCACATGAGGGGACAGGGAATGAGCGCCTCGCGCCGCCGGAGGATTTTCAAAAGACTGGCTTGCTCAACGGCTGCCAGCTTTTCAGACAGCAGCCGTTGAGCCGCCGAAAAATGCAAGGAACGGCAAAAATCTTCCTCAGTCTTAAAGTTCTAAAACCCCATGATGTTATAGCCGCAGTCCACGTAAAGGATTTCGCCGGTGATAGCGCTGGAGAGGTCGCTGGCCAGAAACAGCGCCGCGCCGCCCACCTCCAGTTGGTCGACATTGCGGCCCAGCGGGGCGCGGTCGGCGTGGGATTTGAGCATCTCACCCAGCGAGCCCACGCCGCGCGCGGCCAGCGTCTTGATGGGGCCGGCGGAGATGGCGTTGACGCGAATCTTCCTGGGCCCAAGATTCCAGGCCAGATAGCGGACCGAGGATTCCAGGGCGGACTTGGCCACGGCCATCACGTTGTAGTGGGGGACGACCTTTTCGGCGGCGTAGAAGCTAAGGGTGATCATACTGCCCCCCTCGGTCATCAGCGGCGCGGCGGCGTGAGCGACGGCAATCAGCGAATATACGCTGACGTCGAGGGCGATGCGGAAGCCCTCGCGCGAGGTGTCGAGAAAATCGCCGTGCAGCTCCGCGGCGGGCGCAAAGGCCACGGCGTGAATGAGGATTTCGAGCTTGCCAAACTTCTGCTTGAGCGTCGCAAAGAGGCTTTCAATCTCCTGGTCGCTGGAGAGGTCGCACTGGAAACCGCTGGCGCCGGGCAGCTCCGCGATGAGGTCTTCGGCCTCCAGCTTCATGCGCTCATTTTGATAGCAGATAGCCAGGGTGGCGCCGGCCTCGTGCAGCTTTTGGGCGATGCCCCAGGCGATGGAACGCTTGTTGGCCAGCCCAAAGATTACGGCCGTTTTACCTGCCAGATTGATCATGCTCGTTGTTTTCCTCCAGGGTCCGCGCTTTGGGGATACCGAACCCGCATTCTATTAGAATATCAGAGTGGTTCTTCAAGATAAGTGGTTTCTGTTGGCGCTCTAGAAGGCGGCTTTTTCTTGAGAAAAAAGCCACTTATGACCATCGCCTTCGAGATAGAGCGATGGGCGAAGCGTTTCAGCCGCCCAGGTCCACCAACTCGACCTTTCCGACGGGCCGGTTGAGAAAGCGGGAGCCAAGCCGCTCGAATTTTTCGACCGAATCGGTGGCGAAGCAGCGCAACTGGGGTTCGGGCGGTGCGTCCTGTCCGGCAGATGGGGCGGCAGCCGGAGCGGCGCGGCCGTTGAAGTGGCGCAGGGCGGCCTCGGCGGCGGCTTCGGCCGAGTCGATGACCCGCATTCCTGCCGGGACCGCTCGTTCGATCAGCGGGCGCAGCAGCGGGTAGTGGGTGCAGCCGAGGACCAGCGTGTCCGGCTTCATGCCCTGAGCGGCGGCCTCGGCGTTCAGTTCCTCAAGGTAAATGCGGATGACCTCAGCCGTGACCGCGTGTGCGGTCCAGCCCTCCTCGACCAGCGGCACCAGCAGCGGACAGGCCTTTTCCAGAGCGCGCAGCCCCCGGGCGCGGCAGGCGGCCGCGTAGGCGTGGCTCTGGACAGTGGCGTCAGTGGCGATCACCAGCACATCGCCCGCGCGGGAGGCGGCCCAGGCTGCCTCGGCGCCCGGTTCGATCACGCCCAGCACCGGCACCGGCACTGCGTCCTGAATGGCGTCCAGAGCCAGCGCGCTGGCCGTGTTGCAGGCAATGACCAGAAACTCCGCGTCCTGCTCGTTGACCAGAAACTGCGCGCTCTCGGCGGCGTAGCGGGCAATGGTGCGGCGGGACTTGGAGCCGTAGGGCAGCCGCGCCGTGTCGCCCAGGAAGGCAAAGCGCGCCCGCGGGAGCCGCTGGATGAGGGCGCGCAGCACGGTGAGTCCACCGAATCCGGAGTCGAAGACGCCGATGGTGGGAGGTGTGGCCCCCGTCTTGTTTTCAGGGTTGTTTCCAGGGTTGTTCATGGATGCGCTCCCTCGGAGGGCACGGCGTCGGTGGCCAGGTAGGTGCGGGTCAGGCCGGCGTGGCCGGCGAGGGTGGCGCGGGGCTGGCCGTCCACCAGGAAGCGCACCTGGGTGACGCGCGGCAGGTTGGCGTGCAGGGTTCCGCAGATGGAGAGCACGGTGAGCATTTCGGTCTCGATGCCGGAGGGGTGGCTGGCCGCGAAGCTGCCGGACAGATTGACGACTGCCAGTAGCGGGCCGGTCTCCAGCGCGTCCTGCGAGGGTGAGCCTGCGGTTTTTGCGCCGGCTCCGCCGGAGATGGATTCACCTGACAGGGGCTCCGTGGATCTGGCTTGGTTGGATTTTGGCTGGCCGGATGTCGTGGCCCCGGCTCCGATCTCCGGGGCGGGGAGCAAAAAGACCTGGAGCACCGAGCTTCCGCCGCCGGGAACGGGGTGAGCGGCGCCGGGGGCGGCATAGAGGTCCAGCAGCTTGCCCAGCACGGCGCGGGCGCGCGCGCCGGGGTCGATGGGCAATGGCAGGGATTGGGACTGCGCCAGCAGAGAACTGTCGCTGTCGTTGGCCACCAGCAGGGTTGCGTCTTCGGCCGAGGCTACCTCGGGAGCGCTGGTGGGAGCCGAGTCCTGGCCGGCGATCAGCCGCTGATGGGCGCGCTCGCGCAACTGCCACAGCGCCACGCCCAAGACCAGCGAGGTCACCAGCAGAATGGCGAAAAGAAATTTCTGATGGCGGGGAATCACGGCTGAGAAGCCTCCGCGCGCCACTCCACGAGCGCCGCTGCCAGCGCCTCGGCAACTTGCGCCTGGTAATCATTGTCGTCCAGCCCGGCGGCCACTTTTCCGTCCGAACCCAGCTCCGGCGCCACCTCGACGGCCACCGCCGGGCAGGTCATGCTATCCACGGCAGGCAGAGAACTCCGGCCCAGGGTCACGTTCATGCCAGCGTGCAGCAGCGCGGAGTTGAGCACTCCGGCCAGCGCCAGCGAGCGCGTCACCCAGCCGGCCTGCGCCGTCTTCCAGGGCGAAAAGCGCGTGGGCTGGACGGGCGTCAGAGTGGAGGCGAACAGATGAACGCCGGAGCCGCTCCCGGAGCCGTGCAGGCTCAGGCAGGCCTGGGCGCGGGCGTGGTTGGCGATCTCCGCCCGCCTGTTCGGTCCGATGGTCGCGTCGGATTCGCGGGTGGTAACCACCTGAATTCCGCGCGCCGTCAGCAGTGACCGCAGCCGTACGCTCAACGCCAGGGTGTAGTTTTTTTCAAGCTGGCCGTTGGTCAGGCGTCCGCCCGCGTCGTCGCCGCCGTGAGCCGCATCCAGCACCACGGCAAATCGGGCCTGCGGAACTGCGGGAGCCGGCGGAGCCTGCTGTGCGGCGGCCGGCAACCCAGCCAGCGCACAGCAGGCCAGAGCCGCCCATGCCCGCTCAATCCAGCGCATAGATGGCCAAACCGCTGAGCAGCTTTGGGAAAAAGTCAGTGGACTTTTGCGGCATCACGTCGCCGGCAAAGGCCACCTCCCGCAGTTGCTCCATGGAAACGGGGTTGGTGAGGAAGGTCACGTCGGCCTTGCCGCAGCGCACCTGTTCGACGGCCTCGGCGGCGTCGCGCAGGTAGCGGATGTTGGTCTGCTCGCGCACCTTTTCTTCGTTCAGGCCCAGCAGCCGGTCGAGCACGATCGAGTGCAGGTGGCTCAGGTCGAGCTGGCGCTGGCGCTCGGGCAGGTGAGTCAGCGCGGCGGCCACCGCCTCCGGCTTCGAACGCAGCAAAAACGCTCCGGCTCGGGTGACGGCGACAAAGGCCGTGCCCTGCTGGGCGGTTAATGTGGCGATATAGCTTGAGGATTCCGCCGCCGGCAATGCCTCGACGGTGAAAAACTCCTCGGCGGCGCGCGCAAAGGCGGCCGGATCGAAGTTCTGGAGGCTGTGCACCACGCGATGGGTGGGCAGAACCACCAGCCCGTCGGAGTCCATGTTGACGAAGGTCATCATCGCCGCCGCCTCGGGGAAAGCTGGATGGGGCAACTGGCTGGTGCTGGACTCGGTTTTGGCCGGCGCGGCGGGCGCGTGCTCCTTCGAGTAGTTCAGGGCCGTCTCGTAGCGGTGGTGGCCGTCGGCGATAATCAGCTTCTTGTCGGCCATGGCGGTTACCAGCAGGCGGATGGCCGCCGGGTCGCTGACCTTCCACAGCCGGTGCAGCACGCCGTACTCGTCGGTGACCTCGGCCTCGGCCGGACCGGCGCCCTCGTAGAGAATCTTCTCCACGCTGCCGGCCGGGTCCGAGTAGAGCATGAATATCTGCCCGAAGTGCGCATGGGTGGCCTTGAGCAGGTTGAGCCGGTCGCTCTTGGGCTTGGAGAGCGTCTGTTCGTGGCGGAAGACCACCTGCTCGGCGTACTCGTGCAGTTTACCGATGGCGATGAAGCCGCGCCGCTCCTTCACAATTTCGGTTCCGGGAACCTTGAAGCGCTGCGAGTAAGCGAAGATCGAAGGGGCTTTCTCCTGCACTAGGACGCCCTGCTCGCGCCAGGCGCGGAAGTCGCGCGCCGCCCGGGTATAAACGCTCTCCCCGCCCTCGGCGTCGAACAGCTCCGGCTTGCCCAGGATGATCCGCACCAGGTTGTAGGGGCTGCGCTCGTAGTAGGCCTGCTGCATGGCCGGTGAAATCTTGTCATAGGGCTGGGTGACCACGTCATCCAGACGGACGGCGGAGGGATTGTAACGCCAGGCGCGAAAGGGATAAATGTGGGCCATGAGGAAGCTCTTGATCTCCGTGAAAACGGTGGAATTTGCGCGCTATAGAATTTTCGGAATTGCTGTAGACCGAAACCTCACACTCAAGTGGCTTTTTTCTTTCCGGGGTCCCCGGCGACAGGTCTTCGTCGCTGGGGTGGAAGTAAAAGCCACATTCAATGCACTCAAAAGGACTACGTTCATTCCGAAAATGCTCTAAAACTCCCGGCTCTTCGCCTCGGGAATCCTGGCGCGTCTGGCTTGATTGTATCCCAGCCGCCTTTGCAACTCCGCGCTTGCGGCTTCGGCTTGCCAGTTCAGGGAACTGCCCCGGCCAGGGAACTGCCCTGGTCAGCGAACTGACCCGGCTCAGGAACCTGACCCTGCAACGGCAAGTGGGATAAAGTGAAGCTGAAGGTCAATCCTTTCACCGCGATTGTCTCCTATTCACTGTTTGGGTTCACACCGGCTGCCATGCGTCTTTGCAACAACGCAATTCTCGCCGTTCTTCTTGCCGGAGCGGCTCTTTTGCCGGCGGCTGAACCGCCGTTCGTCCAGACGGCCCCGGCTCCGGTTGCGGCCCCAGCCGCGGCCCAGCCCCCATCGCTCACCGTGGACCGCGACCCGGTGCGTTCGCCCGATGGCGAGCCGCCCTCGCCCCCGTCGCTGCGCAAAGAGGGCGAAGGCTACGTTCTGCACACCGAGGTCGAAGAGGTGGTGCTCAACTGCTCAGTGCTGAACGGCAAGCAGTTGGTCCCGGACCTGAAGAAGGAAAACTTCCAGGTCTTCGAGGACGGCGTCCGGCAGAGGCTCATCAGCTTTCAGCACACCGACCTGCCCGTTTCCATCGCTCTGGTGGTGGACAACTCCGGCTCGATGAGCCGCAAGCGCCCCTCGGTCAACAAAAGCACCCTCGACCTGATCCAGGCCTCCAACCCCCAGGACGAGGCTTTCGTGGTCAATTTCTCCGACGAGGCCATTCTCGACCAGGATTTCACCTCCAATGTGAACCTGTTGCGCGATGGCCTGGGGCACTTCGAGCCGCGCGGCGCCACCGCGCTTTACGACGCCGTGGCGGCCTCGGCCGACAAACTGGCCTCCGGCGCCAGGCGCCCCAAGCAGGTTCTCCTCCTCATCACCGACGGCGAAGACAACGCCTCGACGCTCAGTCTGGATCAGACCATCCGGCGGGTCCAGCAGCTCTCCGGCCCGGTCATCTACTCGATTGGCCTGCTCTTCGGCGACGAGATGAGCCGCGCCGAGGTGCGCTCCGCGCGCCGGGCTCTGGAGATGCTCTCCACCGAGACCGGCGGCATGGCCTTCTTCCCCAAGAATATCGAGCAGGTTGATCAGATTGCCGCCGAGGTGGCCCACGACATTCGCAACCAGTACACACTGGGCTACCACTCCACCAAACCGCCCACCCAACCGGGCTTCCGCCGCGTCGAGGTGGTGGCCGAGGGCAAAGGTGAGGGCAAACTCACCGTTCGCACCCGCACCGGCTACTTCCCGGTGGCGCGCGCTTCCAAAAACTCCGCTGCCCCGGCCAAAAAGTAGGCAGCAGCCAGGATTGCGATAAACTGGACTTCCCGCGGAAATCACAAGTAAACCCTTGCCAGCCCTGAGCATGGGGGCATTGTGGACACAGGAAGCCCGATTGCCGGCCGGAAAACAGGGCTGGCGGCGGCGTAAAGGAGATTTATGCCGGAATCAGCGCTACTACTGGCCATCGACACCTGCGGCCCCTCCGGCTCGGTGGCGTTGGGACGCGTGGACGGCCAATCGGTCGAAATTCTCGGTCAGATCGAGCTCGAAGGGCGCAGCTACTCCTCTACATTGGTGGCGGCCGTTGGCGAACTGCTGGCGCGGAGCAATCTTCCGCTGCGTGAGTTGGCGGCAATGGTGGCCGTGAACGGGCCGGGCAGCTTTACCGGCGTGCGCGTGGGGCTGGCCGCCGTGAAGGGCCTCGCCGAGGCCGCGCGGGTTCCCGTGGTCGCGGTTTCACGGCTGGAGGTTTTGGCCGCAAAAGCCGGGGGCCCCATGGACAGGTCTTCGTCCGTGGGGTGCAAGGCTGGTCTTCTGCCGGCGGCTCTCGACGCGCATCGCCACGAGATATTCCTGCGGCTGGTTCTGCCCGCGAAGACGGCTGCGAATAGTGAATTCGCCGTCGAGCAGGCGAGGGAATTACTGGCCGGAGCGCAGGAACTTGCGCTCATCGAGCCTCCGCCCTCCCGGATTGCCCTCTGCGATGAGGCTGCCGCCGAGCTTGTGAGCGTGGCTTGGCCGGAGGCGGAGCTGATTCGCACCGCGGCGCCCACTGCTGCCGACGCGCTCTCGCTTTGCGCCCCGCGCGTGGCTGCCGGGGAGTTCGTTGACCTGGCTCTGCTGGACGGCCACTACCTGCGCCGCTCTGATGCGGAGATTTTTGGCGCGGGGATCGCCGGCAAGCCGGCCGCCGCCGCCCCCGAAGGCCGATGAATTCCCTTTCCGCCGCCGTCCGTATCCGTCGCATGACCCCGGCGGACCTCGACCGTGTGCTCGATATTGCCGCAAGCCAGAAGCAGGCCCCCCAGTGGCCGCGCTCGGCCTACCTGGCCGCATTGGACTCCATGGCCGCGCCGCCGCGCATTGCCCTGGTGGCCGAGGTTCCGGAGACCGGAACCGGGGCCCCCGCGGACAGGTCTTCGTCCATGGAGACCAAAACCGAAGTTCCCGCGGATTTGGGGACCCCGGCGAGTGATTTTGACTCGCTGGGGTGGAGGGACAGGTCCTCGTCGCCAGGGCAGGGCGTCGTGGCGGGCTTCATTGTGGCCAGCCTGCTGCCGCCCCAGGCGGAACTGGAAATCATTGCCGTGGCACCTCAACTCCAGCGTCGCGGCCTGGCGCGGCGGCTTTTTACCGCCTTGGCTGCCGAACTCCGTTCCGCTCTGGCCGCCGAACTCCGCACGGGCCAGCTCATCGATCTTCTTCTGGAGCTTCGCGCCTCGAATCTTCCCGCGCTGGCCTTCTACCGCTCGCTGGGCTTCACGGAAGCTGGCCGCCGGCCGCGCTACTACCATGATCCCATTGAAGATGCGCTCCTGATGCGATTACGGCTGGGGTAGGCCACCGCTCTCCGATTTAGAGCGAATAGCTCCTCCGGCTAGACTGAGTCGCGCCTCTGGCTGAGGTCAGCTCCGACTCCGGCCAGTCTGGTGGCCCGAGCGCAAAATTTTGCGGCAATTCATCAAAAAACTGAGCGCGGTTGCCGCCTTGAACGTGACTGCCGTCACGCTAAGGAGAATTTCTGTCTCGAATTCCACAGATGGGAGTAACTTTTGGTTTTTTTGAGCTTGCCGATTGTGCTCCAAGGGCGATATATGTAATTGTTCATTAACAAATGGAGGTGCTCGATGGATAAAATCCTGGACCCTACGCTGAGCGAAGAAATCAATCGTCTGCAAGCCGAACATCATCGCTACGCTCAGCGGCTGGAAGAGTTGCTCCAAAAGCCCTATCTTTCTGCGGAGGAGCAGATCGAGGAAGTCAAGCTGAAGAAGCTCAAACTGCACGCCAAGGACTTGCTCTTTGCTCTGGAGCGCAGGTTGCCGGCTGTCGTTTAAGGGCTTGAAGCAATAGATGAATGCAGGCGAATTGCCCAGGCGTCCGCTCCGTGCGGCCTCCATGCGGGTGGTATGCGATCTTCGCCCGCATCGCTTTACCGGCAGGCAAGCCGGATAAAGCAGTTCTCCAATTGCTGTACACCGAAATCGCGCCCTTAAGTGGCTTTTTCCTGCCGGGGGCCCCACGGACATGTCTTCGTCCGTGGGGTGGAAGTAAAAGCCACCTTGCGCAGTGTTGGCAAGGGCACATGAATTGGAGAACTGCTCTAGCCGTATAATCGTTGGGGACTATGGTTCGTGACGGTTACATCTACGGTTTGAGCTTGCTGGCGGTGGCGATTGTGCTGGCGTGGGCCACGGGCCACTGGGCGTGGAGCATCGCGCCCGTGCTTCTGGCGGTGTTTTTTCTCTGGTTTTTCCGCGATCCCGAGCGGACAATTCCCTCGGGGCCCGGCCTGATTGTCTCGCCCGGAGACGGCTTGGTGACCGAAACGGCCGCCATTAACACACCTGCGGGGCCGCGGCAGCGGATCAGCATCTTCCTCAGCGTCTTCGATGTGCATGTGAACCGCTCGCCCATTGCTGGCGTCCTGACCTCGGTGCGCTACCAGAAGGGCCGCTACCTGAACGCCATGAACCCGGCCTCGGCCGACCAGAATGAGCAGAACATCGCCACTGTGCGCGGCGAGGGCGGCGAAGCTGGCGAAAGCGGCGGAGCCAACGGGAATATTGAAGTCACCTTCAAACAAATTGCGGGCCTTTTGGCCCGGCGTATCGTCTTCAACTGCAATGAGGGCGACACTTTAGCTCGTGGCCAGCGCGTCGGCCTCATCAAATTCGGCTCCCGCGTGGATGTGCTGCTGCCGGCCGAGGCTATTCTCCGCGTCAAGGTGGGCCAGCGGGTGAAGGGCGGCTCCAGTGTGCTGGCGGCCATGCCCGAAGGAGGGCGCTCGTGAGCCACCTCGATCCTGTTCAGGCCAGGGCCAAAGCAAAGGCCCGGCTGCGCCGCGGAATGTTCCTGCTGCCTTCGCTGTTTACCGTGGGCAACATCGCCGCCGGCTACTTTTCTATCACCCAGACCATCGCGGCCATCGGCGGCATCGGCGACGCGCGCACCCACCTGGACTGGGCGGCTATCGCCATCCTGATTGCCATTCCGCTGGACTCGCTCGACGGCCGCATCGCCCGCATGACCAACACGTGCAGCGATTTCGGCAAGGAACTGGATTCGCTGGCCGACGCGATCACCTTTGGCGTGGCGCCCAGCCTGCTGGCGCTTGTCTGGGGATTCCATTTTCTGCCCGACACCATCAATCCCCAGTTGCATCAGAACCTGCTTCATATCGGGACGTTCATCTGCTTTCTGTTTCTCATTGGCGGGGTCTCAAGGCTGGCGCGCTTCAACATCAGCCACGATGCCCAGCCGCAGAATCCCGGGCGGCCGGACCGCAAGTATTTTGTGGGCATGCCGATTCCGGCGGCGGCGGGCCTGCTGGCCGCCACAGTTCACTTTGAATGGGGCATTCCGGTGCAGGCCTGGTGGATCGCGCTGATCTGGATGGGGCTTGTGGGCACCAGCGGCTTCCTGATGGTCAGCACCTGGCGCTTCTGGTCCGGCAAGGAACTCAGCCTTTCCCGCCGCCATCCCTACCAGGTTCTGCTCCTCATCGCGAGTGTCCTGTTCCTGATTATCAAGTTTTCAGATTGGGCGCTTTTTTCGATTGCCCTGGTTTATATGTTCAGCGGCATCTGGGCGCGGGCCGCGTACTCCTGGTCGCGCCGCCGGCGCAGACTGCCCGCTGACGCTCCGGCTCCTCTGCCCGAACCGGACGCGCCCGAAGAGGCTGTGGGCGAGCCGGATGCGGCCGGGCCTGATGCGGTCGGGCCAGAGCCGTACGACCGCTCGTAATACGGCCGCTCATAATCTTTGCATTTGAACCAAATGGAACAAAACGAATCGGAGGACGCCAGTGTACAAGATTGCTATTGCCGGAGCCTCCACCTTGGTGGGCCGGGAGTTGAAAGAAGCGCTGTCGGAGTCGCCTCTGGTGGCCGCCAACTTTGTGCTGCTGGACGAGGAAGAGGCGCAGGGCCAGTTGGACCAGGTGGGCGACGAGGTCACCTTCGTCCAGGCCATCACTCCCGATGCCTTTGACAACGTAGACTTCACATTTTTCTGCGGCTCTGAAGAGCTGACCCGCAAGCACTGGCGCGAGGCGTTGCGCGCCGGTTCCACGGTGCTCGACCTCTCGGGCGCGCTTGACCAGGAGACGGGCGTCGTAGTGCGCGCGCCCTGGCTGGAGATCGAAAAGCGCTCCGAGGCGGCTCCCGTTGACCTGTTTACCCCCGCCGTGGTTCCGGCTCACCCCGCGGCGCTGGCCTTGGCCCTGGTGCTCGAACGGCTGCAACGGGCCGCCCTGGTGCGCATCGCCTTCGCCACGCTACTGCAGCCGGCCAGCGAGTTCGGCCGCGCCGCCATGGACGAGCTGCACCAGCAGACGGTGAGTCTGCTCAGCTTCCAGGGGCTGCCGCGCGCCACCTACGACGCGCAGGCGGCCTATAACCTGCTCGCCGGCCTAGGCGAAAGCGCTAAGATCAGCCTGAACGCGGTCGAGGCGCGGGTTCGCCGCCACTATGCCGCGCTCTCGGCTGGCCGCTGGCCTGCCCTGGCCCTGCAAGTGATCTCCGCGCCTGTCTTCCACGGCCACACCTTCTCGATTGCCATCGAACTGGAGCGGCCGGTCGAGGTTTCCGCTCTTGAAGAGGCTCTGAGCGGCGGTCACGTTGATCTGGTGCTCGAAGAAACCGATTCGCCCTCCAACCTGGCCGCCACCGGGCAGAACGACGTGCTGGTCAGACTGCGTCCCGAGCAGGGCGCGCGCAACTCCAGCCAGGTTTCGCGTTTGTGGCTCTGGGCCGCCTCGGACAACCTGCGCCTCAATGCGCAGAACGCTGTCGAATGCGCTTTGGACCTGCGCCGCTTGCGGCCGCAGGGGACGGTGCAGTAAGGACGGGGCTCTCAATTGCATCCGAATTGGCGGAAAGCCTTCCAGCGTTCCGCTTCTGGCGTAGGGGCTCACCTCCAATCTAAATAGGCCTGGCCGGATGCGGCCTCGCCCGCGGCTGCTGACTCAGTGAGGCTGCTGACTTCTAGCCTCCGGCCGCTCCGCTTTGGAGGCCAAACCATGGGGTGCTAAAATCAATCTGCCGGGTCCTACGCGACGTAATCCCGCCAACCCCGCCAGGTCCGGAAGGAAGCAACGGTAACGGGCTAGTGCGGTTGCAGTAGGTCACCCGGCGCTTTTTTGCGTCAGGGGCGCATTTGCCAGAGCCGCGTGTGGCCTGAGCAGGCGTTCCGGGCGCTTTCGCCATTGCCGCGATGCCGCCGCATGGAAGATGCCGCCGCATTGAAGATGACCAGCCGGGCCGCTCTCGCCGTTGAGCCGCCGAGCTTCAGACCTTCAAGGAGAAATGCATTGACCCTCACTGTTCGCCCCGTCGTGGGCCGGCGCGCCAAGATTACCGCGCTTGGAACCTACGTCCCCCCTCAGATTCTGACCAATCAAGACCTGGAAAAGATGGTGGACACCAACGACCAGTGGATTCTGGAGCGTACCGGCATCCGTGAGCGGCACGTGCTGGCCAAGGGGCTGGGCGTGAGCAATATGGGCGTCGAGGCAGCCAAAAAATGCCTGGCGGCGCGCGGCATCGAGCCCAGCGAGGTCGAGGTCATCATCGTGGGCACGGTGACGCCGGACATGATGTTCCCTTCGACGGCCTGCCTGGTCCAGGACAAGCTGGGGGCCAAGGGCGCCTGGGGATTCGACGTCTCGGCCGGCTGCTCGGGCTTTGTCTTCGCCTTGCAGGTGGGCGTGAAGATGGTCGAGAGCGGGGCGCACAAAAAGGTTCTCGTCATCGGCGCCGACGCCAACACGCGCATGACCGACTACACCGACCGGACCACCTGCGTGCTCTTTGGCGACGGCGCCGGGGCGGTGCTGATCGAGCCTGCCGAAGAGGGTGAGATCGGATTCATCGACTTTGTGCACGAGATTGACGGCTCCGGTGCGACGGCGCTGAACCTGAAGGGCGGCGGCAGCCTGAACCCGTCCAGCCACGAGACCGTGGACAAGAAGATGCACTACATCTTCCAGGACGGCCCGGCGGTCTACAAGTTTGCCGTGCGTAAAATGGCCGAATCCACCACGAAACTGCTGGAGCGCAACGGCGTGACCGGCGCGGACCTGTGCTGTTTCATTCCTCACCAGGCCAACAAGCGGATTATTACATCGACCGCCGACCGGCTGGGCCTGGCTCCGGAGCAGGTCATCATCAACATTGAGAAGTACGGCAACACCTCGGCCGGAACAATTCCCCTGGCCATGGAGACGGCCGTCGAAGAGGGCAAGCTGAAAAAGGGTGGACTGGTGCTGCTGGCCGCCGTGGGCGCGGGATTCACGGTGGGTGCGGCGCTGCTCCGGTGGGAGATTTAGTCAGCCAGCGGAGTTAGCGAAAAGCAGTGGAGTTAGCGGGCCGATCCCTTCGAGGATCGGCCTTCTTGCCGTCAGCTCCTGAACCACGGCAAAGGCTTTGGCTGGGCAGGGCAACCCGCTTTTGCGCTCTGAGATGAAACGGCTTCGGGCCATTCGGGCGAACCATACCGGCGCCCATTGCGTACACTGAGAGCAGGGCAGGCAGGCAAAGGAAGAGATTCGGATGGCTCTGAACGGCATCAGTACTGAAGAAACACTGCAACAGGCGACTCCGCACGTCGATGACATGATCGTCGTCGAGAATCTGTGGCGCACCTACGATATGGGCTCGGAGCAGCAGGTGCAGGCCCTGCGCGGCATCTCGCTCAGCATCCGGCACAACGAGTATGTGGCCATCATGGGTCCGTCCGGCTCGGGCAAGTCTACGCTGATGAACCTGATCGGCTGCCTAGACACGCCCTCCCAGGGCAACTACTGGCTGAATGGCCAGCTGGTGAGCACGCTCGACGACGACCAGTTGGCGCGCATTCGCAACAAGGAGGTCGGCTTCGTCTTCCAGACCTTCAACCTGCTGGCGCGGGCCTCGGCGCTGCACAACGTCGAGCTGCCGCTGATTTATAACGGCACCCCGGCCGCCGAGCGCCTGGCGCGGGCCAGGGAGTCGCTGACCAGCGTGGGGCTGGAGTCGCGCATGAATCACAAGCCCAGCGAGCTCTCCGGCGGTCAGCGGCAGCGCGTGGCCATCGCCCGGGCGCTGGTCAACCACCCCTCGATCATTCTGGCCGACGAGCCGACCGGCAACCTGGATTCGAAGACCGGCCTGGAGATCATGGCGCTCTTCGATACGTTGCACGCCAAGG
Source organism: Acidobacteriaceae bacterium (assembly GCA_003161045.1). Classification (GTDB taxonomy): domain Bacteria; phylum Acidobacteriota; class Terriglobia; order Terriglobales; family Acidobacteriaceae; genus Telmatobacter. The sequence goes on from PMPH01000137.1 coordinate 41,610, forward strand.
GCAACACCATTGTGCTGGTCACCCACGAGCCGGAGATCGCCGAATATGCACACCGCGTGGTGCATATTCGCGACGGCCAGATCTACTCCGACGAGCCCTCCAAGCGTTTTCGTTAAATCCAGCAACTTATTGGGAACAAAAGCTTAATTCCTGTCCACATCCGAACCGGCGAGACGCTCAGTCTTTCCGGTTCATGTTTTTTTCGCTAGCGCCGATGAAACCTCTGTCGGCCTTGTAATTGTTGTTCGGGCCATGGAGGTGAGGCATCTTGAGAGCCATGAACAGCGCCGCTCCGTATCAGCCCCAGCCTTCATCCGTCTCTGGCTTGAGCCTCGTGGAGGTGGATTCGTTGCCTGACGTGCAGCCTGTAGGGGTGAGCGCGGCGTGGCGCAAGTTGTTGATGCAGGTGGAGATGGCCGCACCCTATGTGCAGTTGGCGGCTATCGAGGGCGAACACGGCACCGGCAAGCATACGCTGGCCCGCTATCTTTTCCGCCGCTCGCCGCTGGCGCGCACGAGTTTTCAGCGGCGCGACGCCCGGGAATGGCTGGTGGCTGACGCCGATCCGGCCACGCTCACTGGCTTCATTTATCTGGATCGCGTGGACCTGCTGGCGTCTCCGGGGCAGGGGCTGCTGCTCAGTGTGCTCAAGGCGGTGCAGGACCGTCCGGCGGGCCGCGCGGTGCTGCTGGCCTCCTCGCAGACCTCGCTGCGCCTGATGGCCGCGCAAGGGCTGTTGCTGCCTGATCTGGCCTTCCGGCTAACCGCCGTCCGCTTTGCCATTCCTCCGCTGCGCCAGCGCAGGGAAGACGTAGCCGTGCTGGCCCAGACGCTGCTGGATCGCATCTGCAGCCGCTACCAGCAGCGCCCCGTGCTGCTGGGGCCGGGCACGCTGGCCCGTCTGTTACAGCACAACTGGCCGGGAAATGTGCGCGAACTGGCCTCGGTGCTGGAGACCGCTCTGCTGGAGGCCGTCAATGGCGTCATCCGCCCCGACGATCTGGCTCTGCCCAATGGTCTGGAAGCCTCGCCCGAGGTGCGCCCGGCCGCGCGCGCCGATAACCTGAACAGCCTGAATCTGGATGCGGTCATTCAGCAGCACGTGCAGTATGTCCTGGACCTGAACCGGGGCAACAAGCTGCGCGCCGCCCGCCAGCTCGGCATCAGCCGCTCAACCCTCTACCGCATCCTGGGCAACGAGACCATTCTGGCGCAGTGAGGAGCCTGTAACGGCGCTTCACCTCCGCGCAGTCAGAATGGGCAGTCAGGGCCTCTTCCTCTCTGGGCTGCTTTGTCCCGGCCGTTCCCTGCGTTTACATGGCGCTTTTCACGCGCACCACGGTGATCTTGGTGAAGCCCTCTTCAAAGACCGGCGGCTTGAGTTTTTCGGCCATCTTGTGCATCACCTCTTCGCTCACCGAGCGCTCGCGCTTGCTGTTGCGCTCCAGGCAGACCGCGAGCGGCACGTCGAAGAAGACCGCCTGTACCTCGTAGCCGAAGCTCTGGGCCATCTTGATCCACTGGCGGCGCTCGTGGATGGAAAGGTTGGTGGCGTCCACGTAGTTCCAGGGCATGCGGGCGATCAGGCGGGCCCGCAAGAGCGATCGCAGGGTGGAGAAGACCAGTCCCTGGTAGCGCTGCTCCTCGACATCATCGAACAGAATGTTGCGCAAGAGGTCGCTTGACAGCGGCGTGACGCCGCGGCGGCGGAACCAGGTGGTTTTGCCCGAGCCGGGCAGGCCGATGGCCAGCACCACGTAACCCTTGGGGGCCTGCGGCGAGCGTTCGGCCGCCTGCGGCTCCTGCGAGGGTACGAAGGGCATCTCGGGCTGGGTTTCCAGTTCCAGGCGCCCGGAGTAGGCCGGCTCATCCCATTCCTGTCTGGCGGGCCGTTCGGTTTTTGGGAGCCGCTGCTGTCGGGCGGGCCGTTGCCCGGCTCCGTCCGGCATCACTGCCGGACGTGGCGCGGCTGATTGCCGGGAGGGTTCCTGGGAGCGTGGCTCACGGTGTTGCGGCGGCGGTGCAGGAAGCTCGTCCGGATAGAGCGGCACCAAGGGCCGCAGCTGATCCGTTGGAAGTTCCTGGCCGATCTTGCCGGTGGATTCGGAGGTATTGGGGGGGCGTCTGGAGCGTTTTCTCATCACACCTTCAATATGTGCGTATTGATACCGGAATACCACACTTCCCGAGGGTGCTGCAAATCATGTGCACTTTGTTTCGTATCATTCGGTACCGGAATAGGATTGCCAACGCCGCGGGAGGCGGGGCGCAGAGCGGGAAGGGAGGCGGGGAGCCGTTGCAAAAAGGGAAGGCGGAGCCTTTATAGCAGGAATGCGGGAGGTGGCCGGGCTGGAAGGCGCGGCCGTCCATTTCCATCTGTAAATTTGCGGCTTTTCATCTGTGCCGCCCTGCGTTATCGCCCCTCGGTTTCCGAGGCGCTGCGCCCTATAATAAAGAGTGGCAGCTTGCGTCCTGGGCCTCGCTGAAGGGACAGAAGCGCGGTGAGGCCAAGAGTTTTTGCCCGGTGCTTCCTTTGAATGACGCCATCATCATCCGCGGCGCGCGGACTCACAATCTGAAGAACATCTGCTGCGAGATTCCCCACGGCAAGCTGACGGTGATCAGCGGCGTCTCGGGNNGCGCGGCAGTTTCTGGAGCGCATTGAAAAGCCCGACGTGGACCTAATTGACGGCCTCGCTCCGGCCATCGCCATCAAGCAGAAGAATACGACGCGCAATCCGCGCTCGACGGTGGCCACGGCGACCGAGATTTACGATTACCTGCGCCTGCTCTACGCCCGCTGCGGAACGGTGCATTGCGTCCACTGCGACGGGCTTGTGAAGCGCGACTCGATTGACGAGATTGCCGAAGCGATCTTGGGAAGCGGCGAAACGGGAGGGGGAAGCGGAGAAACGGGCGGGTTGGGCGAGGGAACTCGGCTCAATGTGCTCTTCCCGGTGATGAGCGCCACGCCGCCGCCGGAAGAAGAAGCCACGGCGGTGGTAAAACCGGCAAAGGCCGTCGCCCGGCCGGTGAAATCCGCCTTGAAGGGCGCTGAAAAGCCCGTGGCGAAGGGCGGCGATTCACCGCATACCGAGACATTGAAGGCGCGGCTTGCCGAGTTGCGCGCCAACGGCTTCAACCGGCTCTGCCAGCAGGGCCGCATCGTCGAGTTTTCTACGCCCGAGTCGCTGCTGGAACTGGACTTCACGCTTCCCGTCTTCGTCCTTTTGGACCGCATTGAGGTCAGCGCCGAGAACCGCTCGCGCATTGTGGACGCCGCCGAAGTCGCCTACCGCGAGGCCGGCGAAGTCACTTTTGAAGAAGTCCCGCGCGAGGAGACGGCCGAACGGAAGCGGCACCGGTTCTCCGCCGCATTCGAGTGCAAGAGCTGCCACCGTCCCGGCCGGGAGCCGGAGCCGCGCCTGTTCAGCTTCAACAATCCCTTCGGGGCCTGCCCGCGCTGCCAGGGCTTCGGCAATACCGTGGACTACGACCTGAATCTGGTGATCCCCGACAAGAGCTTGAGCCTGGCCGACGGCGCCATCGACCCCTGGAACCGGCCCAAGTGCAGGCCGTGGTTCACGGAACTGCGCAAGCAGGCCGCCGAGTTGGGCGTTCCGCTGGACGTGCCTTGGCGCGACCTGCCCGAGGCCGCGCGCGAAATTGTGCTGCAGGGTAAGGGGACTTTTACCGGGGTTTATGGCTTTTTTGCGCAGATGGAGCGCAAGAAGTACAAGCTGCACGTGCGCGTGATGCTCTCAAAGTACCGCGGCTATGCCGAGTGCCCGGATTGCCGCGGCCAGCGTCTGAGGGCCGAGGCGCGTTCGGTGCGCATCAACGGCCAGAACATCTGCCAGGCGACGGCGTTGACCGTGGCCCAGGCCAGAGAGTTCTTCGGCGCGCTGCGGCTTTCGCCGATGCAGGAGGAGATTGCCGGGCCGATCCTCGAAGAGGTTCGTCAGCGGCTGAGCTTTCTGGATGCGGTGGGCCTGGAATACCTGACCCTCGACCGGCTGGCTTCGACGCTCTCCGGCGGTGAGGCGCAGCGCATTCAACTGGCCTCTTCGCTGGGTTCGCGGCTGGTGGGCGCGCTCTATGTGCTGGATGAGCCCACCATCGGCCTGCACTCCCGCGACACGGTGCGGCTGATTCGCATTCTGGAGGCGCTGCGCGACCTGGGCAACACGATTATTGTGGTGGAGCACGACGCCGATGTGCTCCGCGCGGCCGATCACCTCCTCGACCTGGGCCCCGGCGCGGGTGAGTTCGGCGGCAATCTGCTGGCGGAAGGGGTTCTGGCCGAGATCGAGGCTAACCCCAACTCACTCACCGGCCGCTATCTCTCCGGGCAGGTCTCGATTCCCGTGCCCACGCGGCGGCGCGCGCCAGGAAAGGAACGCCTGGTGCTGCGCGGAGCCACGGCCAACAACCTCCATGGGCTCGATGTCGAGATTCCGCTGGGAGTGTTGGTGGCCGTCACCGGCGTCTCCGGCTCGGGCAAGTCTACGCTGGTGCACCAGGTGCTCTACCGGGCCGTGGCGCGGGCGCTGGGCCAGCCCGATGGCGCCGACCCCTCCGGAGTCTTCACCTCCCTCACCGGCGTCGAGCAGCTGAACGACGTGGTGCTGGTGGATCAGACCCCCATCGGCCGCACGCCACGCTCCAACCCCATCACCTACATCAAGGGCTTCGATCTGGTCCGCGAGCTCTTTGCCGCGCAGCCCGAGGCCAAGCGGCTTTCGCTCACGCCGGGGCACTTTTCCTTCAATGTGCCCGGCGGCCGTTGCAACACCTGCCAGGGCGACGGCACGGTGACGGTGGAGATGCAGTTCCTGGCCGATGTGGAACTGCCCTGCGAGGACTGCAACGGCACCCGCTACCAGGCTCGCATCCTGGAGGTCGAGTACAAGGGGAAGAACATCCACGATGTGCTGCAGATGACGGTGAAGGAGGCGCTGCGCTTCTTTCACGGCCAGACGCGTCTGCTGGAAAAGCTGGCCGTGCTGGATGAGGTCGGCCTCGGTTACCTCAGGCTGGGCCAGTCGGCGACGACGCTCTCCGGCGGCGAGGCGCAGCGCGTCAAATTGGCCGCTCATCTCGCCCAGGTGCGCGCCGTGAACGCCACCGCCAAGCCCTCGCAGGCCAGCCGCGTCCTCTACATCCTGGACGAGCCGACCACCGGCCTGCACTTCGACGACGTTTCCATACTGCTGACGGCCTTCCGTAAACTCATCGACGGCGGCGGCTCGCTAATCGTCATCGAGCACAATCTGGACGTGATCAAATCTGCCGACTGGGTGATCGACCTGGGCCCTGAAGGCGGCCAGGCTGGAGGTAGGATTATGGCCGAGGGCACGCCCGAGGAGATTGCCGCCAATCCGCACTCGCACACCGGAAAGTGGCTGGCCAAGGTGCTATGAAGCCTCCGCGGAAGAGGTCATCTTCCGCGAAGGCTAGGGGTTTGAGGCGGTCAGTGGAGGAAATCCGCGCCGCGACGATCATGGCCAGCGAGAGTGCGTGATCTACCAGCCCAGTACGTAGGCAAACAGCAGCGGGGCGACGATCGAGGCGTCGGACTCGATGATGAACTTGGGCGTATTCTCGGCCAGCTTGCCCCAGGTGATCTTCTCGTTGGGCACGGCGCCGGAGTAGGAGCCGAAGCTGGTGGTCGAGTCCGAGATCTGGCAGAAGTAGGCCCACAGCGGCACATGGGGGCGCTGCAAATCCTGGTGCAGCATCGGCACTACGCAGATGGGGAAGTCCCCGGAGATGCCGCCGGCGATCTGGAAGAAACCCAGCGGAGTCTGCGCAGTGGCGGTGGTGTACCACTCGGCCAGCTTCATCATGTACTCGATGCCGGTGCGAACGGTGTGGACATTCTCCACGTCGCCGGTGATACAGTGGCCGGCGTACATGTTGCCCAGGGTCGAGTCCTCCCAGCCGGGCACGAAGATGGGCAAATTCTTCTCGGCTGCGGCCAGCAGCCAACTGTCCTTGGGGTCGATCTGGTAGGAGGATTTGAGGTCGCCCGAGCGCAGAATCCTGTACATGAATTCGTGGGGGAAAAGGCGCTCGCCAGCCTGGTCGGCGCGGACCCACTCCTTCAGCACCTCGTTCTCGATGCGGCGCATGGCCTCCATCTCGGGGATGCAGGTGTCGGTGACGCGGTTCATGTGGCGCGCGAGCAGCTTGGCTTCATCGGCCGGGGTCAGATCGCGATACCGTGGAACGCGCTCATAAAAATCGTGAGCCACGAGGTTGAAGACGTCTTCTTCCAGATTCGCGCCAGTGCAGCAGATGCCGTGAATCTTGTCCTGGCGGATCATCTCGGCCAGAGACAGGCCTAGCTCGGCGGTGCTCATGGCGCCGCCGATGGTGACGAACATCTTGCCGCCCGAGGCGAGAAGGGCGTTGTAGCCTTCGGCGGCATCAATCAGCGCGGCGGCGTTGAAGTGGCGATAATGGTGCTTGATAAACGACGAAATCGAGGGCATATTTCCTGAACTTTCTCTCACATTTAAGCTACCACAGCTGAAGATACAGTCCCATGAATGCCCGTGCCCCATCCTCGCCGCGTCTTTGTTTTTGCGGTTAGTGTGGGAATCCACGAACCCTGACAAGCAGTTGATCCCACCGCAGGGGGTCAGGCCTTTTTCGCCTCCAGCAGCGCATTGACCTTGGCCATCACCGGGAAGGCGTCGGCGATGTAGACGACGTCGGCCTTACCGCGGGTCCAGCCGCAGTTGGGGTCCAGGCTGATGGCTCGCCGGTCGGCGATGAAGCGCCAGCCCACCACGTGCGGCTCCTCGCCGTGGCAGCAGGTGGACAATCCCTTGGCGTGGCGCGGCGTCGCGCCGGTCTGGCCGATCTGGTTCATGTGGGTGAGGAAGGGCAGTACGGGCTCGCCCTCGCCGCCCTGGTCAACGAGAGATTTGCTGCTGCCCAGCGACGAACTGGTCGCGTGCAGAAAGCCGAGAATCAGCTCTCCAGCCTCGGCGGCGTGAATCTGACCGTCGGGCTGCTTTTTGGTCCAGCCGGCGCCGGCGACAAAGAGCATCTTCGCGTCGGGCCGGATGGTCTGCGCGTCCTCGGCGGGCGCGCGGAAGCCGCTGACGGTGGTGTGAATCTCCGGGAGTTGAACAGCAACCTGCTCGACCTGAGCTGTGGCCGGTTCAGCGGCAAAGGCCACGTGGGTTCCGGCGTCGAGCAGCAGGAACCAGGGGCGTGCGTCGCGGCTGAGGACGGCTTCGACCCGCTGGCGATAGAACCAGCGGCTAACCTCGACGGTTTCCGTGCCGCTCAATGCGGTTATATGAGTGTCGATGAAGCCGCCGAGACGATGGGCGACGCCGGCCGCAACCCGCGTGAAACGGGAAGTTCCGGGGGCGAGCACGATGGTGGCCTGGGCGGCGCGGCAGAGAGCTTCACAGGCGGCGGCGTCCGTGGCATAGCGAGCCTGGGCGAAGGCCTCGCCCGAGACGGCCAGGAGGCGCGCTCCGGTGGAGGCCAGGACGCTGGCCGCGGTTGCGGCGTCGGCGGCCAGAATGCCGATGGTCACCGGAGCCGAGAGCCGCGCGGCCAACTCCAGGCCGGCGGTGACGGCTTCCAGGGAGGCGCGCGTCAGAGCTGAGCCGGTTTCGTCCGCATGAGCGAGTACAAGAATGGTTTCCATTATTCGGCTCCAATCCACTCGACCAGCTCGGCCGCGATCTCGTCGGGGCTCAGGTTCTTCTCCACACGCGTCGTCCGCTGCTGCTTGGGCAGGCTGACGGAGAGGTAGCGCAGGCCGTTGGCCTCCAGCTTGGCCGCCTTGGCCTTTGCAAGGGCGGGCATGATCGTTCGCATGTTGGTCATGCCCACCTGCGGATTGTTGCGCGGCTCGGCCAGATTGCCGGTGGCCCAGCCGAGGACGGCGGGCGTTCCGGCGCAGACCGAGAGCTGGTGTTTTCCGCCCTCGACGCGCTCCAAAACCTCGAAGCTGCCGTCCTCGCGCAGATCAATCTGGTCCACGCCCTGAAACTGGTCGGTGATGCCCAGTCGCTCGCCCACCAACTGAAGCGTGACGCCCGCGCCGCGCGTGGCCGACTCCCAGCCGCCGAATAAAAGGAGCTTGCTGCGGTCCAGGCCGGGCAGAGCGGCGATGGTCTCGGCCAGCACGGCAGCGGTCGAGTGCGCATCAGGAAAGCCGCCGATGGGGCCGTCGATCGGCACAAGCTCGAAGGCGGCCTTCTGGGCGATGGTCATCATCACCTGTTGCAGCTTGGCCTTGGAGCCGAGCGAGACCAGCCAGAGCTTGCTGCCAGGGTTCTTGGCGGCCAGATTCGCCGCCTCATAGAGCGCGCAGGCGGCCCAGGGGTCGAGGACCGCGGGCAGCACCATTTCGTTCTTCAGCCCCGGACCGGCCGGGCCAGTAACCGGCTCCAAAGTTTGCAGCGGATCGGGAACGACGCCTGCGCAAACCACAATGTGCAACAGATTTGCCATGAAGTTTTCCTTTTCCAACTAGTTTAATTGCTCGGGGCTCAGTTCTCCGCTGAATGGAGCCCGCCGGAGCCGGCACGGAAGTCGATGTTCGAGTGGACGCCATCTGGAGACTGGCCGCAGTTCCACAGGCAGCCGCCGCAATGGACGCACTTTTCGCGCTCGAAGAGGGGCACGCCGTCGGGGCCGTGGGTGATGGCCTGGCCAGAGCACATGGCGACGCAGGTCTTGTGAGTGCAGGCGGCGCAGAGGGCGGAGTCTCGGAAGATTACGTGATCGGCGAAGCCGGCCATGGCCTGGACTTTGCCGCCCATCAAGAGCGCATCCTGCTGCGTGACCAGAAGACGGCCGTCCAGCTCAATCTCCGGCCAGCCGCGCTCCGTGAGCAGGGCATCGTGCAGCGGACGGCCGCCAGCCTGCGCGGCCTGGGCCAGTTCGGCGACGCGCTCCGGCCTGAGGCTGGCCGCAGAGGGAGCAATCTGCTTGTGGGCCGGGGGGATCTGCGCCTTGAGCGAGAGTTTACCGCCGGTCAGCCCGGCGAGGGCCATGCCGATCATGCCCTTGATCATGCTCGAACCGCGTGGGCCGTTCTGGAAGCCGTTGCGGGCGTTTTCGGCCTCCCTTGCGCCACGTTCGACCCAACTGGCGCGGCGGCGGGCTTCGTAGCTGGCGGCGAGATTCTTCTGCGTGAAGGGCTTGCCGGCGCGCAGCAGTTCGACCACCGCTTCGCCCAGTTGCGTGCCCGTCGCCCAGGCCTCGTCGACGCCCGAGCCGGTGAGCATATTGGTCGAGCCGGAGCCCTCGCCGATGCGGGCAAAGCCGTCGCCAGTGAGGAATGGTTCGCCGTGGCGGCCCGACTCTTCCAGCGACTTCGCGCCCCAGGAGCGCAGGGTTCCGTTCTTCAGGTAGGGCCACAGGGCGGGGTGCTGGATGTAGTGCTGCAAGTAGCGGTAGGCGGTGCGGCTCGGGTCGGTTAGCCAGGAGGGGACAAAAATGCCCACCGAGACCAGGCGGTCGGGATGCACGTAGAGGAAGCCGAAGATCTCCGGTTCCGGGTAGCCAAAGCTGTGCCAGACGGTTCCCGGTTGAAGCGGAGAGAGCTTGCCGCCCGCATTCGCGATCACCTTGTCTTTGGCCAGGGCTTCGGTGTTCAGCGCCTCCGAATTTGACGGGTCCTCCAGATTCGACGGGTCTTGGGGCAGCTCGATGAGGAACTTCATTCCCAGGGCCCACTCGCGGCGGGCGTGACCCTGGGGAAGGCCGAGCCTTTCGTCGAGAGCCTGGCCAACCGCGCCAACCGGGCCGTCGCCGACGACGGTCAACTCGGCGCGCACGTCCATTCCGGCCATGAAGCCGTCGGTGGGAGCGCCGGATTTGTCCACGCCCTGATCGGCGAGGCGGAGGCCGGCAACTTTTTTACTTTTATTCTCAGCTTCTTCAGAAAAAAGCGGCCCGGCTACCGGGCTTCCCGGCCAGATTTGAACCAGCCCCGAGGCCATCAGTTGCGCGCCAACCCACTGGTTGAACTGGCCAATGCCGAGCACCAGGCCGCCGTGCTTGTTCAGGAAGCCAGGAGTCCAGGGCAGCGTGAAGGCGTGGTCTCTCAGACCCAGCATCGGACCAAAACAACGCAAAAGGGCGTCGGCCGCGCGCAGAATGAGCGAACGCCGGCTGGCGCCGATGGGGTCGAGCAGGTACATGACCCGCTCACTCTTGACGGGGACGGCCATGGGAATCTCGGCCGGGTCAAGGGCAGGGAAGCTCGAACGGATCGCCTTGGCCTGCGTGACCACGCCGCTGACGCCGGAGCTGATGTCGTCGGCGCGTTCATAGCAGAGGACTTGCAGCGGCATTCCGGGCGCAACCTTGCTCTCGAAGGCCGGGTCGGCGGGGTTTTCCGTCCAGGCGCTGGTGAGCGTCGAAAGAAAGCCGCCCATCGCCGGGCCGAAGCCGGCGCAGGCAATGTCCACCTCCATCGTCTGGCGGTCGATCTCCGGGGCTGCGGAGCTGGTAGTTGCTTCCATGCTGATGCTGGTCTCCTTGCGGACAAGGCAGGTCGAGTTTCGTGAATTCCCACCCTAGCCGCAAAAACAAGAACGCGGCGAGGGTGGGGCACCCAACATTTGTATGGGCGAGGGTAAGGCACCCAGTTTGTTGCCGCATAGGTCAAGCTAGCAGCTAGTAGCTAGAGGCTAGCAGCTTCCTTTAAGCCGGATAATCCAGCGCTTCGGGGATCATGACCTTGGCGACGGTCTCGGCGGCGCGATCCTTGGCCAGCCGCGAGCCGCTCAGGCAGGTGGTCAGCTTGTTTTGCAGGCGCAGGAAGTCGCTCGCACCGGCGCAACCGGCGCAGGGGCCAGCCTTCGGCGGATGGCCGCCGTCCTCGCCGAGCACATCGACGGCCATGGTGCTGATTCCCGGCACGGTCTCCTCCAGCTCTTCCAGTTCGCCGGCCAAAAAGCAGTTGTTCTGTTCCTCGCCGTCCGCCAACCCGTCCCCCGAACCGTTCCAGACCGGGTGCGGTTTGTAGCCGAAGACCAACTCGGCGCAGATGCGCGAAACCTCGCCAGCCGCCGCCGCCGCCTGCGTGTGGCAGAGGTCGCTCAGGAACTGCACGGTGCCTTCCAGGCCCTCGGCGGCCACTGGATCGTCGCCGCCCCTGGCTTCGAGTTCGAGCACGTCGAGAATCTGCGCGCGCGAGGCCACCAGCCAGCAGAGTGCGTCGGCCATGGGAAAGGTTACGCCCTGGCGCTGGCCGTGATAGAGCTTGCCGCCCGCCGGATCGGTGGCCGTTTGCAGGTAGTTCAGCGTCCACTGCCACATCTGCATGGCCGAGGCCAGCGTACAGGCGCCGGTGCCGGGGTGCGAGGAGGCGATTTGCCGCATTTCCGCCGTCCAGGCGCGGAACTCGGCCAGGAAGACCTCCGAGGTCATGGTCACCGTCAACTGGCGGCGCTGCACCGCTTCGGGGCCTTCGTAAGTGGCCTCCAGTTGGGCGTCCATCCATTTGTTGGCCAGGAAGCCGGGGCAATCCTCGGTGATGCCGTAGCCGCCCATCAGGCTGACGGCCTCGCGCAGCAGGTTGGTTCCGTGGCCGGTGTTCCATAGCTTGGTGGCCGGGCAGAGGACATTGGCCTCGGCGTCCATCAGCACAAATTGCACCAGCGGATCGGCTTCCAGTTCTTGGCGGCGCGGGCTGTCCGGCGCGAGCGAGAGCAGCTCGATGGCCCGCTGCTCGCTTTCCTTGAGCGCCTTCATCTCGGCGCGTCCGCCCTGAATGCCGCTCTCCTTGAGAATGGCCGTCTTCCGCTTTTCGATGGGGTCCAGTGTGTCGAAGAGGCGCGCCGTGGCCAGGCCCAGCGAGGTGGCCGCTTCGCCGGTGGCCCAGACGTCAACCAGCCGGTGCAAGGCGTCCTCGCGCTGCTGAATGCCCTGTTCGTAGCGCACCGTGCCGGGCTTGGCGCCCTCGGCTCCGCGAAAGCGGCCGCGCTGGTAGCGGATGACCGGCTCGATGGCCGAGAGCAGCTTGGCCGCCGTCATTACGCCCACTGGCACGCGGGTGCGGCGGAAGACCGCCTCGATAATCTCGCCGTGGTTCCAGTTGGGGACGATGACGCCGTCCTTCACGGTGTAGCCGCCCACGATGCGGCTGGCCGGCACCTTCAGGTTGAAGATGGGGTCGCCGGTGGAGGAAAGCTGGTGAACCAGCTTCTTGGTAGGAGTCCCATGGTCGAAGATGCCCTCGTCGGTCTCCTCCAGGATGACGACGCAACTGCCTTTGATGCGCTCGTCGTCGCTGATCACGGCGGCGGTGACGAAGTTGGCGAAGGCGATGTTGGTGATGAAGCGGCCGCGCTTGTCGATCTGCAGCCAGGGCTCTTCGCCCTCCTTCCACTCGGCCACGCGCATCTTGCCGCTCAACATGCCGGTATCGACGCCCACGTAGGGGATGGGTTCGGTCAAGACAAAGGCTCCGCGCCAGGGCTTGCGGTCTTCGCCCGGCTGCGGCGGAGCGGAGAGGCTCTTGTAGCGGAGAATTTGCTCCGCTGTCCCGCGCTCGTGGATCGGCGCCAGAGCCAGAAAACCGGCCAGACTGGCGGTCGCCGCTCCGCCGTCCACCCAGGCTAGTTCGAAGGCCGCCAGCGCCAGCGCCAGGTTCTTCGGCCCGGCGATGAAGCCGCCCTCTTCCGGTTCCATGAAGGCCGCGGTGACGCCGGCGCGGTCAAAGGCCTCCATCATCTCGCTCTTGCCGGGGGTCCACTCGTGGGTGTTGCGTTCACCGGCGGCCACCAGCCGCGCCACGGTGCCCCGCGCCACACTGCGGGCCGACTGCACCAGCATCTGCAAATCGAAACGGTCCGCAAACCGCCATTGAATCTGGCGCACCGCGTCCCCAGGGAGAGCGAGCATAATCTTTTCTTCTGATAGCGTAGCCGTGCCCATACAATTTTGTCCTCAAACTATGCTCCTAGTGTGCCTGACCGGGCATCTGGCGGCAAGTGACCCGTATCACTCTATTGGCGGGGCGAAAGTGGTTGCCGGCAAGATTGGCAAGCCGAAAGTGGTTACCGGCAAGCCGAGAGTTGCTGGCGGTTCAGGAGTTGCTGGCGCGCCGGCCGCCGTACCCGGCCCGATCCTGATAAGAGAGCAAATGGTTTGTAAGGTCGGCGGCCGAATCGTTTGGAGAAGGAACGTCTGCGGCAGGAGTGGCGAATGAGCGGCCTTTTCCTTGAGAAAAGCCGCCTTTCAGGCCGTTAGTAACGCTGTGTGAGCTGGAGAACCGCTCGATTTGTGAAATTTTGCGGAAACAGGTTGTGAAACTTTGTGAAAACAGGCGGGTTACTGGCCCATGGAGTGGAAAGCGGCCTTTTCGGCTGTGACCGGCGTCACTTGCGTTGGAGCAATACAGGCGATATGACAGGGTGTTGCTTGCTCGACCGCCCAACTCCGGCGGCAAACCCGGCCAAGGAGCATCGGCATGACGCAGCGAAGTGGATCGGAGCCGGCATGAAGACTGCTTCTTCAATCGCGCTGGCGCTGGGGGCGCTTTTAGCTATTGCGGCACCGCGCGCCGTCATCGCGCAGACCGATTGCCTGGCCTGCCATGGGGACATGACCCTGCAGGACGCCTCCGGGCACAGCGTCGGCGTGGCTGCGCACACCTTCGCCGCCAGCCTGCACGGCAGCCTGCAGTGCACCGCCTGCCACACCACCATCAAGGAGTATCCTCATCCGGACAAGGTGACGCCGGTCGAGTGCCAGAACTGCCACGCCGACCAGGCGTCGGGGCTGGCCGGTAGCGTGCACGCCAAGGCCTCCGAGCACCCCTGCATCAGTTGCCACGGGAACGCGCACGCCATCTTTCCCAAGGACGATCCGCGTTCGGCGGTCTATCCGCTCAACATTCCGCGCACCTGCGGCCACTGCCACGGCGACGCGGCGCTGGCCAAAAAGTACGGCCTCACCAATGTGTACTCGCTCTACATGGACTCGATCCACGGCTTTGCGCTCAGCAAGGGGGGTCTGCTGGTGGCGGCCAACTGCCAGAGCTGCCACGGATCGCATCACATTCTGAGCCATACGAATCCGCTCAGTTCCACCTACAAGGCCAATATCCCCAAGACGTGCGGAAAGTGCCACGCGGGAATCACGGCTGATTATGAGCTTGGCGTGCATGGAAAGGCCGTTGCCGCCGGCAATCTGAAGGCGCCGGTATGCACCGACTGCCATACGGCTCACGCCATCCTGCAGCCCACCGAGGCGGCCTTCCGCATGCAGTCGACGCCCATCTGCGGATCGTGCCACAAGGACAAGCTCTCCACTTACCGGGATACCTTCCACTCGCAGTTGGGCGGGCTGGGCGGCTATGTGCAGACGGCGCGCTGCTGGGACTGCCACGTGGCGCATGAGATACTGCCGGCCTCCGATCCTCGCTCGCCGGTCAACCAGGCGAATCTGGTGAAGACCTGTGGCCGCTGCCATCCGGGCGCCAACCTCAGTTTCGTCCAGTATCAGCCTCACGCCAACGCGCACGATCGCAAGCTGAATCCCGCTCTCTACTTTATCCGGCTGTTCATGAATCTGCTGCTGATTGGCACACTGACCTTCTTCGTGATTCACACCATACTGTGGCTGATCCGCTCGCGTTACACCCAGATCAAAAAACGATCGGCAGATGGAGGGAAGAATGGCTGATTTGGAAGCTGCGGCAGCCGAAAGCTGGGAGCATGAAGAAAAGGAGGGGCGCCATTTCCTGCGCTTCACGCGGGCGCAGAGGCTTCTTCACGCCACCCTGTTCACCACCTTCCTCGGACTGGCGGCCACCGGGCTGCCGATGCGCTTCAGCGAGAGCGTCTGGGCGCGCGCCCTGGCCAGCGGCGTGGGCGGATTCGGGGCGATTCTCTTCTTTCACAAGCTCTGCGCCGTGGTGCTGACGCTGGCCTTTCTGATCCACGTGAGGGATATCTTCACCCGCGCGTTCATTCATCGTGAAAAGGGAATCTTCTGGGGCGCGAACTCCATGGTGGCCAGCTGGAAGGATGTGAAAGACCTTTTGGGACACATACGCTGGTTTCTGGGACTGGGGCCGAGGCCGCAGTTTGACCGCTACTCCTATTGGGAGAAGTTCGATTACTGGGCCGTCTTCTGGGGCATGGTGGTGATCGGCTTTTCCGGCTATGCGATGTGGTTTGCCCCCTTCTTTGCCCACTTTTTGCCCGGCTGGGCTTTGAATGCCGTGCTGGTGATTCACAGCGAAGAAGGGCTGCTCGCCATTCTCTTCATCTTTTCCATTCACTTCATCAACACTCATCTGCGTCCAGACAGTTTCCCCATGGACATGGTGATTTTTACCGGCATGGAGAGCGAGGAAGAGTTCAAGAACCGGCGGCCAAAGGAGTATCAGCGGCTGGCGGCCGAAGGAAAACTGGAGGCCAGGCTGGCCGAGGCGCCGGGGATCTGGCAGTTGAACTTCTCCAGAGTCGTAGGCTTCACCGCCGTGGCCATCGGCCTGCTCCTTCTGGTGCTGACCCTGAGTGCATACTTCTGAGGTCACCTCCGGCGTCGAGCCCGTCGTCCGCTGGAGATGAATCCCGCTTGTGCAGGCGGGTTTTGCGCCAGTAAGCCGGTCAAGCTGAATGCCGGTCAGCCGATAATCGGATTGCGGAGTTGCGCCTGCTGCCGGGCTGCTCGTCGCGGAACCGGAAAAGGGATTGTTTTTGATCTTCGCTGTGGGAGATGAAGCCCCGGTCTGTTCTTCTCAACTGAGAATTTACTGGCTTTTTACGCGTCTGTCCTGCACGCAGGCCGGTGCGCGGATTGACAGAGCCGGACCGTAGATTTAGTCTCTGGTGGCACGTCGAGTGCTCCTTCTTCAACTCATGAAAGGTAAGAGGTATATGACTCAGGGGTGGTGGTTTCGCGTATCGGGATTGGCTGCAATCTCCTTGATGCTAGGCCTGTCGATGGCCGCTCAGGGTGACCCGGCGGCGCTTCAGCAGAGGCTCAACGCGCAGTTCCGGCCGACCACGACGACGGCCGACCGCACGGATATTGTCACGGCCGGGGACGTGGTCACCATTCACAAGTCGAATCTGGTCATGTTTGCGGGTACGGCGGTGCCGGCCACAAATAACTACAAGAACGGAGGAATCGGGCAAGGTTTTGGCACAGTCCTGATAGAGACCAACCCGAATACGGTGCAGCGCACGTTTGTGCCGGAGGAAAAGTGCTGGGTTACGGGGGTTCAGGTTCAGAAGGACGGAGTGATTTTCCATCTTTACAGCGATCCCTACAACGGCATCCGCTATTACGGGGACCTGAAGATTTCTTTCCCCAACAAGAAGGAAGTGCCGCCGGTGGATGTGGCTCTTGGGTTGATTGCGGAGGTGCTGACGGTGGTGCCCTCAGACGATCAGGACGGGCAACCGGAGCCTGCTCCGGCTCAAGGCGGCGGAGCATCTCGTATGCGAGGCAGGTTCGACCCAGACCGTCCGGCATTCGCTTCCGCCCCGGAGGCGGCTCCGGCGCCGCCTCCGATGCCGGCCATTGCGCCTCCGCCACCGCCGGCCGATGCTCCTCCGCCGACCATCGCCATTGACCAGACCAAGGATCAGGTGACCGCCGCCTTCGGGCAGCCGCTGAGGGTCGCCAAGCTGGGAGTGAAGGAAATCTTCTATTACAAGGACATGAAGGTCACCTTCAAAAACGGAAAAGTCATCGACGTTGAATAAATTGGTGCCGGGCAGGTAGATTGACGCCAAGTCGATGGTCCACAATGGCGGAAGGCCTTGCGGCCCCACAGAATTGAGAGAGTTGAGGATTCCGATGAGCGTATCAACCCTTCGCAGTGTGGTGAGAAATGGCGCGGCGGCACTGATTGTCGCCGCGCTTTTGGGAACGGGCGCGCTGGCCCGCGCTGGCAACGACAAAAAGCCTTCTGCGCCTGCCAGGCCAGCGTCTTCCGGTGGGTCGGTCTCCAGGCCTGCCGGGAACTTCGGCGGCGGGGCATCGCATGGGGCCAGCACCGGCGGATTCGGCTCCCGTGGGGCAACATTCAACGGCGCTGGCAGCCACGGGCCTACCGCCAATGGCGTGGGCAATGGCGCTGGCAGCCACGGGCCTACCGCCAATGGCGTGGGCAATGGCGCTGGCAGCCACGGGCCTACCACCAGCAGCCACGGGCCTACCGCCAATGGCGGCGGAGGCAAACCCACGCCGAGCAACGCCACTCCTTTGAATAACCGTCAGAACCTTGGCGGAAGGACAACGTCCGCTGGCGCTGGCCACTCGGCGTACGGGACACACGCGCCCAGGGGTAGCAGCGAGCACCTTGCCAGGAACGGCAGCACCGTGCGCACCCGCTCCAGCGGCCGGGTGAGCGACGTGCACGATAGCAGGCGGGGGATGGACGTTCACAATGGGCTGAACGGCAACCGGAGGGTCTCGGTGGAGCGCCGTGACGGCAGCCGTCTGGTTGCCGAGCGCGGCCGTCCCGGATACGTGCAGCGCGGGTACAACTACCACGGCCATGATTTCGGCCGCCGGGCTTATTACTACCACGGCCGGGAGTACACCCGCTTTTACCGCGGCTTCGGCTTCCGTGGGTTGTATCTGAACGTCTACGCTCCGGGCTTCTACTTTGCCCCCGGCTTCTATGGCTGGGCGTACAATCCGTGGGCTGTGCCGATCGCCTTCGGCTGGGGATGGGGAGGCGATCCCTGGTATGGCTACTACGGCGGCTACTTTGCGCCCTACCCGGTTTACCCCTCGGCGGCCTTCTGGTTGACCGACTATATGATCTCCCAGGACTTGCAGGCCGATTACGCGGCGCATGTGGAGGCGGGCGAGGTGGATGGCGCTCCGATGGCCGCGGGCGGTCCGCCGGAGCTGACGCCCGATGTGAAGCAGCAGATCGCCGACGAGGTGAGGAACCAGTTGGCTCTGGAAAACTCCGAGGCGCAACAAAATGCCCAGCATCAGGATGTGGACCCCGGTTCCAGCGGGATTGCGCGCCTGCTGAGTGACGGCCGTCCGCATGTGTTCGTGGCCGGAAGCCCGCTGGACCTGGTGGACGCCAACGGACAGGAGTGCGGAATCAGCGATGGTGATGTGCTGCTGCTCCAGACTCCTCCGCCAGCCGACGCCACCGCCGTGGACCTGATGGTTTTGGCCAGCAAGGGCGGCCAGGAGTGTGCAAAATCCAGTACGGTGACGGTGCAGTTGACCGACCTGCAGGAGATGCAGAACCAGATGCGGGCGACCATCGACCAGGGGCTCCAGGATTTGCAGGCCAAGCAGGGGCAGGGAGGATTGCCGCCAGCGCCGCCCTCGGCCCAGGCCAAGCCGGTTCAGCCCGGGTATGCCACGATTGCGCCTCCGCCCGACCCGAAGGACGCGGCCGACCTGCAGCAGCAGAGTCAGCAGGCGGACCATGCTGTACAGGAGACGACAGACGGCCCGCCGCAGTAGAGCGGTCCGCGTCAGCGCCGTTCCGGGCGCCGCAGGGAAGATTTTTCATCGGCGGCGCAGAGGTGGTGAGACGGAGGCAGAGGTTCTGAAGGCCGCGGTTCTGAAGTTAGAGCCTTTTACGAAGGTCATCAAGTCAGGCCGCAACTGCCGGGTAGCTTTTTGAGAAAATCCACCTGGCGCGCGCTTGGCGTCCCGATGGTCATTGGAAAAAGGCCCTGGCCGTGCCTTGCGGGCAGGCTCTGCCCGGAGGGCCGCCAAAGCACGTGGCGCGTTATGATCGTTCCACTCGATCTTTTGGCGGGGTGTGGGTGGAATGCGGATCGCGTACGTGCTCACCTCGCTCGGCGTGGGCGGAGCGGAACGGCAGGTGGTGGCGCTGGCCGAGCGCATGGCCTTGCGCGGCCACGCGGTCTCGCTGGTGGTGCTCCGGCCCCGCCAACCCGAGGAGTGGCCCACCTCGCTCGACGTGGTCCGTCTGGAGATGCGCAAGACTCCCGCCAGCCTCTCCGCTGCCTTGGCCAAAGCCAACGGTTTTCTGCACGGTTTTCAGCCCGACCTGCTTCACAGCCACACCTTCCCGGCCAACATGGCGGCCCGGCTGCTTCATTTGCTCAGTCTCGCGCGGCCCGGCTTCAGGTCGCGCCGTCCCGCGCTGCCCGTCATCTCCACCATTCACAATATTTATGAAGGCCCGTGGCCGCGGATGCTGGCCTACCGGCTCACCGACCCCCTCAGCCGCCACACCACGGCGGTCAGCCAGGCCGCCGCCGCCCGCTTTGTGCGCCTCAAAGCCGTTCCGGCGCGCAAATGTTCAGTCGTCACCAACGGCATCGATACCCAGGAGTTTGCGCCCAATCCGGAGCGGCGCGCCTGCCTGCGGGCGCGGATGGGCGTGCATGAGGAAGGCGCGCATGCGGAATTCGTCTGGCTGGCGGCCGGACGCATTGTGGCGGCCAAGGACTATCCCAACCTGCTGCGCGCCTTTGCGCGCGTTCACGCTGCCGTTGCCCACGCTCGCCTCTGTATCGCCGGAGAAGCCGTGGGCGGCGGTTTCGCGGCGATTCAAGCCCTGGCGGCCGGGCTGGGCCTGGCTGACGCCGTCCGCTGGCTTGGTTTGCGCCGCGATATGCCCGCCCTGCTCGACGCCGCCGACGGCTTTGTACTGGCATCGGCCTGGGAGGGAATGCCTCTGGCTGTGGGTGAAGCGATGGCCATGGAGAAACCGGTCGTGGCCACCGATGTGGGTGGTGTGCGCGAGTTGGTGGGCGGGTCTGGTGTGATTGTTCCCGCTAAAAGCCCGGAGGGCCTGGCCGAGTCGATGCTCGCCCTGATGCGGAGCGCGCCTGAGGCCCGCGCCTCACTTGGCCGCGCGGGGCGCGCGCGCATTCAAGAAAACTTCAGCATAGAGGCCAGGGCGGATGAGTGGGAAGCGCTTTACAGTAGGGTGCTGGAGCGGAAGATCTGACCGGCGCGGCGGGAATCGGAGTTGGTCAAAAAAACGGAACTGGTCAGGAAAAAGAGGGCCGGGGCGCAAGCGCCTCGACCCTTTTCAACTCTTTATCCCCGCTCAGAAGGCGAACACGGCCTGAAAAAAGATGCGCCGCGAGGCCGCGTTGGTCGAGAAGATGCCGCCAGCCAGACTGGTTGATCTGTTGAAGTTAGGCGCCCCGACGGTGCCTCCGGGCGTTCCGTAGTTGACATTATTGAAGAGGTTCAGCGCCTGGGCGTTGAAGGTCAGTGTGTACTTGCGGCCGGCGCTGGCTGCTCCGGCTGCGCCGGCGTGCACGCGTCCGCTACTGCCAAACCCGCCGGGGCCGAATGCAATTCCGCCTCCCGGTCCGCCTGGTCCGCCGTGACCGCCTCCCGGTGGAGGCCCGCCCGGAGGTGGTCCGCCGCCATTGTCCTGGGTGCTGGCTGATGCGAGTTTGGGGCCGATTCCGAAGGAGCGGCTGACGCGCAGATTCACGGCCACCGCGGCCGGACCGTTGCCCAGGTTGACGGGGATGGGAGTGTAACCGTTTGCCGGAGTGGTGTCGAAGCAGCCGTACGAAGTGTCCACGTAGCGGCTGGAATTGGCCGTGCAGAGGGAGGTGTCCGCATACGCCGGGCGATTGTTGAAAAAGTTATCGCCGGTCAAATCGTTCTTCGTGACAATGTTGAATGGCTTGCCCGCCTGCGCAATCAGGAAGGGATTGAAGACGATGCCCCAGGGGCCGGTGTAGTTGGCCATCAGAAAGAGCATCTGCCGCGCGACAAAGCTGGCGCGGCCGTAGTCCTGGGTGAGGTTGTAGGAGTTTGAGGCATCGGAGCCGGCGCCGCCGTCGGAGTTGGCCGCGGTCAGGTTATAGAAGCCGATCAGGCCGAATTTGGGCGTGAGCTTGGCGTTGATGTTCACGATCAACTGGTTCTGCTTGAAGACCGCTTCCGGGTAGTACTGATCCACGATGCCCAGCGACGCATTGGGCCGCGTGCCGGTCAGAGTCGTGCTGCCATACTGATAGGTTCCGGGCTCATAGGCGTTGGAGTCGCGCGTGACCAGCTGATGCACGCCGAAGGAGTGCAGGTAGGTGGCCGTGAGCGTCGTGGTTTTGGTCAACTGCCGCTCCAGGCTGGCGCCGAACTGCTCGATGTAGGGCGAGTGGTAGCTGGGCGCGATCTGCACAATCGTACTGGTGCTGGTGCTGGACACTCCGCAACTGGCCAGATCAGCGCTGCTCATATCCGCGAGGCTGGTGTTGGTGAAGCAGGCCGGGTTGTTGATGTGAAACTGCTGCTGGCCATTGGCGGCGCCGCTGAAGCGCTCGGCCGAGAGTTCGTCGCTGATCGAGAAGCGGTCATAGAAGAGGCCAAAGCCGCCGCGCAGCACCGTTTTGGCCTGTTTTTTGTCTTTGTGCCCGTCCAGGGCGTAGGCAAAGGCCACGCGTGGAGCCCAGTCGTTGTGGTCGGAGATGTGATTTTGCGCTTCCCAGCGCAGGCCGCCGGAGAGCGTCAGAAAGGGGTTGGCCTTCCAGTCGTCCTGCACAAAGAGCGTGGCGTCGAAGACGTTGGCCGTGGCGCTTTTGCCCCCGGTCGTGTAGTCGAGCTTGAAGGGGACGCAGCCGCCTTGCTGCGTTAACTCAGCGGGGCAGCTGGCGGCGATTTGCGCAATGGTTTCACCCTGGATAAATCCGTTCTCCGTGGCCACGATGGCGCCCACCGAAGGGAAGGTGAAGCTGCCGTTGAAGTTCGCATCGGTCGAGTTGGCGTCGCGGTTGTCCCTGAGCCGTGCGCCGAACTTGATGGCGTGCGCGCCTACCGACATAGAGGTCAGGTTTTGCAACTCAAGGTGATCCGTATGATCGTGGGAAAACTGCGACGAAGACCCGCCGCCGGAGAACGAGCCCGGCACCGTGATCATCGGATCGGTGCTCGCCGAGGTCGTGGAAGAGGTGTCGCGCAGGTACTGGAAACGCGTTTCGTTGACGATGTGATCGTTGATAATCTCCGAATCGCTCAGTTGGACGGTGTGTTCGATCGAAGTTGAAGCGGTGGCCTGCGAGGGCAGCAATAGACCGGTGGTGCCGATGTTGCCGCTCTGGTTGTTGCGATAGAACTGGTAGCGCAGCGTCAGCGTGTTCTTCTGGCCCAGTTGCAGGTCGATGCGCGGCGCGATGTTGGTGCGCGTCTGCGGACTGAATATCCCGCCCGAAAGGGGGCCGAGCGAATAAGTGTTCGTGGCTGTGTCCAGAATCGGAGCCTGGCTCAGGCTGTAAATGCTGTCGTTCTGATTATTGCGCTGCTCGGCGCTGATAAAAAACGAGGCCGTTTTGGAGAGCGAGCCGTTCAAAGTGCCATTGAATTGGTAGCTGTGATAGGAGGGAAGGTTGCTAATAAACGGGTTGCCGGTGTTGAATACATTGTCGTTGCCCTGCGCGAAAAACTGTCCGTGCAGCTTGTCGGTGCCCGGCTTGGTGAGAATCTCGATGCNNGGTTGATGCGAATCTCGCGAATGGCCGATTTGGGCGGAAGCTGCCCGCCGGTGAAGCCGTCAATGTAGATTTGTCCGCCATTCGGCCCCGCCGAGGGTCCAGCCAGAGCCGTCAGTTCACTGGAAAGCTCATCGGGGTCGTCCGACAAAGCGTCCAGATCCTTGCCCTTGATGACGATGGCGCTGGAGTTTTCACTGGCCTCGATGTTGACGGTGGGCGACTCGCTGGTGACCACGACGCTCTGCTGCTCGACCTCCAGGGCCATGGAGATGTTCACGCGCATCAGTTGGCCGGCCGCAAGCTGAATGGGCTGGGAGGCAAAGGGCGCGAAGCCGGTGAAGGCGGCCTGCACAATGTAGCTGCCGGGCGCGAGGCCATTCACCTGGTAATGGCCGGTTGCGCTGGAGGCCGTGGTGCTCACGGTCCGCCCCGCTGGCGTGGTGATGGTGACCATTGCGCCAGGAATCAGCGCGCCGGTCGGGTCGGCGATCTGCCCGTGCAGGGTTGCGGCCGCCGCGGGAGTTGCCGGGGCGGCAGGGGCCGCACTGACCGCTGAAGAGGCTGCCGGCACCGGAGTCTGCGCCTGTGTCTGAGCCTGAGCTTGCGCCTGAATCTGCGCCTGCGCCTGCGCCTGCGCCGCGAGCGTTCCGGCCAAACCCAGCGCCAGGGCCGTCAAAAAATGAGTAAAACCATGCAATCTTGAATTCACGAGTCTCTCGCCTGTTCCCGCTGGTTGTGCCTGTTTCCGCTGGTTGTGTGAGAACCTACTGGGCCGCTTCAGCCGCGCCCGCCCCGGTGTTCATGCTCCAATTGGAGAGCAGATCCTGGCTGGCCGCGGAGGATTCCAGCAGCGGTTCAACGCCCGCCAGCAGCGTGATGGCCGTAACCTCTGTGGTTCCTTCGGTCGCCACCAGGATCACCGCTTCGCCCTTCTTCAGATCCGCAAACTGAATGGCCGGAGCGCGCGTGATCATCTGCTGCGGATCGCCGGCGCCCTGGCCACTCAGTCGCCCAGTTTGGCCGCCGCCCGAGGTCTCCTTCAACCTCGCCGCCAGGATCTGCGCCGCGCGGTCAGGCAGCCGGCGCATCTGCGCCTCCGTGCTGATGTGGACGGTGACCGGCTTTTTCGTGGCCAAATCCTTGACCAACAGCGTTGAAGCGGAGGCATCGAGCGAGGCAATGGTTCCGGAAATATTACGGAAGCTGCCGGAGACCACTTCTTCTGCGGCAATCTCTGTACCGTCAGCATTCTTAGCGCCGCGCGCGCGCAGTTGATCGCCCACATGAATCGCCTCGATCGGCGCCGGAAGCGCGGCGTCAAAGCGCACCGAGGCGGGAGCGTAGCGTTTGAGCATTGTCGCGCTGGAGGTGTGGACGGTAATCGTTTTGGCCGCCGCTCCCGCACCGCTGGTGAGCACAATGGCGCCCGAGGCGGCATCGACGCTCTTTACCAGTCCGCCCACCCCGTGCCGCTGCCAATCCTCGCGCTCCTTCTGCTCCTTCAGCGCTACGTCTTCCTGCTTGACGATCACGATCTGCAAGGCCTGCGCGGCTCCGGCGGGGGCGCCGGGGTCGAGCCTGACCAGCGCGCGGTCGCCCACGGCCAGATCGCTGAACTGGATCGTCTGCGCCGCGCTCAGATCCCTTTGGCCGGGGGCGATACGCTTGAGCGAGGCCGTCGTTGGAACCTCCACCGGGTAGGCCTGGCCCTGGTCGGTTTTTACCGTGAGCGTGTTGCCGCCGAGGGCGGTGATGGTGCCCACAAAGCGGGAAGGCGTCTGCGCGCCAGCCAGGGGCGCGCCTGCCAGCAGCGCAATCCACGCCAGCACAATCCACGCGAGCCCGCGCGCGATCAAAAACGGAGGTCGAATCTTCATCCAGTTCTTCATAAGCCGTTTCTTGAAGGGTAAAATTCCGCCGGTCCGCTGGGCGGGAAAATGGTTTCCATTTTGTAGACGAATCACTCCGGCAAAAGGTTGAGCGGGCGGCTCCACAGCGAACTGATTTGGCTCAAAAAAGTCTGGTTGGCTCCAAAGTCTTCAGATTTCAGCAGAAGGTCAGATTACTTGCAGAATAGTAGGCTCTTTCAGGAATTTTCCGCCGCCCGATCAGGAATTAGCCGCCGTCCGGATCAATTCGCCGCCAATTGAGCCGTCTCCAGAAAGGCAAAACTGCCCGAGGGCGTGGGAACGACGTGCGTCAGCCGCCGGTTGTGCACCACGACCGTGTCCCGGTACCAGAGGTTGATGGCGGGCAGATCGCGCGCCAGCGTCTGTTGCGCCTGGACGTAATCGGCGCGCCGCCGGGCGGTGTCCGTGCTCTGGGCCGCGTCGTCGAGCAGGGCGTCCAGCCGCGGGTTCGAATAGTGGCTGCGATTGGCGCCGCGGGGAGAAAAATTCGCGGTCAAGAAGGCGTAGTTGAAGATCTCCGGCTGCTCATTGCCGCCGATCCAGCGCAGCGAGTACATCTGAAAGGCCCCGCGCGTCACGTCGGAATAAAAAGTGGCGAATTCGTAGCTGCGCAGATCGAGCGCAATGCCCACCCTGGCCAGTTGCTGTTGCAAGACGGCCGCTAGCAGCCGCACGTCCTCGACGTTGCCGGTCTTCATCGTCAGGTGAAAGCGCACCCCATCCGGACCGGCAGGATGGCCGGCTTGGTCCAGCAGCCGCGCCGCTCTCGCCGGATCGTACGGGTAGCGCGCAACGTCATCGGTGACGGCCCAGTGGCTGGGCGGCAGCAGGCTCTCGGCCGGCCGCGCGTGGCCCCGCAGCAGGGTTTGAATCATCAGAGGGCGGTCGATGGCGCAGGCAATCGCCTGGCGCACCCGCGCGTCCCGCAGCAGCGGATCGCGCAGGTTGAAGCCGAGGTACTGAATCTGCGTTCCGGGCGCGTCTTCGACTACGAGATTAGGCCGCGTGGCCAGCGCCGCCAGAGAATCCATCGGCAGGGAATTGACGGCCACATCTCCCGAGCCTTTTTCCATCTCCAGCGACTCGGTAATCGCGTCCGGGACCACGCGAAAACGCACCCGCTCAATCTTCGGCGCTGCCGCCCAACTCAACTGGTTGCGCGCGATGAGCACCTCCTGGTCGATCTGCTGGCTGACGAAGCGAAATGGCCCCGTGCCCACCGGATTCCGCCAGAATTCGCGCCCGCTACCCTCGGGAACAATGCCGAAGGCGCCGGTCGAGAGGTTGGTCAGCAGAAAGTTGTCCGGGCGCTTCAAGTGGAAGACCACCGTCCGCGCATCCCGGGCTTCGACCGACTCCACCGCGGCGTAAGCGGCGGCCTTGGGCGAGATCACCTCGCCCGAGCGGATCGAGTTCACGGTCCAAGCCACATCGCGCGCCGTCAGAGGGCGGCCATCGTGGAAGCGGACCGAGGGGCGCAGATGGAAGACCAGCGTCAGTGGGTTCGGCTGCTCCCAGCTTTCGGCCACCGCCGGCGTGAAATGAAAGCTGGCGTCGCGCGCCACCAGGCCATCAAAGAGCAGCTCGTCGATGTGCTCCGATTGCGCGTCCGTTCCCACGCGCGGGTCAAGGCTGGTCGGACTGCTCTCGATGAGGAAGACCACGGTTTGCGGGTCGCGGGGCGCTGCGTGGCAGCCCGCGAGCGCCGCAAGCAGCACTAAGAGCGCAAATCCGGCGGCGAATCTTGTTGCTCTCCACCCCTGCGATGAAATCCTGTCGTTGGGAACCCTGGTTTTGAAAGGGCGCGGCTTTAGCCGCGCCGATGAATGGACCAATGAGATTGTGGGCCGGGTGCCCCAGGTCTCGATTTTGAAACCTGGGAATTCACCCAATCTCAAGCCCCTACACATAGGTCACCTGCCCCAGGATCGTCGGCCGCGCCGCGCCGGTGGCTTTGGGCAGATTTCCCGGCAGGTGGTGCCAGGTCTGCCAGGCCAGCAGAGCAAAGGCCGCGGCCTCCTTGGCTTCGGCGGGCAAACCGAAGTCTTCGCTCGTAGCCAGTTCGCAGCCCAGCGGCTCCAGCCTTTGCGCCAGCATCGCCATCAGCGTCCGGTTGCGCGCCCCGCCGCCAGAGACGATGTAATCCACCGCGCAGCCCTTCATCCCGCGCCGGGCGAAGAGTTTGTAACCCTGCGCAATGGTTTCGGCCGTCAGCGCCGTCGCCGTGGCCAGCGCGTCCTCGGGTTTGCAACTGAGCCTTTGGCAGGCCGCCAGAAACTTCGCCGCATACTCGCGCCCAAACTGCTCGCGACCGGCGGTACGCGGCGGCTTCAGCTTGAAATAAGGGTTGCCGAGCGCCTTGGCCAGCACGGGCCCTAGCACCGAGCCTCGCGCGGCAAGGTTTCCGTTGCGGTCGAACTTTGCCTGAAAAAGCTCCTGCGCCAGCCAGTCGATCACCATGTTCCCAGGGCCGGTGTCGAAGGCGACGACCGCATCCGCCGCGGCTCCGGCGGGAATCGCCGTCAGATTGGCGATGCCGCCGATGTTCTGCAGCACGCGCCCGCGTTTTCCGTCGGCAAAGAGCACGTAATCCAGCAGCGAAACCAGCGGCGCTCCCTGGCCTCCGGCTACCATGTCCGCCGGGCGAAAGTTCGAGACCACGGGAACGCCCGTCGCCGCGGCGATCACCGCTGCCTCACCCAACTGCCAGGTGCAGCCGAAGCGCCGGCCCGCATAGCGTGCCGCTCGCGGCTGATGATAGAGCGTCTGCCCGTGGCAGCCAATCAAATCCAGCTTGCCCTGATCGAGCTTCGCCTTGTGCCGTTCGACGGTTGCGCTGACCGCCTCGGCGTAGGCCAGGCCGAGCCTCCAATTGAGCCGCGCCAACTCCGCCGTCGAGGTCGCGGCCGCGTTCATCGCCCCTAGAACGACTCGCCGCAGTGGGGCCGGAAAGGCGAAGCTCTCGTGCGCCACCAGCGTCAGCTCCGGCCGTATGAGCCCAAGCCGTTTGAGTCCGGCACGCTGCCTGTGCGGTGTAATCCGCACCACGGCCACGTCGACGCCGTCGGCCGAGGTTCCGCTCATGATGCCGGCCACTGTTAGAGTCTCTGCGCTCATGCGGGCTGCGCCTCCGCGCCGGATTGAGCCTTCATCACCGTCTCCCGGAAGCTGAGAATTCTCTCGCGCAGCGCCGCGAATTGCCTGGGCGTGAGCGCTCGCGGCACGCCGCTGGCAAACAGCTTTGCCCTGCTCCGCGCCATTTGCTCTGCGCGCTCGAAAATCAGCCTGGAAAAGGCCGCCGACCGCTCGCCTTCGGCCATCAGCGCCTCATAGGCGCGCAGAATCAGATCCGGGCTGTGGCAGATTTCGAGCAGGTCCATCCCCGCCCGCACTGCCGCCACCACAGCCTCTTCGATGGGCATGAACTTCAGAATGCCGCCCATCTCCATATCGTCGGAGAAGATGATTCCCCGGTAGCCGATCCGCTTGCGCAGTACCGTCTGAATCCAGTAAGACGATGCGCTCGCCGGTTTGCTCTTTCCCGGCGTCTCCGGATAAGCCGCGTGGTTCACCATCACCATGGGCAGTTCGTCGCGGAGTTCGCGATACGGAGCCAAATCCTCGCGCCATAGCTCGCGCATGCCGCGCCCGATGGCCGGAGTTTCCAGATGCGAATCGAGTGTGCCGCCGCCGAGGCCAGGAAAATGCTTGCCGCAGCCCACCACCTTGTGCGTGGCGAGGCCCGCCAGAAAATCACGCGCATAATCGACCATGCCTTCGGCCGTCGCCGCCGCCGAGCGCGTGCCCATCACCTTGGCCGACTCCGGCAGCGCCAGGTCGAGCACCGGCGCCAGCGTCGTGTTAAAGCCGAAGGCCTTCACTCCCTGCGCGATCAGCTCGCCCTGTCGGCGGGCCAGGCCAGCCTTTCCCGTCCGCCGTTCCGCCTCCGCCACCGCCTGCGCCGAGTGCATGGCGGTCAGCGCGTCCCGCAGCCGGTCCACCGTGCCGCCTTCCATGTCCACGCAGCGAAAGCTGTTGGCCGCGCACAGGCTCGTAGCCTCGGCCAGCAGGGCCCGCGTCTGCCGGGCGTCCGCAATGTTGCGCCGGAAGAGGATCACCCCCGCCGGCCGTACCAGCTTGAGCCATGCGCGCTCCAGGCCGGTCAGCTCCGTGCCTTCAAGCCCCACGACCAGAAGACTTCCCACGGCCTGGCGCAGATTCGTTTTCATTACCGCTCCTTCAAGTTACTTCCAGCAGCACTTCCAGCCGGAATTCTCTTTCCCTAGTCCCTATTTCCTAGTCCCTATTCCCTAGTCCCTTGCCTCTTTCAACTCCACCTGAAGTTCTTCCAGCAGATTCAGCGCCTGCAACGGCGTCAGCGTGTTCACATCCGTCGCCTCGATCCGGTCCACAATCCGCTGCGAAAGCGGCGTGAAAATCGTCAACTGTACCGGCTCGGGAGCCGTTTCCACCTGCACGCTCTGCCGCTCCTGCTTTTCATGCTGGCGCAGCACGTGCCGGGCACGTTCGATCACCGCGGCTGGCAGTCCCGCCAGCTTCGCTACTTCAATTCCGTAACTCTTGCTGGCCGCGCCCGGCTCGATGTGATGCAGAAAGACAATGCCGCTTGCCGCTTCTTTCACGCCCACGCGCAGGTTTCTAACTCGCGGCAGCTTCTCGGCCAGCATCGTCAGTTCATGATAGTGTGTGGCAAACAGCGTCCGTGCGCCGGTCTCTGCATGAAGGTACTCGACCGTCGCCCAGGCCAGCGAGAGTCCGTCGAAGGTAGCCGTTCCACGGCCCATCTCGTCGAGCAGGATGAGCGACTTATTCGTCGCCGTATTCAGAATCGTCGCTGTCTCGGTCATCTCCACCATGAAGGTTGACCGTCCCCGCGCCACGTTGTCGCTGGCCCCGATGCGCGTATAAATTCGGTCCACCAGTCCAAAGCGCAGGCTCTCGGCCGGAACAAAGCTGCCCATCTGGGCCAGAAGAACCAGCATCGCCGCCTGGCGCAGATAGGTGCTCTTGCCGCCCATGTTAGGCCCGGTTATCAGCAACAAACTCGGCCCCTCGCCTGCCGCATTCAGGTCCGCCGCATTCAGGTAAAGGTCGTTCGGGATGAACCTTCCCTCGCGCGTCTCCTCCATCCACTGCTCGATCACCGGATGGCGCCCGGCAACCGCTTCGATCACCGGGGCCTCGTCGATGATCGGCCTCACATAGCGCCGTCCCGCCGCCAGGTGCGCGAAGTTGGCCAGCAGGTCCGCCTCCGCCACCGCAGCCGATGTTCGCTTGATCCGCCCCGCAGCTTGCAGTACGGAACTGCGCAATGCAGCCAAAATCCGCTTCTCAATCTCGATCGACCGCTCGTGCGCGGTCAGAATCTTGCGCTCATACTCCTTCAACTCCGGCGTCGTAAACCGCTCGGCGTTCACCAGCGTCTGTTTGCGCTCATAATCGGCTGGCGCCAGCGCCAGGTTGGACTTGGTAATCTCGATGTAATAGCCGAAAACCGAGTTATAACGCACCTTCAGCGAGTTAATCCCCGTCCGCTCCCGCTCCCGCTCCTCGATGGCAGCAATCTGCCGCCGCCCGGTGGTCGAAATCGTCCGCAACTCGTCCAACTCCGCGTCCACGCCCGCGGCAATCGCCCCGCCGTCGGCCATGGTCAGCGGAGGCTCCTCGACCAGCGCGGTTTGAATCCGCGCCGTCACCTCTTCGAGCGGGTCCAGCTCTTCCGCCAGCTCCCGCCACCGGGCTGCCCGCATCGCTTTGAGGGCCGTCCGCAATCCCGGCAGGCGGCTCAAGCTCGCCCCGAGGGCGCGCACGTCGCGCGGTCCCGCCGAATCCAAGGAAAGCCGCGCCAGCAGCCGCTCCAGGTCCAGAAGCCCGGAAAAGCTCCGGCGAATTTCCTCGCGCCTCACCAGGTCTCCCTGCGCCTCGCCGACGGCCTCGTAGCGGCCTTCAAGAGCATAAGCCTCCACCAGCGGCCGCAGAATCGTCGCCCGCAAGAGGCGCTTGCCCATCGGCGTCTGGCAGGCGTCCAGGGCGTGGAAGAGCGTCGCCCGGCTGTCCTGACCTGCACCCTGAAAGAGCGGCTCTACTAATTCAAGGTTTCGCACCGTCACCTGGTCCAGCTCCAGTGCCGTCGAGTGCTCCTCAAATTTGAGGCTGTCAATGTGCAGAGCCTCGTTTTTCTGCGTAGAGCGCACATAATGCAGCACCGCGCCGGCCGCAATCGCCGCCGCCGGATGCTCTGTCAGCCCAAAGCCTTCGAGCGAGCGCACATTCAACTGGCGCTCGACCAGCGGCACGGCAAACTCCCGCGTCCAGACCCAATCCTCGACGCGCGTCCGCGCCGGAATCCGCTCGAGTTGCGCCGGCAGAGCGGTGCCCTCGGCGACGAGCACTTCGCTCGATCCAGCTTTAACAATCTCGTCCACCGCCTGCTGCCGGGCCGAGGCTCCGGTGAACTCCGCCGTGCGAAACTCTCCGGTGGAAACGTCCAGCAGGGCCACCGCGCAGACCAGCCCGGCTGTTGCGGAAGAATTCCGGGCTTTGGAAGGGGGTGGCTTTGGCCGCGCCGTGAGCGGCCCTGCGCCAGCGGCTGCCAAATCGTCAGGGGCTGCCGAATCAGAGCGGGCTTCAGCCTTCGAGGCTGGTTTTTCGGAGTCCTCGGCAACCCGTGCTCCAGTGAAGGGTACGGGCTTCAGCCCGTACATCGCAGAAGCCGAATCGGCGCGGGCTTTAGCCCCTGAGGAGCTTTTCTTCCGGCTTTCGTCCGCCCCCCCCAAGTTCTCGTCCCCAAATTCAAAGTACGCCGCCAGAAAGTTGTTCTGCTCCTGCTCCAGCCCGGCGTCCAGAGCCGTTCCCGGCGAGAGCACCCGGGTCACCTCCCGCCGCACGATTTTCTTGGTGAGCTTGGGGTCTTCCATCTGGTCGCAGAGGGCAATGCGGTAGCCTTTGCGCAAGAGGCGCGTCAGGTAGCCCTCGACCGCGTGGTAGGGAACGCCGCACATCGGCTGGTTCCGCTCCCGGTCGCGCGCCGTCAGGGTCAGTTGCAACTCCCGGCTGACCGTTACCGCGTCGTCGTAGAAGAGCTCGTAAAAATCTCCCATGCGGAAAAACAGCAGCGCATCGGGATTTTCCCGCTTGGCCGCCGTCCATTGCCGCATGAACGGCGTCAACTCGCCGGAGCCCTTGCCGGAGGCCTTGTTTGCGGGCAGCGTAGCCGGGGCCCCCGCCGGCAGGTCTTGGCCGGTGGGGAATATAGCCGGGGCCCCCGCCGGCAGGTCCTGGCCGGTGGGGAGTATAGCCAGGGTCAGCTCGGCAGAGCCCTCGTCCAAAAGGGTGCTCGGCGGAGCCGCGGATTGTCTGTCGTCTCTGATCACTTTGGCTTTAAGAGTATCGCGGCAGGATGGCCGTGGGGTAGTCCGGGCCCGGCAGGCTGAACGGACGGGTCTGCGCTGCACATTCCCAATTTTTCTGGCCCTCTGCGCCGGTGAAAGATTACACTCGAATCAGGCGAACAAGCTAGCGTAGGCGCAGTTTCTGCTGATCTTTGCTGAATATAGCCTGTAAGACATTGATTCTACAGAAGCAGGAGCAGATGGAAGCGTTTCCCCCCGACTCCCCCGAACCCGGTCAGCCTTCCTCGTCTGGCGCAGAGCTGGCCCCGGCGCCTCCGATGACGGTCTCCGCGCCGTCGCCGAATACCAGCGGCATAAGGCTTTGGCTGCGCGATTTAGTGGTCTCCGTCGCCGCCTCGGTGCTGATTATTACCTTTCTTTACCAGCCGGTGCGCGTGGAAGGCACCAGTATGCTGCCGCGCCTTGAGGACCAGGACCGGCTCTTCATCAACAAGTTCGTCTACCGCTTCTCGGCCATCGAGCGTGGCGACGTGGTGGTCTTCCGCTATCCGCGCAATATAGAGACGAGCTACATCAAGCGCGTCATCGCCCTGCCCGGCGACCGCCTCTGGATCGACCACGGCACGGTATGGCTCAACGGCGAGCCGCTGCGCGAAAAGTACGTCCCCGACGAGTTCCGCGACCTCCGCTCGATGGCCGAAATCGTTGTCCCTGACGGCTGCTACTTCATGATGGGCGACCACCGGTCGATCTCCTCCGACAGCCGCGACTTCGGCCCCGTCGAGCGCCCGCTGATTTACGGCAAGGCGGTCTTCGTCTACTGGCCCCAGCGCGATGCGGGCCCGGTGCGGTAACGCACCGAAGAACGAATACGGTGCGGTATAGCATTTTCGGAATTGCTGTAGACCGAAACCTCACACTCAAGTGGCTTTTTCCTTAACGGGGTCCCCACGGACAGGTCTTCGTCCGTGGGGTGGAAGTAAAAGCCACATTCATTGCACTCAAAAGGACTACGTTCATTCCGAAAATGCTCTAGTTGCGGAGGCGCTCAGTCCGCTCATTTCCTTCGCTTTGGGCAAGAAGATGCGCCGGGGCAGGAGCGGCCGTTCAGCCGCGGCCGGGGCGCAGGTGGCGCAGGTCGACCGGGTCGGGATACTCGAAGGCGGGCAGCACTGGCAGCCCCATCCGCAGCCCGCTCCACTCTTCGGCCACCACGATGCTGTTCTGGGGATTGCCCGGCTGGTATCGCGCCGAGCAAGGGAATCCGGCCCGCACCTGGGCCGCATCCACCACGCCGCTCATGGCCGTAATGTCCTGCGAGGACTCGTAATCCACGCCGCCGATGCGGTAGCTGTAGACCAGCAGGGTCAGCGTGCGGGCCGGCTCATTTTTGGATTTTTGCGGAGCCTCGATCTCGCAGATGTCCAGCAGCATGCCGTCCACCAGCCGCCCCGATTGGGACAGTAACTGGCGGCGCGCCCGCTCCAGCTCTTCCGGCGTGGGGTGCTTGCGCAGCAGGAGCCAGAGACTCACGACGAGCAGCGCAGCCACCAGGGCAGCGACCGCGCCAATCTCCCATGCATTTGCGTTGAGAACGGTCATCGAAGGCGGGACTCTTTCCCCATCATTGCCGAACTGGAGTCCCAAACTAGAGAATACCGCAGCCGGACGCGGGTGAAGCCGATGCGCTGTCTGGCAGGCTGGCAGACGGCGCGGCAACCCACGGTTCCTGCTGCGATATACTCGTGACTGCATCTTAAAGGAGTTCCGGCCTGCCGGACGCCCCATCTCCGGAGGTTTTTCTTGACTTTACGTACCCGTTCCACCGCGGCACAGGATTCCCGGATTCCTGACTGGATTTGCGGGCGGATTCCTGGCCGCGCCCGCAGCCGGATTCGTTCGACCACGGTGATCTGCATTCGCCGCAATGGTTTGGTGGTGATGGCCGCCGACGGGCAGGTCACCCTGGGTGACCACGTGCTGAAACACTCGGCCAAAAAGATTCGCCGCCTCTATCAGGAGAAGATTCTGGCCGGATTTGCCGGTTCGACGGCCGACGCCTTCTCGCTTTTTGCGCGCTTCGAGACCAAGCTGGAGCAGTATGCCGGCAATCTGAACCGCTCGGCCGTCGAGTTGGCCAAGGACTGGC